>JAUPTY010000025.1 GCA_030917845.1 Actinomycetota bacterium | reverse complement strand
CCGTCAGCGAAACCGCGGGGGATCTGGACCGTACCGTCGGCAAGGATCTGGCCGCCGAGGGTGTTGGTCGGAGTGCTGTACCACCAGCGAGGGGTGCCGTCCTGATCGAAAACCATCATCCAGGCGCGGGCCTTCTCGCCCGGTTTGAGGTAGGCAGTCACCATGAAGTTGCCCTTCGGGGGCTTGGCGAATCGCTTGTAGCGCCACTCCGGGAAATCGGAAGGCAGGCAGCGCACCTTGTAGGACTCGACCGGACCCTGTTCCGGAATGATCTTCACTTCGAAGTCCTGGCCGGGCAGCGGGCGGGCCTCGGCCGCATAGCGGCCGGCAGTTGCCGGATTGGCCCAGACCTTGACCTTTACCTCGGGGATCGAGCGGACCTGGACATTCACCCGTCCCGGGACGCAGCGGGTCACGTAGTAGTGGCGCTTCGGGTTGAACTCCGGCCACATCGAAGAAGTATTGAACTGCGCGTCGTATTTCTTGCCCGGGGCCCCGTCACCGGCATCGGCGCCGACGACAGGGGCGAAGGCGTTCAGGTCTTCCTTCTTCTTTGCCTTTGACGCCTTCTCGTTGTTCTGGTCGATCCGGTACTGGCGGTAAACGACTGCGCCTGCGCCGATTCCGATCACCAGCGCGCCCAGCACCACAGCGACCCAGAAGGGCGTGATCCTGATCTTCTCGGGATTGTCTGTGCCGGGGGCGGTCATCCGGTTCATTCCCTTTCGGCCCGATGACGGCTGCACGGTCCTTCCGTGCGTCATCCCGGACGCGCCTGGGGCGCTTCTCAAGGTGGGTCCGGAAACTATAGAGACAGCCCTTGCAAGTAGGGTGGGCGCCCATGTCCCAGGCGAAACTCGGAGTCGGCAACACCATCCAGGCGGCCCGGGTCTCTTTCGAAGAGAACCGGACCCTGATAATCCGGCTGACTCTCGCCTTCGCCGCCCTGAACGCTATTTCGGCCTTGCTCGACCTGGCTGGTCCGGCCGGGCTGGCGATTTCCCTGGGAATCACGATCCTGCTCGGAGCTGTCTATGGCGGGATGGTCGCCGCCATGATCTGCCTGCCGGGGAAGGCCGAGGGCCTCGGTGAACCGTGGGCGGCAGTCAGACCGGTTCTGGCCAGGTTGATCTGGGTCAGCCTGCTTTCCGCGCTGGCCGTCCTGGCCGGACTGTTCGCCCTGATCGTCCCGGGCCTGATCATCCTCACCCTGCTCTCCGTGGCGGGCCAGTCCGTACTGGTCGAACGGATCAGCGTCTTTCAGTCATTCGGCCGCAGCTTCAACCTTGTCAAGGACACCGCCTGGCAGGTCTTCGGCTACCTGCTCGTCCTCGCTTTGCTGAGCCTGGTCTTGTTCGGGCTTGCGCTCCTGATCTCGCTCCCTTTCGGTGCCGGGGCGCTGGGCACCGCCGTGGGCAGTTTCCTCAGCAACCTGCTGAGCACCCCGGTCCTGGCGATCGGTTCGGCCGCCCTCTACAACCAGTTGACCGATCTGCAGCGAAACGAACTACCGGAAGACGACGAACCTCCCGCCCCGCTCTGAGTCAGCTTGACTCCACCGGCGGCGCTGCCGCCTCGGCCTCTTCGCCTTCGTCGGCGATTATTTCCTTCATCTTGCCGCCGACCATGCCGAAGTGGGAGACCAGGTAACAGGCGACCATTACCCCGCCCATGATGTAGAGAACGGTCGAGGTCGAGCTGGCGAAAGCTACCTGCAGGGCCGCGAAAATCTCGTCGGCCTTTTCTCCCGAGACATGACCGGCTATCGCTTCCTTGCTGCCCCCGCCGGAGGAAGTCATTGCGTGGGCGATCTTGTCGGCCTCGGCAGTCGGTTCGCCGAGTGCCCCAAGCTTCTCCTCGACATTCGAACGATTCTGGGTGGTTAGAACTGTGCCGAGTACCGCCAGGCCAAACGCCGCGGCGTAGTTCCGCACGGTCTGGGTGATGCCGGTCGCCTCGCCGTAGCTGGTGTTGGGGGCACGGTTGATCGCGTCGGTGCTGACCGGACCCAGCAGCAGCCCGACGCCCGCACCGGCCAGGACCATGTAGATCCACTGGCCGCCAAGTCCGGCGGAGAGATCGGTCACCTGCCCCGCCCAGAGGAAAAAGCCGACCGCAGCCAGAATCGACCCGATGACAGCAGCCGGTTTGGCACCCTTGCTGTCGAGGATCTTGCCGCCCCACTGGGCCCCGACCACGAAACCGCCGAAGAAGACCAGCAGGAAAATACCGGCGTTGGACGCGTCCCAGCCGAGCGATATCTGCGAGTACATGCTGGCGAAGAAGAACAGCGGAACGAAGGCGATCGAGAGGAAGAAGAGCACCAGGTTGTCCGCAGTGAAGGCCCGCTCCTTGAATATCGCCACCCGCATGAGCGGGAACTTCTGACGCTTCTCGAAGGCCACGAATCCGGCCAGGATCGCGATGCCGGCCACGATGCAGATCCAGGTCAGGGGGTTGTCCCAGCCCCAGATCGCCGACTGCTGGAAGCCGAGCACCGACAATCCCATGCCGAGGGCGATGATTACCGCACCCTTGACGTCGATCGGTTGCGGAGTCTTCCTGTTGTCCGGCTTCGACAGGTAGATCAGGATCAGCGAGATGATGGCGATCGGGATGTTGATCCAGAAGATCGAACGCCAGGTCCACTCGGTCAGGTAGCCGCCTGCAATCGGACCGACCGAGGTCAGGGCACCGGTGATGCCGAAGAAGATCGCCAGGGCCCGGCCACGCTTCTCGATCGGAAATGCGGCGATCGTGATTGCCAGAGCCGCGGGAAACATGATTGCGGCGCCGGCACCCTGGATCAGGCGGAAGACGATGATCCAGGTTTCCGCGATGTCGCTCTCGGGGGTGGCCCCGCAGAGGGCCGAACAGACCGTGAAGATCAGGATGCCGATCACGAGCATCGTCTTGCGCCCCAGCACATCCGCCAGTTTTCCGCCGAGTGCAAAGAACGCAGCCATCGCGAGCAGATAGCCGCTGACGATCCACTGGACTCCGGTCTCCGAAAGGCCGAGGTGTTGCTGGATCTCGGGGATCGAGATGGAGACGATCGTCTGGTCGATGAAAGTCATCGACACGGAGAAGATCATTGCTGCCAGGACGAGGGAGCCGCTCTTCTTTTCAGCCACGTGTTGCAACCTATAGGCGCCGCCGGTCCAATTCAATCGGGGTAGGCTCCGCACCCATGGAGATCCTGCGCACGCCTGAAGGACGCTTCGCCGAGATACCGGACTTCCCCTGGGAACCGGTCTACCGGGAATGGGAGGGCATGCGCCTGGCCCACATCGACGAGGGCGAGGGCCAACCGGTGCTGCTGCTCCACGGTGAACCGACCTGGGGCTTCCTCTGGCGCGAGGTCATGGGCCCTCTGCTCGAGGCCGGATACCGCTGCATCGTTCCCGATCTGCCCGGCTTTGGCCGCTCCGACAAACCGGTAGATGACGACTGGTACACCTACGATCGCCACACCGCCGCCGTGGTCAGCCTGCTCGAGGAACTGGACCTGCGAGAGATGACCCTGGTTTGTCACGACTGGGGCGGGCCGATCGGTCTGCGCACCGCGTCGATCGAAGTGCCTGAACGCTTCTCCCGTCTGATCGCGATGGACACCGGCCTGTTCACCGGCTACCAGAAAATGACCGACAACTGGAACCACTTCCGCGACTTCATCGCCTCCCACCGGGACGTCCGGGTCGCCATGCCGATCCAGGGTGGCTGCGACTCCGAGGTCCCGCCCGATGTGATTGCCGCCTACGAAGCACCCTTCCCCGGCGTCGACTACAAGGCCGGCATCCGGACCTTCCCCCCGATGGTTCCGGTCACCCCGGAAGATCCGGGCGCGGCCGAAGGACAGGCAGCCGCCAAATACCTGATGCAGGACGACCGCCCGTCACTGGTTCTCTGGGCAGACAAGGACCCGGCCCTGCCGCTGGACCCGGTTGGCAATGCGGTCAAGATGCTCTTCCCGGCCTCCGGTCCGATCAAGGTGATCGAGGACGCCGGTCACTTCCTGCAGGAGGACCACGGCGAAGAGATCGGCCGGATCATCGTCGACTGGCTGAAGACGAACTGAACCCCGGATCAGGGGGATCCGGCGGAGCGGAGCAGCATCCTGAGCAGCGGTTCGGCCCGGCGTGCGTCCGGCTTCTCGCCGGTGATCAGGTCCAGGTAGATGTATCCGCCCATCATCCGCTCGATCACGTAGGCAAGTTCGTATGGCTCGACCCCTTCCGGCAGGGTCATGTTGCCGTCCCTGATCTGGCGGTGGATCGAGTCCTCGACCCAGGCGATAAGTCGTGGCTGATAGCCCGACTCGTGTCGGGTGAGCAGAGACATTGCCGACTCACCTTCGGTGGCCAGCCAGTGCTCCATTCCCGGGTTTTCGATCACCTGCTCAGAAAATGCGATAGTCATCTCGATGATCCGGTCGGGACCAACCGAATCGATTTCCTCCTCGAGCCGGTCGAGACTCAGGATCGAAAGGAACCAGATCATCTCGACCATGAACTGGTCACGGGAGCCCACCCACCGGTAGAGGGTGGCCCGGTTGATGTCCAGCTCCCGGGCCATGGCCGACATGTCGATCCGTCCCTTCCCGAGGAAGGTTCTGATGCCGAGACGGAGCGCCCGGACCGGACCCGAGTCTTCGGACAGTTCAGGCTCGGCGAGCGAGGCCTGGAGCTTTGTTTCTCTGACGGTCACGGGGCCCCAACATTTCGCATTTGACTCATTCCGGGGGAAACATCTCAGGCGGCGGGTTCAAGCGCCCGGCCGATTGCCTCTCTCATGACCTCGACCGGCTGGGCTCCTGACACAGCCGTCGCCCGGTCGAAGACGAAGGCGGGCACCCCGGTTATTCCGAGAATCCCGGCCAGTTCCTGATCGGTTCTTACCTGCTCGGCGAACTCGTCACCCGCGGCGACCGCTGCGGCCCGGTCCGGATCCACCCCCGCTGCCACGGCGAGACGAACCAGCTCGGCCGGATTTGAAAGATCCGAAGAACCCGTGAAGTAGGCCCCGAAAAAATCGTCGGCCAGCACGGCCTCCTGCCCGGCCTGGCCGGCCTGGCCGGCCAGCTGAAGCATGCGATGGGCGTCAAAGGTGTTGACCGCGAAGGCGCTTTCGAAGTCGAACTCGACATCCGACTCGTGACCCATCGAGATGACCCGGTCGTTCATCGTGCGTGCCTCATCACGGGAGATTCCGAACTTCCGGGTCAGATGGTCGTAGAAATCCCCCTCGCTGCGGCGAGGCGCCGTCGGGTCCAGCTGGAAGCTGCGCCAGGTCAATTCGATTTCACCGGTGTCCGGCAGGCCGTCGAGGGCCGCTGCAAACTGGCGGGTCCCGATGTAACAGAAGGGGCAGGCGATGTCGGAGAATATTTCGACTTTCACCCAATGCAGACTAGAGTGCCGCTGATTCGGCGTTTAGGATGCGGCCATGACAACCGCCGATAAGGGAGGCGCGCCGAACAAACCGGCTCTCGTCCTGCTGACCCTGATCCTGGTCGCCGCCGTAGCGAACCTGAACCTCGCCGTCGCCAACGTCGCCTTGCCGGACATCGGCAAGGACCTCGACGCCAGCCAGACCGGCCTGAACCTGGTCGCGGTCGGCTTCTCCCTTGGTCTCGCTTCCTCGGTCCTCTACCTCGGGGCCCTGGGCGACAGATACGGCCGCAAGATGATGCTGGTGGTCGGTACCACGGTGGCGATCCCTGCCGCCCTGCTCGCCGGCTTTGCACCGAACATCGAAGTCCTCTTCGTCGCCCGATTCATCGGCGGACTCGCCGCCGGCATGGCCTTCCCCACCACTCTGGCTCTCATAACCGCGCTTTGGGCCGGGAAGAGCAAGACCCGCGCGATCGCGCTCTGGTCAGGTATCGGTGGTGGCATCTCGGCACTTGGCCCCGCAATCTCCGGCGCCCTGCTGGAACATTTTGATTGGGGATCGGTCTTCTTCATCACCCTGCCCCTGGCCCTCGTCGCGTTGGTCATGGCGATCAGGTTCATCCCCTCGCATGTCAACGAAACCACCAACCCGGTCGACAACCTCGGTGGCATCTTCTCGATCCTGATGGTCGGCGGCGTCGTTCTGGCAATCAACTTCGTTTCGATGCCCGGCTACGGATCGACAACCGTGGCGATGGCCGCGATCGGCCTCGCAGCCGGCGTCGCCTTCTTCCTCCAGCAGCGTCGCCAGGGCCGGGTCGGGAACCCGCTCTATGACCTGAAGATTGCGTCCAGGCGAACCTTCTGGGTGGCGGGCACGGCGGGAATCATCGTCTTTGGCACCCTGATGGCGGCCATGTTCATCGGCCAGCAGTATCTGCAGAACGTGCTCGAGTATTCGACCCTGGACGCTGGCCTCGCGATCCTGCCGGCCGCCCTGGGCATGATCGTCGCCGCCCCCCGCTCGGCCAAGCTCGTCGAATCCCGAGGCTCGCGTTTCACGCTGCTTTGCGGATTCGCCTTCTGCCTGCTCGGCTTCATCTTCATGCTGCTGCTCTGGGATGAAAACGCGGCCTACTGGCAGGTTCTTCTCGGCTATCTCCCGGTCGGCATCGGGGTCGGTCTGGCCGGCACGCCTTCCTCCAACTCCCTTACCGGTTCGGTCCCAGTTGACCGGGCCGGCATGGCATCCGGCACCGCCGACTTGCAACGGGATCTCGGCGGCGCCCTGATGCAGTCGATCCTCGGCTCCGTCCTGACCGCCGCCTACGCGAGTTCGTTCGCCTCCCAGATCGCGGGAAATCCGGAAGCGAGCAAGAACGTGACCGACTCGGTCGAGACCCAGCTCGAACGGTCCTTCGGCAGCGCCGTTACGGTCGCCGAGCAGCACCCCCAGTACGCCCCGCAGATCGTGCACGCCGCGCAGACCGCGTTCCTCAGTGGCAGCGACACCGCCTATCTCGTCGGGATCGGTGCGATCGCCCTCGGAGCACTCGTCGTCTTCTTCGCCTTCCCCAAGAAGGACCGGGAACTAGAACTCCTGACAGAATTCCATGCCGAGGACACGGCAACGCCAGTCCCGGCAACCGACTGAGGAGAGCAGGAGCAGATGAACCGCACTTTCGTTATCGGGGTCGGCATGACCAAGTTCGACAAGCCCGGAACCAAGGAAGGCGACTACCCCGACTGGGCGCTCGAGGCCGGACAGAAGGCACTCGAGGACGCGGGCATCTCCTATGACCTGATCGAAAGCGCGTTCGTCGGCTACTGCTACGGAGAATCGACTTCGGGCGAGCGGGCCGTATACGGGCTGGGCCTCAGCGGAATCCCGATCATCAATGTGAACAACAACTGCTCGACCGGCTCCAGCGCGCTCTACCTCGCCCGTCAGTCGGTCAAGGGCGGTCTTGCCGACTGTGCCCTCGCCCTCGGTTTCGAGAAGATGGAAAAGGGTTCACTGGGCATGAAGTACACCGACCGCACCCAGCCGCTCGACAAGCACTTCATGGAGCTGACCCAGATCCGTCCCTGGGAGGACGCGCCGCCAGCCCCGCAGATCTTCGGCGCCGCTGGCCGCGAACACATGGAGAAGTACGGCTCGAAGCCGGAGCATTTCGCCTGGATCGGCTTCAAGAACCACAAGCACTCGGTCAACAATCCCTATGCCCAGTTTCAGGACGAGTACACGCTTCAGGAGATCCAGGACGCACCGGAGATCTACTCCCCGCTGACCAAACTGCAGTGCTCCCCCACCTCTGACGGGTCCGGTGCGGCGATCGTCGCCTCGGAGAAGTTCCTCGACGAACATGATCTCTGGGGTCAGGCAATCGAGATCACCGGACAGGCCCTGGTCACCGACACCAAGGCGACTTTCGATGATGACAGCGCGATCAGCCTAGTTGGTTACGAGATGAGCCGCCTTGCCGCCGAGCAGGCTCTGAACGAGGCCGGCACCGGGATCGACGAGGTCGACGTGGTCGAACTCCACGACTGCTTCTCCGCCAACGAACTGATCACCTACGAGGCTCTCGGCCTGGCCGAGCGAGGCCACGGACACGAGCTGGTCGACGCTGAAGCCACTACCTATGGCGGCAGCACCGTGGTCAACCCGTCGGGCGGCCTGATTTCGAAGGGGCATCCGCTCGGTGCGACCGGGCTCGCCCAGTGCTCCGAACTCACCTGGCAGCTGCGCGGCAACGCCGATGCCCGTCAGGTCGAGGGCGCTGGCAAGGCGCTTCAGCACAACATCGGGCTGGGTGGCGCCGCCGTGGTCACCGTCTACGAGAAGCCCGCCGCCTGACGCAGGCGTGATGAGCGGGCGGGCACTGCCTGCCCGCTCAGACCATGGCCGGAGTCGCGAGAGCCAGGGTGCGGGCGTAGCGAATCGCCGCAGGTGTGTCCTCAAACACCCTGCCGCCTTCACGCAGATGCGCGGCTGCCCCGAGGCGATCAAGCACTTCGCCGTGGTCGGCTGAAACTCCGGAGAGCAGGACGACAATTCCGCGTTGTTCCAGCTTGGCGATGGCGTCTCCCAGGACCTTGGCCCCGGTGGCGTCTACGGTCGAAACCCGGGCCATCCGGAGAATGACTACCCGAACGTCCGCGACTTCGGCGAGCTCGAGAAGGAACTGGTGGGCGGCTGCAAAGAACAGCGGCCCGTCAAGGCGGTAGGCGACGATGTGCTCGGCGAAGAGTTCGCGTTCTTCAGCCGAGTGGTCGCCGTGGTCGAGGGTTACTTCCTCGAGACTGGCGCTCTTGGCGACTGATCTGAGCGCGATCACAATCGCCACTCCCAGTCCGACCACCACCGCCGCGACAAGATCGAACACGATTGTGATCGAGAAGGTCAGGAACAGGACCGTCGCGTCTCCCCTGGTGGCACCTGCCATCGCTCTGAGAGATCCGACCTCGACCATACGGATAGTGGTGGCGAGCAGCACGCCGGCCAGCGCGGCCAGGGGAATCTCAGATACAAGCGGAGCGGCGACCAGGACGATCACGAGAAGGATCACTGAGTGGGTGAACGCCGCCAATTTCGATCCGGCGCCAGCGCGGACATTGACCGCGGTCCTCGCGATGGCGGCGGTGGCGGGAATCCCCCCGAAGACCGGCGCGGCGAGGTTGGCGAGACCCTGACCAAAGAGTTCCCGGTCCGGGTCATGTTGTTCGCCGACGCTCATCCCGTCTGCGACTGTCGCCGAGAGGAGGCTTTCGAGAGCGGCCAGCGCTGTGACCGCGACCACGGCCGGTAGCAGGGTCGTCACCGCATCAAACTCGAAGAAGCTCAGGGACGGAGCCGACAGCCCGGACGGCAGGTCGCCGATCGGGACAAGGTCGAGGCCGAAAACGACCGAGATCAGGGTCGCACCGACAACGCCGAGAAGGGAGAAAGGGAATGCTGAACGCCAGCGGGCCCCGACCAGCATCACTCCGCAAACCGCGAGCGCAGTCAGCAACGGAGCCAGGACGGGATCTGCGGCAAAGTCCTTTGCTGCTTCGAAGGCGACCGCCCAAACCCGTTCCTGGTCGCTTGCCTGAACGCCGAGGGCCGCAGGAACCTGCTGAAGGGCGATCACAACGGCTATGCCTGCGGTGAATCCTTCAACCAAGGGAGCCGGCAGGAATCGCACGTACCTCCCCATCCGGCCCCAGGCCAGAGCAATCAGGACAAGGCCTGCCATAAAGCCGACAAACAGGACGCCGGTAGCCCCGAACTGGTGCACCACGGGAACCAGAACCACGGTCATCGCTCCGGTCGGACCGGACACCTGGAGGTTCGAGCCACCAAAGACCGCCGCGACCGCGCCGGCGACAACGGCTGTGGCTATGCCGGCTTCCGCTCCCAGACCCGAAGTTGCGCCGAAAGCCAGGGCCAGCGGCAGGGCGACGACTGCCACCGTCAATCCGGCCAGCAGGTCGCGGCGCGGTGATCGCTTCACTGCCTGCCAGTCGGAACGGGTAGGCAATAGCGCCCGGAGGCGGGTCATGAACGCGTCAGTCAACGGGACCGCCTGAAATTCAGGTGCCGGCTTCTGCGGCCAGCTCGATCAGCAGAGACTGCTGGCCGGAGATCACATTGGTCAATACGGCTCGTGCGGCGTCCATCATTGCGGCTACCTCGGCACTGCTCAGCGTGTAGACCACAGTTGAACCCTCGCGGGTCGAGGTGACCAGCCCGGCCCGCCTCAGTACTGCGAGCTGCTGTGAGAGGTTGGATGGCTCGACTTCGATTTCCTCAAGCAGTTCATGGACCGGCTGTGGGCCTGCCAGCAGAAGTTCCAGCACCCTGACCCTTGCGGGATGGCCGAGATTGCGAAACAGATCGGCCTTCGCTTGATGTAGTTGCTGGACCATTTGCCTAATTATCTCACAACTTGCGAAATTCTTCATTTTGACAAGTAGTCACGGGAGTGATTCGCATTGCTCAATAACCTCCAGGTCGGAATGGACTGGTCCGACCGACTGCTGATCGCTTTTGCTGTGCTCTACCTCACGGTCATCGCGGTGGGGATCGCCGGTGCGGATCTGCATGCGAGCGCCGATGAGGTAAGCGGCGGCGATGCGTGGCTATTGATCACCAGTTCCCTGGCCGTTGTCCCGACCCTCGAGATCCCCCAATTGATTCTGCTCGCGGCAGCGGTTGGCATTGTCATCTGGAGGCACGGGCCAAAGCTGTGGTGGTCCTGTGCGGCCGTCGGCCACATCGGGGCGGCACTTGTTTCCTATGCCGTGATTGGCGTTGCGATCTGGCTGGGGTCGGAGTCCGCTGATGCCACGGCCGCCCGGGCGGATTACGGAATCTCGATCATCCTGGCGGCAACCCTGGGGGCGATGACGGCCGGTGCCCTGGCCGCGCCGAAGGATGAGAGAAGCAGAGCCGACCAGGTGGTCATCGCACTCGGAATCATCGGCCTCGTCGGAATGCTCGCCTTTTCAATCGGCTGGTACGACATGCAGCACGCCATTGGCTACGGCATCGGGTTCGCTCTGGCGGGCTGGCTGATCGACCGGCGGGTGTTTGCCTGGACCCGGCCGCGCCGCGGCTGACCCCCGTCCCGACGAATAGGCTGATCCGCCATGGAGTTCGTCCTCGGAATACTCGCCGCCGTCTTCTTCGCCCTCGGCACGGTCATCCAGCAAAAGGTGGCACAGGAGATTCCCGACGAAGATGCGGAGAAGGCCGGGCTGCTGCTCCAACTGGCCCAGCGTCCGCTCTGGCTGCTCGGGATCGTGGTCGACGGGCTCGGGTTTCTCTGCCAGGCCGCCGCCCTGCACTTCGGCCAACTCGCCGTGGTCCAGCCGCTGCTCGCCACCGCTGTCGTGTTTGCCCTGCCTTTCGGGTTCCTGATCCTGGGCCGGAAAATCACTCATACGAATATCCTCGGCGCCCTCGCCGTCACCGGCGGGCTGATCTTCTTTCTGGTCATGGCCAACCCGACGGATGGGGTTGATAGCGCGTCGACCTCGGCCTGGCTGATCAGCGGCGGTATCGGCGGGGTTGTCTGCCTGATTCTGGTTACCGCGGCCCGGGGCAGGAGGCCATCACCGAAAGCCGCCCTGCTCGGTACCGCGGCCGGAATCCTCTTCGGTTTCAGTGCCGGTCTGACAATGACCGTCGTCGACAGCCTCGGTGACGGGATAGTCGGGCTGGTGACCGACTGGCATGTCTACGCCCTGGTTCTGGTCGGTTGGGTGGGCATGACCTTCAGCCAGCAGTCACTTCAGACCGGTGCGCTGGCACCTGCCGCATCGACCCAGATGTCGCTCGACCCGATCGTCAGCGTGCTGCTCGGCGTCCTGATCTTCCAGGAGCAGATCCATGACACCTTTCTCGAAGGGACGGTAGCGGTCCTCGGGCTCGCCGTCATGGTCGCGGGGCTAGTCGTCCTGGCCAGGTCGGGCCCTCTGGAGACCCCACCGGCAACGGATCCGGTCCCGGAACCACCGGCCTGAGCCAGACTCAGGAAGTCCGGTTAGGTTCGGTCGCCGCTTCCCGGTTCGCTTCCACTCCGGTAGCGATCACGGACATAATCTCCCTGCTCCGCTTCCTTCCGTAAAGGAAGAAGACCAGCAGGCCGATCACCAGCCAGACGCCGAGTCTGATCCAGGTATCGGGTGGCAGAGTGAGCATCAGGGCCAGCGACGAGACGATGCCGAGCGGTGCGACCAACTTGACCGCAGGCACCCGGAATGGACGGGGAGTGTCCGGGTGCGTCTTCCTCAGGACGAGCACGCCGGAGCAGACCAGCAGAAACGAAAACAGGGTCCCGATCGAGACAAGTTCACCGAGGACCGTGATCGGCAACAGCGATGCGATTATCGCCCCGGCGATTCCGCAGACAACCGTGGTAAAGACGGGGGTCTTGAAACGGGGGCTTACCTTGCCGAAGCGGGCCGGAAGCAGCCCGTCCTCGGACATCCGCATCAGGATTCTCGTCTGGCCGTAGAAGGTGACCAGCACGGTCGCGAAGAGGCCAACCACGGCAGCGACACTGATCAGCTCATCCAGCCACTGGATGCCCGGCACCGCCTTCAGTGCCTCCGAGATCGGGTCGGCCACGTTGAGGGTCGAATAGGGCACCAGTCCAACCATGACCAGGCCGATGACCACATAGAGAGCGGTCGAGATGATCACCGTGCCGAGCAGCCCGATCGGCACCGTACGCTGCGGATTCCTTGACTCGCCGGCGGCAGTCGATACAGCGTCGAACCCGACGTATGCGAAGAAGACGATGCCGGCTGCCTGGATCACCCCGGAGGCGCCGAATTCCCCGAAGCTGCCTGTGTTGGCAGGCACGAACGGGGACCAGTTGGAGGCGTCGACATGGAAAGCACCGACTGCCACGAAAAGCAGCAGCGCTCCGACCTTGATCGCGACCATGATGTTGTTGGCCTTTACCGACTCCTTCGTGCCGATCGCCAGCAGGAAGGTAGTCAGGACGACCACGATGAAAGCAGGCAGGTTGAAGATTCCGCCTTCTTCAAACGGCGGGTTGGCCAGGTCATGGGGCACATGTATGCCGACCGAATCGAGCAGGCTGACCGCGTAGCCGGCCCAGCCGACCGCAACCGTCGATGCCGCGAACAGGTATTCCAGCAGGAGGTCCCATCCGATGAACCAGGCCATGAAGACTCCGAAGGCGGCGAAAACATAGGAATAGGTGCTGCCGGCGATCGGAATCATCGCCGCCATCTCGGCATAACAGAGGGCGGTCAGACCGGCGGCGATGCCGGCGATCACAAATGAGATGACCACGGCCGGCCCGGCGTGCTCGGCCGCTGCGGTCCCGGTGATCACGAAGATTCCGGCCCCGACCACGCTGGCGATGCCGAGGGCGGTCAGTGAGAACGGCCCGAATGCCGTCGAATCGAGGCGCTTCCTGTCCCGCTCGGCCTGCGTGAGGATGTTGCCGAGACGGTCGGGCTTCGCCATGGCGGGATCCTATAGCCGGATGCCGCGGCACTCGATACCCTCCGCGCGGATGAGCAAGACCGGCGAAGAGCGGGAACCCGCGAAGAAGTCGTTTGTCGAGCTCGAGCGTGAGCATCGACTGGAGAAGGTCGAGAACCTCCGGCAGCGCGGGCTGTCTCCCTATCCCCCGACTTACAATCGCGACCACACGGTCGCCGAAGTGCTCTCGGGATTTGACCGACTCGGGCCCGGGCAGGTCAGCGAAGACAAGGTCTCGATCGCCGGTCGCCTGATGCTGATCCGCGACCACGGCGGGATCATCTTCGCCAGTCTGCGGGACCAGACCGGAACCGTTCAGGTCGCTTTCGAAAAGAACCGGATGGATGCCCAGAGCTTGACCGATGCCCGCTCTCTCGACCGGGGCGATTGGGTTGGCATCAAGGGCAGCCCGATGGCATCCCGTTCCGGCGAACTGACCGTAACCGCCGACTCGCTAGCGATGCTCTCGAAGTCGCTGCGGGCCCTGCCGGACAAACACAGAGGGCTGACCGACACCGACACGCGGCTGCGCCAGCGTTACCTCGACCTGATTGCCAACCCGGCGGTACGGCCGGTCTTCGACATCCGCTCGAAGGTGATCGCCTCGGTCCGCAAGACCCTGATCGACAGCGGTTTCACTGAGGTCGAGACCCCGGTCCTCGCCTCCCAGGCCGGTGGCGCGGCCGCCCGGCCTTTCGTCACCCACCACAACGCGCTTGACATAGACATGTACCTCCGGATCGCTCTGGAGCTGCCGCTGAAGCGGCTTGTGGTTGGCGGTTTCGAGAGGGTCTTCGAGATCGGCCGGGTCTTCCGTAACGAGGGTCTCGATACCCGGCACAACCCGGAGTTCACCCTGCTCGAGGCCTATCAGGCACTTGGCGATTACCACGACATGATGGACCTGGTCGAAGCGATCTGTTCGAACGCCGCGATCGAGGCGATCGGCCGGACCGAAGTTGACGTCGACGGCCAGAAGGTGGACCTGAAGGCTCCCTGGAAGCGGATAACGATGGCCCAGCTGATCAAGGACGTGACCGGCGAAACGATGCATCCGTCGATGCCAGTCGAGGAGGCGCGGGCGATCTGCGACCGGCATGAAGTCGAGTACGAGGATTTCTGGGGTGCCGGTCGCCTGATGGCGGAGGTCGCCGACGAATGCTGCGAGCACACGATGATCCAGCCGACCATCGTCTGCGACTACCCGCAGGAGATCTCGCCGCTGGCGAAGGTCCACCGTGACGACCCGTACCTGACCGAGCGTTTCGAAGTTGTAGTTGCCGGAAGGGAGCTGGCCAATGCCTACTCGGAGCTGAACGACCCGGTCGACCAGAAGGCCCGCTTCGAAGAGGAAGCCAAAGCCGGAGAGCAGGGCGACGAGGAAGCCGAAAGCGTCGACGATGATTACATCCGAGCCCTCGAATACGGACTTCCTCCGACCGGCGGGCTGGGGATCGGCCTCGATCGCCTGATCATGCTGATCAGCGAGCAGCAGGCGATCCGCGACGTGCTGCTCTTCCCCGCGATGCGCCCGGAGGATGGGAGCACCGGATCCCGGCTGACGGGCGCTGCCCTGCCGACCGCCGCCGAGATGGCCCTGCGGTCGGCGACCGCGCCCACCGACCCGGCAGCGATCGACACGGAGAAACAGGCGGCCAAGGCGGCCGGGGTGCTCCCCGGAATTGAAGATGTCGGTCCGGCCAGCCTGGGCGGGGCACCCGGGCATGCCCTGACCACGGAGCCCAATCTGAAGGCTCGCAGGGTAATCGCCTGGCTTACGGGTATCGCCGGGATCGCCTACCTGCTGGCGGCGATTCCCGGGCTCGACAGCTCGCTCGGACTCGGTGAGATCCTCGGGTCGGTCTCGGGCCGGGTGACCAGCCACGTGGTCGCCGTTGTCGTCGGCCTGGTGCTGCTCGTGATCGCCAAGCAGCTCAGTCTCGGCAAGCGGCGCGCCTGGCTCGTAGCGATCCTGCTTTTCGGTATTGCGGCCGTGGTCCACACCCTCAAGGGACCCGACCCGATCGTGGTCCTCTATTCCCTGTTCATGCTGGCAACGCTGGCCTGGTTCCGGGACTCCTTCGGCGGCCGACCGGATCCGGCAACCCTGCTTGACGCCCTGAGGTTCATCCCGGTCTATCTGGTCGCAGCCCTCGTTTTCAGCTTCGGCACGATGCTCCTCGAGAGCAACCACATCCAGCAGTCCCTCACCTTCGGCGGGATGCTCGAGACCACGATTGTCGGACTGGCCGGTTTCGACGGGCCCTACACCTATGAGGGTCGGTTCTTCTCCGACTTCTTCCCCGCTGCGCTCTTCGCGCTAGGGATCGCCGGTCTCTTTCTTCTCGCCCTTCTGATCTTCCGGGCGGTCGCCCTGCGGGCCGCTCCATCGACCGCTGACCGCGAGCGCGCCTCCGACCTGGTCCACAAGTACGGCGACGGCACCCTCGACTACTTCGCCCTGCGCACCGACAAGAGCTACTTTTTCACCGCCCGCGGCGACGCGATGATCGCCTTCACCTACATCAGTGGCTACGCCCTGGTGGCGGCCGATCCGATCGGCGCCCCGGGCTCGAAGGACCGGGTTCTCGACCAGTTCCTCGCCTTCTGCCGCGAGCGCAACTGGAAGGTCGCCTTCCTCGCCGCCCGCGAAGCCGACCTCGACCTCTATTCGTCGAGAGGATTCCGGTCGGTTTACCTGGGTGACGAGGCGATCATCCCCTGCGACCGCTTCACGCTGGAGGGCAGCCGGATGAAGTCGGTCCGCTCGACGGTCCGCAAGGTCGACAAGCACTGTTCCTTCAGGATGATCCGGGAATCCGAGGCAACGCCCGAGCTTTGCGGCCAGCTCAACGCGATCCGGGAGCGCTGGCGGGACGGCGCCTCCGAGCGGGGGTTCACCATGGATCTCGGAACCGATGTGGAAGGCGAGAACCCCGACTTCCTGCTGGCGATCGCCGACGGGGCCGATGGCAAGCCGGTCGGTTTCCTCCGGCTGGTGCCAGTTTTCGGAGACGATCCCGGCTGGTCGCTCGACCTGATGCAGCGGGATCCCGACGCTCCGAACGGGACCACGGAGTACCTGATCGCCAACTCGGCCCTGACCCTCGGCCAGCAAGGCTTCCGCCGGCTCTCGATGAACTTCGCCGCCTGGGGAAGGCTTTTCGACGACAACCAGCGTCTGACCTTCGGCCAGCGGATGCTCAAGCGCCTCGCAACCTGGCTCAACCCCTTCTTCCAGATCAAGTCACTCAGGGACTTCAACGCCAAGTTCGACCCCGACTGGTGGCCGAGGTCGATCGTCCTCGAGGACGCCGAAGCCGCCCCGAAAGTGGCCCTGCTCTACGCAACCACCGAGGGTTTCCTCAACATTCCCGTGATCGGCAGAAAGCTGGTCCCGCCGCTCCGCGCTGAATCGTCTGACTGAATCAGAGTTCGAAGTAACGGGTGTTGCCGCCGAGCATCAACTGGATGCCGATCGTGGCAATCAGGAGGCCGCCGATCTTGGTCGCGATCTGTTCAGCCTGCTCGGAGAGGTTCAGGTGCTTCGACACCAGCAGGTGACCGATCGGCAGCAGGATCACGGCGATCGCGACGGCGATCAGGGCGGCAATCGTTCCGGTGCTATCCGAAGTCGATGAAGAGATGGTGATGACGGTCGTGATCGCACCGGGGCCGGCAACGAACGGGATCGCATAAGGCACGATCACGCTGCCGTCGAAGGACTCGGGAACCTCCCGGGACTCTTTTCCACCCTGGGCCCGGCTCGGCTCGCCGCCGAACAGCATCTCGAAGCCCATCAGGGTGACGATGATCCCGCCGGCTATGCCGAAGGCACCAAGGTTGATTCCCATCACGTCGAGCAGTTCCTTGCCGATCAGGGCCGCACCGAAGAGGGTGATTGCGACCGCAATCGTGATGCGCCGAACGAACTCAACGCGACGTTCCGGCTCGTCTGCGGTGAGCTGCCGAAAGAAGATCCCGCGAGTGATCGGATCGTTGATGACCACCACCGCAACGATCGCCTGAATGTAGAAGTTGAGGTCCCCCCTTCAATGTCTTCAAACATTAGGAATGTCCTCGGTCGGAACCAAAGGGGGCGTGGGCTGGCTATCGTGCGGTGCCGATGGCTGACTACATCTTCACCATGTACCAGGTCTCCCGGGTTCATCCGCCCGACAAGGAGGTCCTCAAGGACATTTCTCTGAACTTCCTGCCGGGAGCCAAGATCGGCATCCTCGGCTCCAACGGATCCGGCAAGTCCTCGCTGCTGCGGATCATGGCCGGGACCGACACCGAGTTCAAGGGCGATGCCCAGCTCCGTGACGGGGCCACCGTGGGGATGCTGGAGCAGGAGCCCCAGCTCGACGAGAGCAAGGATGTGCGCGGCAACGTTGAGGACGGGGTCCGCGAGACCAAGGATCTGCTTGACCGTTTCAACGAGCTCGCTGCCAACTACTCGGATGAGACTGCCGACGAGTTCGGGAAGCTGCAGGCGAAGATCGACGCGGTCGACGCCTGGAACCTCGACACGATGCTCGACACGGCAATGGATGCCCTCCGCCTTCCGCCTGGTGACGCGGACGTGAGCAAGCTTTCCGGTGGTGAAAGGCGACGGGTGGCACTCTGCCGCCTGCTGCTTTCCAAGCCTGACCTGCTGCTGCTCGACGAGCCTACCAACCACCTCGATGCCGAATCGGTCGCCTGGCTGGAACGGCACCTCGAGGAGTACCCGGGCACCGTCGTCGCGGTTACCCACGACCGCTACTTCCTCGACAACGTTGCCGGCTGGATCCTGGAACTCGACCGGGGCCGAGGCATCCCCTTCGAAGGCAACTACAGCTCCTGGCTGGAGCAGAAGCAAGACCGTCTCGCCCGCGAAGAGAAACAGGATTCCGCGCGGGCCAGGACGATCGCTTCCGAACTGGAGTGGGTCCGCGAGAACCCGAAGGGGCGACGCAAGAAGTCCAAGGCGCGTCTTGCCCGTTACGAAGAGCTTCTGGCCGAAGAGAAGAACGTCAAACTCGATCAGGTCCAGATTCACATCCCGGCCGGTGACCGGCTCGGGAATGTGGTGATCGACGCGGAGCACCTCAACAAGGCCTTCGACGAGAAGCTGCTAATCGAGGATCTCTCCTTCAAGTTGCCCCCGGCCGGGATCGTCGGGATCATCGGTCCGAACGGGGCCGGCAAGACCACCCTCTTCCGGATGATCGTCGGCGACGAGAAACCCGATGGCGGA
>JAUPTY010000141.1 GCA_030917845.1 Actinomycetota bacterium | reverse complement strand
CTCGAAGAGCTCGCCGCCAACCCGGACGCTCCCGCGTCGGGCAGCGTGATCGAATCGAAGCTCGATCCGGGCCGCGGCCCGGTGGTCAGCGTTCTGGTGAACCGGGGCACCCTGAGAGTCGGCGATTCGGTTGTGGCCGGCGCCGTCTGGGGCAAAGTCCGGGCAATGCATGACTATCTCGGCGCCAAGGTCGACGTCGCAACTCCCGGCATGCCGGTCGAAGTGCTCGGATTCGACGGGGTATGTGACGCCGGCGAGTTCGTCCAGGCGGTCGAGAACGACCGCCGCGCCCGTCAGATGGCCCAGGAGAAGCTCAACCGCCTCAAGGCCGAAACGATCGCCCGCCGTTCCGCCCGCAAGGTCACCCTCGAGGAGATCTTCGACCGGGCCCAGACCGGCGATCTCAAGGAACTCAACATCGTGCTCAAGAGCGACGTTGCCGGCTCCTTGGAAGCTCTCCAGGACGAGATCGCCAAGGTTCCGCAGGAACAGGTCGCAATCAACATCATCCGGGCCCAGACCGGTGGCATCTCCGAATCCGACGTGATGCTGGCTTCAGCCTCGAACGCGATCATCATCGGATTCAACGTGCGACCCCTCGCCGATGCCCGCAAGGCCGCCCAGGTCGAAGGTGTGGACGTCCGCACCTACTCGGTCATCTACAAGATCACCGAAGACCTTCGCAACGCGATGGAGGGCATGCTCGATGCGGTCGAGGTCGAGGAATCACAGGGCGAAGCCGAAGTCAAGGAAGTCTTCAAGGCGTCAAAGGTCGGCAAGATCGCCGGCTGCGTGGTGACCGAAGGGAAGATCCAGCGCGATGGTTCGGTCCGCCTCGTAAGGGAGGGGACCGTCATCTGGACCGGCAAGCTCGATTCGCTGCGCCGGTTCAAGGATGCGGTCCAAAGCGTCGAAGAAGGCCAGGACTGCGGCATCGTTCTGGACGGGTACGCCGACGTCAAGGTCGGCGACGTGCTCGAGTTCTTCTCGACCCGTCAGGTCGAGCAGACCCTCGGCTAAAGGCGAATCCCTTGTCAAAGTCGCGGATGCGAAGGGTGAATGAGGTTCTGCGTCAGGTGATCTCTGATGCGATCACCAACGATCTGAGCGATCCTCGGCTGGAAATGGCAACAGTGACTTCAGTCGATACCACCCCGGATCTGCGTCACGCCAAGGTGTACTTCACCGTGCTCGGTGACGATGAGGCCAAAGCCGAGGCGCTGAAGGGCCTGAAGCGGGCACACAGTGTCCTGCAGGGCAAAGTCGCCGCCGAGACCCGCATGAAACACACACCGGCGCTCGCATTCGAATACGACGAATCAATCGAATCCGGCATGAGGATTGACGCGTTGCTGTCCGAAGGCGCAGAAGCCGACGGGAAGAAGGAATGAACCCGGCCGCCGCCAGCCACATGGTTGTCAAGGGTGATCTCGACGAGATCGCCAGCCTGGTCCGGGACGAGCAGAAGTTCCTGCTCACCACCCACGAGGGTCCGGACGGTGACGCGCTCGGATCGTTGCTCGGCATGCACCACCTGCTTGAAAGCCTCGGCAAGGATTCCGTGATGTTCCTCGCCGCGAAGGAATTCCCGCTGCCGATCGAGTACCGCCACCTTCCACTCGAAGGCGTGTTTCACGAGCCTCCGGCGGACATCCGTGACCGCATCGTGATCTTTCTCGACTGCGGCAACATCGATCGCATGCCGGTCGACTTTCTGCGGGACGACGGCAAGCGGGTGGTCAACATCGACCACCATCACGACAACACCGTTTTCGGTGACCTCAACTTCGTCGACGCGGGCGCCTCCTGCACCGCCGAGATCATCTATGAGCTGGCGATGCTGCTTGACGTCAAGGTGAGTCCGGCCATGGCTCGGGCGCTCTACATCGGGATCGTCACCGACACCGGCAAGTTCATGTACGAAGCAACCCATCCGCGAACCCACCGGGTTGCCGCAGAACTGATGGAGGCCGGGGTGGACGTGGATGACGTCAACCGCCGCCTCTACGAGAGCGTCCCGATCGAGAAGCTCCGCCTGCTCAGCCGGGCGCTCGACAACCTCGAGCTCCATTGCGACGGCCAGCTGATCGTCAGCTACATCGACGATGAGGATTACCAGGCGACCGGTGCCGGTGAAGAAATGACCGAGGGGATAATCGACAACCTTCGCGCGGTCGATGGAATCAGGGTCGCCGCAGTTGTCCGCGACCAGGTCAGCCGCGGCCGGGCGGCGCGGAAGGTCAGCCTTCGCGCCGGAGATGACCACACCGACGTGTCCGTTCTGGCCCGTCAGTTTGGCGGCGGCGGCCATGTCCGGGCGGCCGGTTGCTCGACCGAGCTCAGCTTCGACGAGATCGTCACGGAACTCTGCCGCGGCCTGGGCGACCAGCCGCTTTCCTCCTGATCGATCCGAGGGCGGGTCTTGTCCGCAGAACCTGAAACCGGAATCCTGGTGGTCGACAAGCCCGCCGGAGTCACTTCCCATGACGTCGTCGCCGGCGTCAGGCGGGAGCGCGGGGGCAAGGTCGGGCATGCCGGGACTCTCGATCCCTTCGCGACCGGCGTTCTGACCATCCTGTTAGGCCGAGCCACCCGGCTCCAGCGCTACCTTCTCGATCTGCCGAAGACCTATCTGGCTACGGCCCGACTGGGCTGGCAGTCAACCACCGGTGATCCTGACGGTGAACTGACCGAGACCGGCAGGCTGCCCGGTTCGCTTACCCTGCCAACCGGCAGAATCGAGCAGATGGTGCCAATGACTTCGGCGGTCAAGGTTGATGGCGAACGGCTCTACAAAAGGGCTCACCGGGGTGAGGAATCAGAGGATCGGCCGGTCCGCGAGGTCGAGATCTACCGGGCTGAACTGCTTGATCCTCCATCCGGGCAACTCGAATCCGGCCAGGAGGTCAGTTTCGAGGTCGAGGTCAGTTCCGGAACCTATGTCCGGACCCTGATCGAGACGCTGGATGACGCTTATTGCTTGGTGCTGCGGCGGACGGCGGTCGGTCCGCTGGAGATCGGCCTTGCCGGCCAGGTTCTGACCCCGCTCGAGGCGCTTTCGTTTCTGCCAAGAGTCGGGCTGGACGAGCAAGGCGCACGGGCTATCGGGTACGGCCAGAAGCTTGATTCAGGTGATCTTGAGCTGCCAGCCGACGTTCAATCCGGGGCTGCTGGAAGTTTCGCCCTGGTCCACGCGGATAACCTGATTGCCGTGGCTCATCTCGAAGACGAAAGAATTCGGCCCGAAGTCGTTCTGGAGCCGGCCTCGTGATCAAGGTCACGCCGCTTGTCGAAGCCGAATTCCGGCCGAGGAAGATCGCCATCGGCACCTTCGACGGCGTCCATGTCGGTCACCGCGCGGTGATCGCGGGTGCCGACACCGTGCTTACCTTTGAGCCGCATCCGCTTGAGGTCCTTCATCCCGCCGCCGCTCCGAAACTGCTCATGCCTTACGAGGTCAAGCGCGATGTTCTCGACGGACTCGGCATCGAGGAAATGATCGTCATTCCCTTCGATGAATCTTTCACCAGGATCACCGCTGAGCAGTTCATAGAGGAGATCCTGATCGCCAGGCTTGGGGCGAAGGAAGTTTCGGTGGGAGACAACTTCAGGTTCGGCACCAAGGCCAGAGGCACCCCGGAAATGCTCAGCGAGCGGTCCGAGTTCAGTACCCGGGTCGAACCTCTGGTCGAGGTCGACGGCGAGGCCGTATCTTCAACCCGGATCCGGGCACTGGTCGCTGCCGGTGATCTTGAGCTGGCCAGACGCTGCCTCGGGGTGCCCTTCATGATCGAGGGAGAGGTGGTCACCGGGGACCAACGCGGGCGCGAACTTGGCTTCCCGACAGCGAACATCGTCCCTGATGACCGTTTCGTTCATCCCGGACATGGGGTCTACGCTGCCTTCGCCAACGGACTGCCAGCGGCCGTCAACATTGGCGTCAGGCCGACCTTTGACACCGGCCGGGGAGTTCTGATCGAGACCTATATCCTCGACCAGGACGTTGACCTTTACGGAAAGGTCCTTCGCGTCGCATTTGTCGAACGGCTCCGGGGCGAGAAGCGCTTTGACTCGGCCGAGGAACTGGTCGAGCAGATGAAACAGGATGTTGAGGACACCAGGGCCGTCTGTGCTAGCTTCCATCGGCCGTAATTCAGGCTCCGAAGCAATTTTTGCCGGGCCACTACAAGGAACGAAATGACGCTTACGAAAGAAGACAAAGCCGAAGTAATCGGCAAGTTCGGCAAAGCCGACGGTGACACCGGCTCGACCGAGGTCCAGGTTGCCCTGTTGACCGAACGCATCAACGATCTCACCGGTCACCTGCGGGAGCACGGCAAGGATCACCATTCCCGTCGCGGCCTGCTGATGATGGTCGGCAAGCGCCGTCGTCTGCTGCGCTACCTTGAGCGCACCGATGTTGAGCGCTACCGCGCCCTCGTCGCCGAGCTCGGCCTCCGCCATTGATCGAAGTCGGGGCCAAGGCTCCGGA
>JAUPTY010000140.1 GCA_030917845.1 Actinomycetota bacterium | reverse complement strand
GGGCCCGACGCCCGGCTGAGCCGGAGCGGCCGGTTTCAGCCGGTGTGTTCGACCCGCATCGCCTGCGCGAGCGTCAGGCCGAGCACGTGGGACTCGTCACCGATCTTCACGGTGATCGGTCCTTCAAATGGCTGACGCTCGATCAGCTCGAGTTCGTCGCCGACCGCGATGCCACATCGGCTCAGGTAGGCAAGCATCTCCGGATTGGAGTCTGAGACTCGCGAGAAGCGGGCCGAATCCCCGGGAGCCAGATCAGCCAGAACTACGGTCTCGGCCTCGATGATTTCCAGGTCCCGGTCGGGGATAGGGTCGCCATGCGGGTCGACTTCCGGGTTGCCGAGCTTGGCTGAAATCAGATCGGTCAGGTCTTCCGACAGCGCATGTTCGAGCACTTCAGCTTCGGCGTGGACGCGTTCCCACGGAACATCGAGCACCTCCGCCAGAAAGAGCTCCAGCAACCGGTGCCGACGCAGAACGGTCATCGCGACCCTGGTTCCGTCGGTGGTTAGCCGGACCCCGTGGTAGGGAACCCGCTCGACCAGCCCGGCCTCGTCGAGTTTCTTGATCATCGCCGAGACTGATCCCGCTCTTACCCCAAGCCGCTCGGCGAGATCATTGGTCGAAGCCGTCTCCGAACCCCAGCCGGTCAGCGAATAGATCGCTTTGGCATAGTCCTCGACCGCCGCAGTTGGCAACGGGTCGGGCTTTGCTCCGGTTTGCCTGGCAGCAGCTGGGCTCACAGGTTGAGCCTAACCAAAACTCCAGTTGCGGCAGTGTGAGAGAGTCCCCTGAATATTGAGTGAGACTGAAACCGGTTCCCGCACAGCTTCACCAGTCCAGGCGCTGCTCGAGCGGCTTCACGAGAGGCATGCGGGGGATATGTCCGGGGAGGTTGCTTCCTACATCCCGGAACTTGCGACCGCCGATCCCGGCTGGTTCGGGATTTCCATGGTCACGGCTGACGGTTCGGTCTACGAGGTCGGGGACACCCGGCGGGAGTTCACGATCCAGTCGATTTCGAAGCCGCTCACTTTTGCGCTCGCGCTTGAGGCAATCGGGGGAGAAGAGGTGCGAAAGCATGTCGATGTCGAGCCGAGCGGTGAGGCCTTCAACTCGATCACGCTGCAGCCGGGGACCGGGCGGCCACTCAACCCGATGGTCAACGCGGGAGCGATCGCGACCACTTCGCTGATCGAACCACTCGGGTTTGACCAGCCGATCGACCGCATCCTCAACGAGTACTCGGCTTTCGCCGGGCGGGACCTGAGCGTGGATGAAGCGGTCTTCAGCTCGGAGAACGAGACCGGTCATCGCAACCGGGCGATAGCCCATCTGCTTCGGAACGCCGAGGTGGTCGATCACGAAGTAGAGGAAATTGTCGAGACCTACTTCCGGCAGTGCGCGACCCTGGTTGACTGCCGGGATCTCGCCACGATCGCGGCGACACTCGCCTCTACCGGGGTGAATCCGGTGACGAAGGAGCGGGTGTTGCGCGAGGACACCGTCCGCAATGTTCTGAGCGTGATGGCCAGCTGCGGGATGTACGATTCGGCTGGCGACTGGCTCTACTCGGTCGGATTGCCCGCCAAGTCAGGCGTGGCCGGCGGGATCATCGCGGTGCTGCCCGGTCAGCTCGGTATCGCCGTCTACTCGCCGCCACTCGACCCCCATGGCAACAGCGTCCGCGGCGTCAAGGTCTGTGAAGATATCTCCGATGAGCTTCACCTTCACGTGATGAGTCCGGCCCGCCGGCCTCCGCCACCGGTGAGGGTCGAGCGCAGCTGCCTCAACTCCCGTTCGAAGCGGCTTCGCAGCCAGAACGAACAGAAGATCCTGGCCAAGTACGGGCACCGGGTGAAGGTGCTGGAACTCCAGGGCGAGCTCTCCTTCGCTGCCGGTGAACTAATCACCAGCTCGGCTCTGAACCGGGCCGACGAAACCGACTTCGCGGTGCTCGACTTCAATGCGGTCCGGGCAATCGACCTGATCGACGTGCCGATATTCAGCCATCTGGTGGAGAGCTACGAAGAAGCCGGTGGCGAGATTGCCTTTTCCGACATCGACCGCCACCCGCTCTTCGCCGAAGCTTTTTCGAGACATCGTGATGAAGATGGGGTCCACCCGGTCAGGTCCTTCGCTGACCTTGACCTGGCGCTCGAGTGGTGCGAGCACGGGCTGATCGAAAAGTACGGCGATCTCGATCCCGACCCCGAGTTGAGCCTCGCCCAACACGCAGCCACCATTGGCATGAGCCCGGATCAGATCGCCCTGCTGGCAAAGCATCTTGATTACCGGGAGTACGAGGCCGGCGAAGTGATCTATGAAGCCTCGGAAACCCGGGTTCACGAGATGCTGCTGGTCACCGCCGGCAAGATCAGCATCCTGTTGCGAAGCGACGACGGCAGCCACCGCAGGGTCGCGACTCTCTCTCCCGGAATGACCCTCGGCGAAGTCGCGATGCTGAACAATGGTGACCGGATCGGCACATCGGTCGCTGACACCCGGGTAGCGGCCTACGTTCTGGAATCAGGTGACCTCGAAGCCCTGCGCGGAGCCGATCCGGCCCTGGTCGCGATTCTCTTCGAGAACCTCCTGAGAATGATGGCCATCCGGGCCAGCAACCTGCGCAACACGGTCCACTGACTTCAGATTGATTCGACGGCAGCCTTTGCTGTCTCGAAGTCGGCATTGGTCAGTTCCCGGTACTTCTTGATCGCCTCCATGGTCTTGCCGGCCCGGGCCAGTTCGATGACTTCCTTCGGAGCACCTTCGCTCGGGAGCGCGTAGGCAACCCCGGCCTTCTCTGAGAGAACCACGAGATGTTCCTCGACCGCTCTGATCCGTTCGTTGATCCGGCCAAAGATCCTCCGCAGGTCCGCGGCTTCGTAACTGGCTGGCATGACTCCCCCTCGATCGACTTGTAGTCGGGCGAGCATAGACCCACCGGTGGAGGTGAACTAAAGGCTCAGACGTTGAACTTGAAGTCGACCACGTCGCCATCCTGCATTACGTAGTCCTTGCCTTCGAGACGGACCTTGCCGGCGGCCCGGGCTTCGGCCATCGAGCCCAGCGCCAGCAGTTCCTCGAAAGTGATCGTCTCGGCCTTGATGAAGCCGCGCTGAAAGTCTGTGTGAATGACCCCGGCCGCTTCGGGAGCGGTGGCTCCCTGCGGGATGGTCCAGGCACGGGTTTCCTTCGGCCCTGCGGTCAGGTAGGTCTGCAGACCGAGGGTGTCGAACCCGACCCGCGCCAGAACGTCCAGTCCTGGCTCCTCGACCCCGATGTCGGCGAGCATTTCCCTGGCCTCGTCTTCGTCATCAAGTTCGACCAGCTCGGCCTCGAACTTCGCGTCGAGAAAGATCGCCTCGGCGGGCGCGACCAGTTCCCGCAGCCCGTCCTTGAGTGACTCGTCGGCCAGCTCGTCCTCGGAGCAGTTGAAGACGTAGAGAAGGGGCTTGGCGGTCATGAGGTGCAGGTCCCGGACCTGCCCGGAGTCAAAGCCGGCTTCGAAGATTCCCCGACCCGATTCGAGCAGTTCCTTCGCTGCCTCTGCCGCCTTCACCTGGGGTTCGAGGTCCTTGTCACGCTTGGCTTCCTTGGTCAGCCGGGGCAATGCGTTCTCGATCGTCTGAAGGTCGGCGAGGATGAGTTCGGTCCGGATCGTCTCGATGTCGTTCTTCGGTTCCACTTCGCCGTCGACGTGGGTGATGTCATCGTCCTGAAACACCCGGGTCACCTGGCAGATCGCATCCGACTCGCGGATATTGGAGAGGAACTTGTTTCCCATTCCTTCGCCTTCGGAGGCGCCTTTGACGATGCCGGCAATGTCAACGAACTGGACGGTGGCCGGCAGGATTTTCTCCGAGCCGTAGACCCCGGCGAGCTTTTCCAGTCTCGGGTCGGGAACACCGACCACGCCGACGTTTGGCTCGATGGTCGCGAACGGGTAGTTCGCGGCCAGCACGTTGTTCCTGGTCAGGGCATTGAAGAGGGTCGACTTCCCGGCGTTGGGAAGCCCGACGATTCCGATCGAGAGGGCCATCGGCAGACAGACTACGGATCGGATCTATTTCGAGGTCACTTCGATCAGAAAGCTCTCTGTTTGCGGGACCGAAACTCGGGCCAGATTCGTTGTTTATATGGACGGTTGCCTGGCGCAGGGCAAGGCAACCTGGTTCCAGACGGGAGGGAACCGACAACGCAGGGAGGCGCTGGAGCTCGGTCCGGGGGGATCGGGCTCAGGCGCGTCCTGAAACGGGACGGAGGCTCAGTCCCTGACTTCGCCGCCGAGTTCCGGGGCTTCCGGATCACGGACGCTCTCGAGCACTCCGAGCAGCTCCGTGACCCGACAGATCAAGAGACGCTCTTCATCGACTTCGACCCAGTTGCCGGCACTGGCCGGAAAGACGACGTGGTCTCCGGGGCGAACGGGCATCCGGACGCCGGCTGCTTCCCACCAGTCGACTCCCTGGCCTACGGCGAGAACGATCCCGTGCTGGGGTGGCGGCTC
>JAUPTY010000139.1 GCA_030917845.1 Actinomycetota bacterium | reverse complement strand
GGCAACGAATACCTCGTCCCCGAGCGCCTCGATGTGAGTCGGGCCCACCCCTGCCGGGATGCTGCCAAGCCGCCCGTAGTTGTCGAGTCCATAGATCTGAAGCACCCTTTCGGAAACCGCGATCACGCTGAGGTACCTGTCGTCGACGGCGGCGATTCCACCTGGCTGGACCGGACCCGGGAGCGTCTCCGCCACCCCGCCATCCGCAACCACGGTGACCGTGTCCCCGAACTCGTCGGCTACGAAGATCTTCCCGTCGGCGAAGGCGGCGTCATGAGGATGTTCACCTGTTGCGACGTCTTCGACGATGCCGCGGCCGGGTGCGATCTCGTAAAGCCGGTTGGCCGACTCGGCCGGTACCGCCACAAGGCTCCCCTCCGGGGCGACTGCGAGGTGCCGGACCGGGTTCGGGATCAGATAGCGCTCCCGGATCTTCATGCTGTCCGGGTCGACGAAGGCGAGACGGTAGGGCTCGCGGAGACCGAGGGCCAGCAGTCCTGATCCAGGGTCGAAGACGATGCCTTCAGCTCCTTCTCCGATGTTCACCACCTTGCCGGCCGTTTTGACCTGGACGGGCGGCGACTCGGCCGGCTCCGCAGCCGGACCGAACTCCGGTGATGAATCTCCACAGGCCGGCAGCAGAAGAACCCCGGCGAGCAGGGCGGCCGCAAGCACCGCTCCGGTGCTGTTCCCCCAGCTACCTCTCGATCCCATTGGATGATTGTGTCAGGGGCAACGGTCCGCCTTGCCGAAACGCCGGGCCCACCCGACGTTCCGGGACTTTCCCGCGGAAGGACCCGAAGTGTAATGTCGCCGAATGTCCGGCTGCGTATTGGTCACTGGCGGTGCAGGTTTCATCGGCTCCCGAATCGTCGATCAGCTGGTCGCGTCCGGAAGGGCCGTGCGGGTCGTCGACTGCTTCCATCCCGCCGCTCACGATCATCGCCCCGACTACTTGAATCCGGGGGCCGAGTACATCGATGCCGATCTGGCCGATCCGGGCATCTACGACCGGGCACTTGACGGCGTCGATTCGGTCTGCCACCAGGCAGCGATGGTCGGGCTTGGCCTGGATTTTGGCGATGCCCAGGATTACGTCGAGGCCAATTGCCTGGGAACCGCCAGGCTGCTCACTGCGCTGTCGAAGCGTTCCTTCACCGGACCCCTGGTGCTTGCCAGCAGCATGGTGATATACGGCGAGGGTCGCTACTCCTGCCCGGTTCATGGTCCGGTCCGCCCCGCTCCCCGGGACCGCGCCGACCTCGCGGCGGGACGATTCGAGCCACTCTGCCCGACCTGCCAGGAGCAGCTCAGGCCGGAACTGGTTCCCGAGGAAGCACCGCCAGATCCGCGCAACGTCTACGCCGCCTCGAAGCTCCATCAGGAGCATCTCTGTTCACTTTTCGCCCGCGAGTCTGGCGAGGTGAGATTCACCGCCCTGCGCTACCACAACGTCTACGGACCGAGAATGCCTCGCGATACCCCGTACGCGGGGGTAGCGAGCATTTTCAGGAGTGCGCTTGAGAACGGCAAAGCTCCCAGGGTCTTCGAAGATGGGGGCCAGATCCGCGACTTCGTCCACGTCGACGACGTCGCCCGGGCGAACCTGCTCGCTCTTGACCCAATCTCCACCGCAGAAGGTCCATTCAACATCGCCAGTGGCAGACCGAGAACCATCCTTGACATGGCGGAGCTGCTGGCGCAGGAGAGCGGAGACGCAGCGCCGACACCACAGGTCACCGGCGAATTCCGGCTTGGCGACGTCCGTCATGTCTTCGCCGATCCCTCGCGGGCGCGTGATCAGCTCGGCTTCACAGCAGGAATCGGTCTCGAAGAAGGAATGAAGGAATTCGCGACCACCGAACTGCGCTGAGCCGCCCGCGCCGCCCGGCTCACCAACGTGTCGCGAAAAGGATCTCGATCGCGAAGGCCTGGATCGCAAGCAGGACCAGCACCGGTTTCACTCCCCTGCCGGGGAGAGCGCGGGCAGCTGCCAGGCAGGCGAATGGCACCAGGAAGAACCAGATCCGCTCGGTTTCGGCCTTTGTGTAGCCGAGGATCGATGTGAAGACGATGATCGCCGTCAGGGCCAGGGCCGTAATCTCCCGACTGGCCAGAGATCGCGCGGCGAACCAGGCGACCGGCCCGAGCATCAGGATGAACGCCGCCGGAGAGCCGAAGAGCCAGAAGTAGAGGGGGCGAACGTTGGCGATGCCGTCGTGGTACCGGTCGCTTGTTGCACTGATCGCTCCGAGCACGTCGAAGCCGGTGAACGCGAAGAGCAGGCCATAGAAGGCGACGAGGACGGCGGCGCATGCCAGGGCAGCGCCGGCCATGGATCTGAACCCGTCCCTTCGCCAGCGGACCAGCCCGGCCCAGCCGCCGGCGGCAAGCAAGGCGTAGGAGAAGAAAGACGCGAGGGTGAGCAGGAACGCCCCCAGCACAACCACCCACCTTTGCCTGGAAAGCAGACAGAGAGCGGCCGCCAGCCCGAGGGTCACGAAGAGTGCGTCGGCTGATGTAACCCCGTAAAGCAGCGATGTCGGGACAAATACGAAGAGAAGCCCTGCCACCCTGGCAGTGGTCTCGTCGAAGAGCGAGCGGGCGAGGAAATAGAGCAGCGGCGTCGCCAGCGCGCCGACCACAATCGTGACTGCCGCGAGTCCCTCGGCGGAATTGATGCCGAGCCAGTCGATCATCACCATCATTCCCGGCGGATGCCCTGCCACATGCACCGGCAGCTCCTGGACGAGGCCGGCGAAGTCATCGAGGAAACGGTTCATGCCGCCATCCAGGTACGGCAGGGCCGACAGGTACTCGAAGCCAAGGATGGTCCCGGGCTCGAACGAGAAGATTTCGTACCAGTCACTCGGTCCGTGTCGACCAAGGTTCAGCCCGAGCCGAGTGAAGAGAGTGAGACCGAAGAGGGCGAAGGCGAACCAGCCGACGCGCAGTCGCGAGCGCCAAAGCATGAAGGCAAGAAAAAGGCCAAGCAGCACCGTTGCCAGAGCAAGCAGACCCCACCCTGACCAGACCGGATCAAAAAGAATGAACAGGGGCTGGGTCTCGGCCCGCCAGTTGACTCCTGAGGACTTGGCGATCAGCCCGACGGCGAGGGTAAGCAGAGCCATGCCGACGACGATCGCCGGTACGAGGTTGCCGCTTGGCGGAGGCTTTTCCTGGCCGAGACCTGGCAGCCGTATCGGTTTCAGACTTTCATCTCCATTGCAAGGAAAGCATTGGCGAAGCGGCCTGCGGGATTCTCCGAAGCGACCTGGCGAGCGTCCTCAAAGTAGTCGACATCGCGAAGTTCCGGAAGCATGCCAACCGACATGCCCAGTTCATGAAGCCGTTCCAACTGGGCAGCTCCGGTGTGGTCGACGCTCATCGGTACCCCCTCGAAGGCATCTGGCCGACTTGTTTTCATGCCGATTGCCCAGTAGCCGCCGTCTTCACAAAGCCCCAGCACCGCCTGTTCCTCTCCTTCGGCAAGCCGTGTGAGTGAACCGGAAAGCAAGGCCGGATCCACCTGAGGGGTATCCATCCCGATCAGCAGGGCAGGTCCGTCGGTCTGGGCGAAGGCACCAGCCAACCGGTCACCGAGGCCGCCCTCGACCTGGTCGAAAACCTCAAAGCCTTCGGGCAGCCAGTCTCCGACGGGTCCGTCGAGGAAGAGCAACCGGCCCCCGCAAGGTGTTCCGGCGACAGCTTCGAGTGTGTCGGCCAGGGCTGCCTCCGCAAGTTCGGCTGCCTGGTCGGGCGTGCATGGCGGGCATAGCCGGGTCTTCGAGTGGCCGGCAACCGGGGCCTTGGCGATTACCAGCAGTTTCGGAAGCACAGGGGGAAACCTAGCGGTCAGTCCCGGATCGGCTATCTGGAGCGATCTGCGGTGAGCCTGAAAAGAAGTTCCCGGGAATAGTGATCCGAATCGCCTCCGGGTTCGAAGAGACAGGGCAAGAGGTTCGGCATTCGCCACGCGGATCGTCGGGCCAGACAAACCAGATCAACCAGAAACAAGGAGCCAAGCAATGCCCCGCAAGACTCTTATAACTCGCATTTTCGCCGCCATCCTGATGGTTGGCGCCCTGTCTTTCGCCGTATCCGCATGTGGCAGCGACGACAGCAGCAGCGACAGTCCGCCCGAACCAGTTGCCCAGATTGACCCGGTAACCGGAGTTGACACGAAAGTCACCCTCGACAGCGGTTTCGTCGACGCGCTTACCGCCCTCAAGGTAACCCCGGCCCCGGTCGGCACCGCCACGATCTCCGAACAGGGTGTCGCTGCTTTCCCGATCACCGGTGGCAACGTGACCTACTACGACCCGCAGTCGGACTACCGTCCCTTCGTCCAGGGAATGCTGGAGCACAACGGAAGCGGACTCAGCCTCACCGCCGGCAACACCGAGGTTGAACTGACCAACTTCGACATCGACCCCGGCACGTCTGAGCTGACCGGCAAGGTCTCGGTCAACGGCAAGGTCGCCGCGCCGAGCGCACTGCTCTTCGACCTCGATG
>JAUPTY010000138.1 GCA_030917845.1 Actinomycetota bacterium | reverse complement strand
CCGGAATCTCCTATCCGATCGCTGACGGCAAGTACCAGTTTGAATCAGGTCAGCTGGGAACCCTCCCCGGGGAGAACAAGGCTCCGACCGTGGACCGCACCTGGTGGGAGACCCCGAGGAACCTGCCCCAGGGCACTTACACCTTCTTCTGCCGGGTCCATCCCCTGATGCGCGGCGCCTTCCGCGTCAAGTAACCGGGCCGGAGGCCGACCGGTACGGAACGAAACGCTCCAGAACCTCGTACTCAGCCCCCTCGGGGCTGAGTATCGAGGAGTAAAGGGTCATAGCCTCGCCCTCGAAGCTGACCGAAGGACTGACCGGCAGGAGGAGTCGGGAGGGATCAAAGCCCCGTCCGGTTCTGGCGCAGGTCAGGTGGGGGCGGTAGGGCCGCTCTTCTTTCCATCCCAGTGCGGACCGCAGCTCCCGAGCCAGGTCGGACTGCATGCCGACCAGTTCCTCGCGATCGTCGTGGATGTCGAGAAGCAGGTTTCTCGGCCTGCGACGCGGCAACCAGGCAGGCACCCCGAGCGAAAGCCCGGTCACCGGCCGGAACGATTCAGCCATCGCGCCGACGATCTGTTCGATTTCGAACTCGTCGCGTTGGCCAAGGAAAGCGAGGGTGACATGGGAGTTTCGAGCCGGCACCACCCTGAGACCCTGGGTGCTCTTGCCGATCTGCCGGGCCCAGGCCTCCGCTTCGGCACAAACCTCGGCGGGTGGATCGAGGGCGATGAAGACCCGCAGTTCCCTTGTCCGTCTGCCGTTGCCCTTCACACCGCTCAGGTTAGCGAGCGGCGCTGACCTCCCAACGGACCTGGTAGTCACCGAAGCCGGAGAGGAAACCGGCCGGATCGAATGCCGCTGCCGGTGCGAGGGCTCCAGTGCCATTGACCTCGCCACGCATCGCCCTGATAGCGCCTTCGCTGATCAGCGCCGAGGTGAGGCCGTAGACATCGGTCCCGGAAAGGGTGCCGTGAACGGTCCGCCGGGCTGAAGTCACTTCGCATCCAATCAAGAAGTTCGAAGACCGTCGCGATTCCTCGTCGGCGCCTTCCGGCATCGCCGAGATCGCCCTCGACATCAGCTTCCTCAGTGGCGTCCTCATGGCGATGCCGAGACCACGGCTGACTGTCGGCAGGACCTTCCCGGCTGCGCCCGGGGCAAAGGAAGCCACCGTCAGCGAGGTCTCGACCGTTCTCGGCGAAAGATGACCCGGCACAGTGATGTGTTCGGCGGCCGGGTAATGCATCATCGCCTGGACTCCCAGTTCACCGCCGAAATCGAAGTCGGGCCGGTTCACTTTCTGTGAGGCCGGACGCAGGGCACCCTCCCGCCACTCGACGTCGCCACCCTTGATCATCTCGATACCGGATCGCATGGTCCCCCGGCTCGGCTGGAAGGGAGCGTGATAGCCGATACGGACCCGGTCGGCAGACTCGCCTTCCGGCAGCGCCGCGGCAGTCAGGGCGGCCAGCATGTCACCGGGCACGTAGTCGAAACCCATCGCCGGCAGTACCGGCGCACCGGCCCGGGCGGCCTTCGGCCCGTAATAGTCGAAAGCCCGGCGGATGAAATCCTGCTCTCCGGTCGTGTCCAGGTACGGAGTTCCAGCCTCAACCGCCGCCGCGAGCACCGGCTCACCGTGAAGCGAGAATGGCCCGGCGCAGGCGATAACGGCACCACTACGATCGAACAGCTCACGCATTCCGCGTTCGTCGCTGGTCGGGACGGCGTGAACCTCAGGGGTCTGCAGCGGGTCGATCGAGTCGGCGAGTGCCTCGAGCTTTTCGCGGTTTCGCCCGGCGACGATGAAGGGAATCTCGCGGCGGGCAAGCTCGGCGGAGACGAGTCGTCCGGTGTACCCGGTCGCGCCATAAACAGTGATCGGTCCGGCTTCGGAGTTCATGCCCCGATTCTGTCAGTCATCGCAGGTGATCTGCCCGGGTGATCGAACGGTGAACCGAAAGCCAGCCGCCAGGAGAAACCCGGACGAGGAGCATCGGGTATCCACTCTGGAACTCTTCTTCGACCTGGTTTTCGTCTTTGCGATCACCCAGATCTCGCACCTGCTGCTCGAGCACCTCGACTGGAGGGGGGTGCTGGAGTCGGTCATGGTGCTGCTGTTCGTCTGGTGGGCCTGGAACTACTCGACCTGGGCGAACAACGAGCTTGACCCCAAACCGCATGCCGGTGCGGTTCCTGCTGCTGATCATCATGATGGCCAGTCTGTTGCTGGCGGTTGCGATCCCCGAGACCTTCGGCGACAAGGGCCTGCTCTTTGCACTCTCCTAAGTCTTCATTCACATCTTCCGGCAGAGCTTCCTCACGTTCGTGGCAGCGGAGCGCGGCACCGTCGAGCGGAGCCGGTCGGCTACATACTCACCTGGTTCTTCTTCGTCGCTCCATTCTGGGTTGCCGGCGCGCTGGTCGAGGGGGACAGCAGAATCTTCTTCTGGCTGATCGCGCTGGCCATCGACTACGCCGGTCCATTCGCCATTTACTTCGTTCCCTGGCTCAAGAAGCTCGACCCGGACGCCTGGGTTGTGGGCAGCGGCCACTTCGCCGAGCGCTTCCAGCTCTTCACGATCATTGCCTTGAGCGAGACCGTGGTTCTGACTGGCGCCACCGCCTCGGGTCTGGACTTCACATTGCCGGTAGCCCTTGCTTTCACCGCCGCATTCGTTAGCACGGCCTGTCTGTGGTGGCTCTATTTCAACTACATGGCGACGATTCTCGAAAGGGTGCTGGACGAGGCCGATACCGGACCGCAATCGGCAGAGACATTTTCACTTATGGTCACATTTCGATCATCGCGGGGATAATCCTCTGCGCGGTCGGCGACGAGCTCATCCTCGCTCACCCGAAGAACTACCTCCACACTCCGGAGTTGATCGCCGTGACCGCGGGTCCGACCTTGTATCTGCTCTCCTTCGTCCCGATCAGATGGAAGCTGACGGACGGCCTGCCCTGGCGCCGAATCACCGGTGCACCTTCTTGCGTGGGTATCGGAATCTTTGCCTACTTCGTGCACCCACCGGCGCTTGTCACCGCTGGCCTGCTTCTGTTGGCGCTGATCGGGGTGATCGCCCACGAGTACTTCTTCCGCTGGAACGAGCGGGATGCCGAAGACCTGGACGAAGCCCGGGCACTCAACGCCGCTGCCGGGTCGGACGCCGGCCAGAAGCCCGCCTGAACCAACAGATCGTTCGTGAGCCTCGTCGTTGGCGACTGCTGCTGGCGAGTAGATTTCCGGGGTCATGCCGGAACCAGTAGAAAGGCGATCGGGCCAGCGCTACATGCCGGGCCTGGACGGCCTCAGAGCGATCGCCGTGATGGCGGTAATCGCCTATCACCTGGAAGTCGGCTTCGCGCCGGGCGGATTGCTCGGCGTCGGGGTCTTCTTCACGCTCTCCGGATATCTGATCACCGACATCCTGCTCGAGGGTTGGGTGACCCGGAAACTCAGCCTCAAGAACTTCTGGCTGGCCCGCGCCCGGCGCCTCCTGCCAGCCCTCTTTGTGATGCTGGGAGTGGTGCTGCTCTGGGTCTGGATCGGCAATCCCGACCTGATGAGCACTCTGCGTGGAGAAACGATCTCATCGATCTTCTTCGTCGAGAACTGGTGGGCGATCGGCCAGGACATGTCCTATTTCGATCGTTTCGGGGCTCCCTCCCCGATGTCCCATCTCTGGTCGCTGGCAGTTGAGGAACAGTTCTACATAATCTGGCCCTGGCTGCTCCTGCTCTTGCTCAAGGTTTCCCCGGCCAGGGACCATGGCAAGCGGGCACGCCGGGAACGCATCAGGCCCAACCTCGCCCTGATCACGATCGGCCTGGCAGTCGTTTCGGCGATTCTGATGGCGGTCCTTTACACGCCCGGCTTCGACACCAATCGGGTTTATCTCGGCACGGACACCCGGGCTTTCGCCCTGCTCTTCGGCGCTGCCCTCGCAATGGTCTGGCCCAGCCGACGGCTTGACCGGGATCTGCCCGCCAAGGCCCGACGCAACATGGACCTGCTCGGCGTCGGATCCCTCGGCGTCATCCTCGTTCTGATCTGGCAGACCACTGAGTTCTCGCCCTTCCTTTACCGGGGCGGCATGGTAATCCTCGCAATCGCTACCACCATCCTGGTCGCGGTCCTGGCCCACCCGGCAACCAGGCTCGGCCCGGTGATCGGCTGCCGACCCTTGCGCTGGATCGGCGTCCGCTCCTACGCGATCTACCTCTGGCAGCTGCCAATCATCACCCTGACCACGCCAGCCGGAGCGAACGGGTTCAGCCTCGTGCGTTCCGTCCTGCAGGTCGGGGCAACATTCCTGGTTGCTGCTCTCTCCTGGAAGTTCGTCGAGGACCCGGTCCGCAAGGGTGCGGTCGGCAGACTTTGGAACCGGTTCCGGGCCGGTGAGTTCAACTGGAAGCGCTTCGGCCCGGAAGGCAAGGGGCTCACCATGCTCGGTGGCTTTGTCGCCCTGCTGCTTCTGCTGGCGATGGTCGGGGTCGCGCCATCGAAGCCGATCCTGCCGATCGTGACCCAGGGTGGGGAGGGCGAAGCGGCAGTTGAACAGATCGCCACCGCCGACCC
>JAUPTY010000137.1 GCA_030917845.1 Actinomycetota bacterium | reverse complement strand
CGGCAAGCTGGATGATCGAAGCAGCGAGCGGCGCGAGCAGCACCATCGCCAGTGCTCCGACCAGGCCGAGCGGTGAATTGTTGTCGCCGCCGAACCACAGCAGCATGTAGCCGATGTAAGTGATCGCAGCACCGATCGTCGCGGCAACCGACTGGATCAGGATGTCGCGGTGCTTGATGTGAGCGAGCTCGTGGGCAACAACGCCGCGGAGTTCGTCTGTCGAAAGTAGCCGGGTGATGCCGGCCGTGACCGCCACTGCCGAGTGGTTGTAGTTCCGGCCGGTCGCGAAAGCATTCGGCTGATCCTGGGGGATCACGTAGAGCTTCGGCATCGGAATGTCGGCGCGCTGGCAGAGCTCACGCACCATCTGGAAGTACTCGGCGTTCTCGGATTCCTCCATCGGCTGGGCGCCGCTCATCTTTAGGGCGATCTTGTCGCTGAAGAAGTAGGAGAAGAAGTTGAGTGCCACGGCCATACCGAGGAAGAGCAGCGTGGTGCTCGGATTGCCCCCGCTGACCAGGTAACCGATGCCGACCAGCAGGCCGGAGAGGGTCGCCAAAAGGATCGTTGTCCTCATGGTGGCGCCCCAAGTTGATTGCTTCGTTGTTGTCATCAGGCCTCCTTACAGGCGGACGTCGGGGAAATACAGTGGCCATTCAATCGCGAACCGGCGAATCCGTCCATAGGGGCTGCCCCTCATTTGCGTCCGGGTACTCCCCAGCTCGGCAAAATGGCCGTCGACCCTGCGACGATGGGGGCCGAACATGAAGCGACAGCCGATCTTCACCGAAGTCCTGCTGCTGAATGCGGTCATGGTTGCACTGGCCACGGCCGGCGCAGCCTTCGCGACCGGCTTTGACACCAGCGACATCGAGCTGCTCCTGCTGATCGCCGCGACTGCCGCCGCGGTCACCTGTCTGCTTAACATCGCGATCCTCCGCCGTCGTTTCACCCCCCTTGAGGACGTGATCTCGGAAATGGAAAAAGTTGATCTGAGCCAGCCCGGGGCCAACCTGCCTGCCTGGATCGATGGCGTTGCCGAGACCGAAGAAGCCGAAAGGCTCGAACTCGCCTTCCTGCGGATGATGCGCCGGCTGGAAGCGGAACGGCGACGAAGCTCGAACGCCGCCCTTGCCGCCCAGGAGGAAGAACGAGCCCGGGTCGCCCGCGACCTGCACGATCAGGTCAACCAGTCGCTTACCGGGGTGCTGCTCCGGCTCGAAGTAACCCGTTCGGAAGCACCGCCAGAACTCGCCGCCGAAATCGAGGAAACCAGCCTGCTCGCCCATCAGGCGATGGACGAACTGCTTACCGTAGCCCGGCAGCTTCGGCCGACCGCGCTTGATGATCTCGGCCTGCGGGCGGCGATCGCCGGGCTGGTCAAGCAACTCGATCGACCCGACCTGGCCGCCTCCTTCAGATGCGAAGACGACCCTTCCGGCCTCGACCCGGACATCCAGCTGGTCATCTACCGGGTTTCCCAGGAGGCGATCGGCAATGCGGTCCGCCACAGCGGGGCCAGCCGGATCGACGCGACCCTGGCCCGTAAGGACAACCGCTTCGAACTGACCGTGACCGACGACGGCAGCGGCTTCACCTTCGATCAGGCCACTTCTGGCCTCGGCCTCGGTGGCATGCGCGAAAGGGCGATCCTGGTCGGTGGCGAGTTCGACATCGAATCCCGCCCCGACCACGGCACAACGGTCCGGCTATCGGTCCCGGTGCGCGAAGGAGAATCCGAATGAGAGTGGTGATCGCCGACGACCACGGAATCGTCCGGTCAGGGATCCGGCTGCTGCTCGAACGCCAGGGTGACCTCGAGGTCGTGGCGGAAGCAGCGGACGGAATCGAGGCCCGGGACACGGTTATCCGCGAGCGTCCCGACCTCGCGATCCTCGACGTCAAGATGCCCGGCCTGACCGGTCTGCAGGCGACCCGCGAGATCAAGTCGCAGGTCCCGGAAACCAACGTCCTGATCCTGTCGATGCATGACGACGAGCGATATCTGTTCGAGGCACTCAAGGCCGGTGCTTCCGGCTACGTGCTCAAGTCACAGGCCGACACCGATCTGCTGAATGCGATCCGGTCCGTCGAGCGCGGTGAACCCTTCCTCTCCCCCGGCGCCCAGCAGGCCCTGATCAGGGACCTGCTCGAACGCGGCGAGCCGGCCGGTTCGGACCTCACCCCGCGCGAAGAGGAGATCGTGAAGCTGGTTGCCGAGGCGAACACGACCAGGGAAATCGCCGACCTGCTCCACCTCTCCGAGAAGACGGTCGAAAACCACCGCGGAAACGCGATGAAGAAGCTCGGTATGCGGGACCGGGTGGAGCTGGTCCGGTACGCGATCCGTCAGGGGCTGATCGAGCCATGAGCGATTCCGACCGCGTCGTTCTCAGTCCGGGCGTCGAGGTGCTGATCCGGCCGATCCGGGCCACCGACAAACATCTCCTGGCCGAGGGTTTCGAGGCACTCAGCCCGGAAGCTCGCTTTCAGCGGTTCTTCGCCCCGGTCGTCCGGCTCAATGAATCCGACCTCGCCTACCTGACTGAGGTCGATCATCACAACCACGAGGCACTGGTCGCGATCGACCCCGAGCTCGGTGACCTGGTCGGGGTCGCCCGCTACGTCCGCACCTCCCCATACCGGGACAAGGAAGCCGAGGTCGCGATCGTGATCGGGGACCCCTGGCGCGGCAAGGGCCTCGGCAAGGCCCTCCTTTCGAGACTCGCGATCCGGGCCCGGGAGGAGGGCGTCACCCACTTCCTCGCCGTGATTCTCGCCGACAACGCCAACGCGACCGATCTCTTCGAAAACTTCGCTCCCAGGAAAACGAAGGTCGATACACGCACTCCCGGACAGGTCGAGGTGCGTATCGACCTGCCCTGGAGCGGCGAGTTTTCCGACTCGTCGCTCGCCTACGCGCTCCGTTCGGCGGCCCGGGGCAACCACCGTTTCCGGACCTGGCGGAGGATGCGCCGCCGGATCAGGCGAAGGCGCCAGCGGCGTCAAGCCAGCAAAACCGACTAGTGCTCTAGGATTTACTTTGATGCTCTTCTCGACCAAAGCCGAGTACGGAGTTCGCCTGATGGTTGAACTCGGTCGTCAGCCCAATACCGGCCCCGTTTCGCTGAACGCGATCGCGGAAGCCGAACGGCTGCCCCTTTCCTATCTGGAGCACCTGGTGGCGAAGCTGCGCCAGGCCGGACTGGTCACCTCGACCCGTGGGGCCCACGGCGGATACAGCCTGGCCCACCCGGCCGAGGAAATCACCATGGTTGAAGTCGTCGAAGCGCTCGAGGGACAGATTGCCCCGATGGAGTGCTTCCACGAGACGCCCGAAGGCAAGGTCCTCTGCTCACATGAAGCAGACCGGGATCACGCCTGCGCGACCAAACTGCTCTGGACCCGGGTCCAGGGCGGCGTCACCAAAGCTCTTGCCGGCACCACGCTGGCCGAGCTGGTCGAATTCTCGCGCCGCCCGGAAGAAGAGCGCAAGCTACGCAAGACCGCCGTCGGCAGCGCCGCCTGAGCGCACCGCGGACTTTCCAGAAGGAGTAACCAGTGGCAGAACTTGAGATCAAGAACCTTCACGTCAGCGTCGAGGAAAAGGAGATCCTGAAGGGTCTCGACCTGACCGTCGAAAAGGGCCGTATTCACGCCCTGATGGGGCCGAACGGCTCCGGCAAGTCGACCCTCGCCAACGTGATCATGGGCCATCCCGCCCTTGAAGTCACCGAAGGCACGATCAGCTGGGACGGCGAAGACATCACCGACGCCGGCCCCGACGAGCGCGCCCAGCTCGGCCTCTTCATGGCCTTCCAGTACCCGGTTGCCATTCCGGGAGTCGCGGTCAGCAAGTACCTGCGGATGATCCTCAACGCCCAGCGCGAGGCCCGTGGTGAGCAGCCGCTGAAGATCAAGGATTTCGCTGCACAGGCCCGCGAGGCGATGGATCTGGCCAACATCCCCCAGGACTTCTCCAGCCGCTACCTCAACGACGGTTTCTCCGGTGGCGAAAAGAAGCGCATGGAACTGCTCCAGCTGGCGCTGCTCAAGCCTCAGATCGCGATCCTCGACGAGACCGATTCAGGTCTTGACATCGACGCGCTTCGCACGGTCGCCGACGGCATCAACAAGTTCGCCGGTCCGGACATGGGCGCCCTGGTCATCACTCACTACCAGCGCCTGCTCCACATGGTCGAGCCGGATGTCGTCCACGTGATGTTCGAAGGCCGCATCGTCAAGGAAGGCGGCAAGGAACTCGTTGACCAGCTCGAAGCCGAGGGCTACGGCTGGATCAAGGAGGAGGTCGAGGCGGCCGCCTGATGGCAGCCGGCTCTTCCACCTCCCCACCGGCTGAGCCCATGTCGGTGAGCAGCATCCGTCAGCAGTTCCCGATCCTGGCCCGCGAGGTGAACGGGAAACCGCTCACCTATCTCGATAACGGGGCCACTTCACAGAAGCCCCTCGCGGTGATCGAGGCGATGGACTCCTATTACCGGGAGTACAACGCCAACGTCCATCGCGGTGTCCACAAACTCTCGGAAGAGGCAACCGACCTCTACGAAGGCGCCCGGGCGAAGGTCGCGGGCCTGCT
>JAUPTY010000024.1 GCA_030917845.1 Actinomycetota bacterium | reverse complement strand
GGTGTTCGGCTTCAGGATCGTGGTCACCTCGACCCGGTCGCCGCCGATGGTCTCGACGAAGTTCCCGACCTGGGTCGTGGTCGCGACGACCCTGAGCTGGTCGACTTGACTTCCCGAGCTTCCGCAACCCGCGATCACTCCGGCGCCAAGCACCAGCGCCGCCACGGCCATTGCCCGGGGCTGCCGGCGGCGGAGTCCGCGACCGATCAGGGCCAGCGCGAAAGTTGTCCCGCTGACCACGGCAATGGTGGCCCCGGGAGGAGCGTCCGTCTGAAAGGAGAGCCAGAGCCCGAAAGTCCCCTGGGCGGCGACCAGCAGGACCGAACCGATCATCTGCGGTATCACCCGGTTGGCGAACAACCGCACGGTGGCGGCCGGTACGACGATCAGGACAGAGACCAGAAGTGCCCCCACCGCGTTCAGGCTGGCTGTAACTGTCACCGCAACCGCGAGCAGCAGGGCGGCGTCAAGCCAGGCCGCTCCGGACCCCACGCGGTCGGCGGCCGACTCGTCGAATCCCCGGGCCAGCCAGCGGTGGCCGAACAGCCCAGTACAGACGATGGCCAGCAGAGCGGCACCGGCGGCAAGCCAGATGTCCGAGGCGCCGATCGAGAGCAGCGAGCCGAAGAGCAGGGTGTCAACGCTGGCGGTTGAGCCGAAGACGTCACTGGCGAGAATCACGCCGAAGGCGAGGCATCCGACCAGTACCAGAGCCGTGACGCTGTCCGTCGCTGCGCGGCGGGAGCGGTTCAGGAGGGCGGTGAACCCGGCGAAGAAACCGGCTGCACCAAAGGCTCCCAGGGCAGCCGAGAATCCGATTCCGTCAGCCAGCACGAGTCCCGGGAAGGCCGCAGTACCGATCGCGTGAGAGAAGAAGGCCAGCCCCCGCAGCACGACCCAGCTGCCGATCAGGCCAGCCGGGATGGCAAGGATCAGGATTTCAATCAGCCCTCGCTGGAAGAAGGGCAGGGAAAAGGCTTCGAACATCAGTGAGTCTCCGGTTCAGGTAGTCAGGAATGAATAGCAGGTAGTGAGAACAAATCTCATTCTCACCACGGCGGGCAACATACCAGTAAATGAGAATCATTCTCATTTACGAGTAAGAGGCGCAGCTATGCGGGTGCATTTCTTACGCCGGTCTGGCTGAGAGTCTTCAGGCGATGCGCGGGCAGAACTCTCTAAACGTCTACCGCGTGATCGTTGTAGCCCTGGCCGCGATCACGCTGATCGCCCTGGTCCTGCTCTGGCCGGATGGCGACCGTGAATCCGACCTGAAGTTCGGTAGTCCGACCGCGACCGAGAAGGCCGAGGTCGACAAGGTGGAGCAGGTCGAATGCACGGTGCCGATCGAGAATGCGACCTGTCTGCTTGCCACGTTCACCCTCAAGTCCGGGCCGGACGAAGGTGAACAGGGCACACTCGATGTGACCAGCCGTTCGTCGGACACCCTCGTGAACGCCGGGGATGACATCAAGGTCGCGGTGATCACGACCGGGGGAGGGCCGCCCGTCTACTCGCTGATCGACTTCGAGCGGGGACCACCCCTGCTGATCCTCGCGATCGCCTTCACCTTCCTCGTGATCCTCTTTGGCCGGCTTCGGGGAGCGCTTTCCCTGGTCGGACTGGCTGGAAGCCTCGCCGTCGTGCTGCTCTTCATCATTCCGGCCATCCTCGACAAGCAGCCGCCACTGGCTGTGGCCCTGGCTGGATCGATGGCGGTGATGCTGATCACGATTTCGCTTGCCCATGGGGTCGGCCCCAAGAGCATCGCCGCGATCCTCGGAACCTCGGTCAGCCTCCTGCTCGTCGGTGTCCTCGCGGTCATCTTCACCTCGGCCGCGAACCTGACCGGATTCAGCTCTGAAGAGGCGACTCTTCTTTCGGCCAGCGATTCGGGAATCTCGATCAGCGGACTGGTGATCGCCGGCATCATCATCGGCGCCCTCGGTGTGCTCGATGACGTCACGATCAGCCAGGCCTCGACCGTCCTCGCTCTGCGCGCTGCCAACCCGAAGCAGTCGATTGGCCGGCTCTACAGCCGGGCAATCGACGTCGGTCGGGATCACGTAAGCGCCACGGTCAACACCCTCGTGCTCGCGTATGTCGGATCATCGTTGCCGGTGCTGCTGATCCTCGGGTCCGGGGAGGTGGGGTTCGGATACGCGGTCAACATGGAAATAGTTGCCAAGGAGATCGTCGCGACCCTGGTCGGTTCCATCGGGCTGATCGCGGCCGTTCCGATCACGACGCTTCTTGCGGCCTTGATGTCAGGGTCGATGGACCGCAGCGAGCTGGCCGTGGCGGCCAGTCAGGGTCACCACCACTGAATCTGGCGTTTCCTGGTCAATGCTGCTCTGGCTTCGTTCAGACCTGGAGGCCGGCGGCCAGTACGCCGAAGGTGATCAGGCAGGCGGTGACAACCTTCATTCGCCGGGCGGTCAGCCAGGTGAAGCCCCGGGTGTGGAGCCAGGCGGTCAGACCCGTTGCGGTTGCGCTGGCTGCCACGGTGGCGCCGGTTACACACTGCATGCACATGGGGTGAGGATAACGTCTGACTTCAGCGGGATCAGCTGTAGCGGTCCCAGGCCCTCAGCATCGGCATGGGATCGAGGAAGGTTCCGCCCTGATACCAGCCGGGCGCCGACCAGACTTCGAAGTGGAGATGGCAGGCGCTGCTGCTTCCGGTCGTGCCGACCCGGCCGATCCGCTGACCGGTCTTGACCCTGGTCCCGACCTTGAGAGGTGACTGGCGGGGCATATGCATGTAGGCATGGCTGCCGCCACCCTTGATGTTGATCACCAGGTAATTGCCGGCGCCACCCGCCTGGTAGTCGTTGTAATAGACCGTTCCGGCGCGGGCTGCGACAAGTGGCTGGCCGCACTTTGAGAGAACGTCCACTCCCTGATGTCCGCCGTGACTCCTTGCAGCCCCGATTCCGTCGCCATAGGTGTGGGAGGCACGCAGCGGGAAGATGAAGCGGTAAAGCCGGAAACGGAAGGCGCTGGTTGATGCGCTCGCCTTGCGGACCTTTCTCTTGAGCCGATTCGAGATGGTCGCTGCGGTGCCGTCATTGCCACGGACAGCGAAACGATAGGCACCATTGGGGGCCGTCTTGCCGCCGTTGACGATTCCGCCCCAGGCGACCTTCTGGACCGAACCGGCAGGGACATCCGTCAGGAACCGGCTGCGAACGACGTCTCCGCTCGAGTTGACTACATCCACCCGGAGATCGAGGTTGGCCGAGGAACCGTTCACTACGAAGCTGAGGGTCGGCCGGCGAACGCCGAACTGGAAAGCCCTGGTCGGGGTGGTGGTTGCGTCGGTGACGGTGAGTCTGCCGGTGCGAACGAATTTCTCCTGCCCGATGGTCAGGATCTGGGCCGAGGGGTCGGAGGGGCTGCCGGTCGAAGAGACGACCCGGACCCGGCCGGTGACCGCGCCTTCCGGAACGGTGGCCTCAACCCGGGTCGCGCGGACCAGGTCGGGCTTGACCCTCAGGTTCTTCTTGCCCTTGCTGCGGAAGGCGACGTACTTGACCGAGTCCATCTCGGTTCCGGTGATCTGGACCGACCCTCCGATCGAAGCTTCCCGGACCTTGGTGCAGCCGGTCAGGCAGATCACATCGGAAATTTCGGGGATGTCCGGTACTCCGAGCCCGCCGCCACCGCTGCTGATCGCGCCGCTGGCTGAAGTGGCTCCGAGACCGACCGGAACAAGGCAGGCGAGAACCACCGCAAAGGCGGCGAGCGAGAAGGGCTTTGGTCGTCTCGGCTTCATCTCTTTCCTGGCGCCTGCGGAGTTAGCTGGCGGGCTCGCGCTGAAAGAGTTGCGCTACAGGGCAGGAAATGCCCCCGATTCGCCCCTTGGGAAGAGTTCTTCCCAGTTGGTTCCTCCGCCGCTTCCCGTGTCCGGGAAGAGTTCGGCTATACAAGTACCGCAGTATAAGCAGTCATCTGGATGTCAGGTGTGACGTAAGTCCCTGCCTGGTAAGTCCCTGCTCGAGCAGAGCCCGCCCAACCATTAGTTGCTTCGAGTGGGCGGGCGGGTTGAGCTGGGAGGCCCGGCGTAGACCGGGCCGACTGCAGATGCCAGACCCGCCCGACTGCAGATCCCTGTCGCGTTCCCTATTATTCGCAAGCCGCGCTTTGGCCTCCGCCGGAAGCCTGCGCCCTATTGCCATGAAGACTTACGTAGCCACCCCCACTAAACGCCAGAGAGACTGGTACATCGTCGACGCCGAGGGTCAGACCCTGGGCCGTCTCGCGACCCAGCTCGCCGACACGCTGCGCGGCAAGCGCAAGCCCGACTACACGCCGCATATCGATACCGGCGACTTCGTGGTGGTGATCAACGCAGAGAAGATCAAGGTCACGGGCGACAAGCTGAACCAGAAGATCTACTGGCGTCACAGCGGGTTCCCCGGTGGCATCAAGTCACGCACCCTCGGCGAGATGCTCGAAAAGCAGCCGGAGGAAGTGATCCGCAAAGCGGTCAAGGGAATGATGCCCCGCAACAAGCTTTCCCGGCAGCAGCTGCTGAAGCTGAAGGTCCACGCCGGCCCGGAGCACACGCATCAGGCCCAGCAGCCGAAGCCCTTGGAAATCCAGAACTGAACTGACTGAACTTGAGCGAAGAAGAAAACACCGAAGACGTGACCCCCGAAGCCGCCGTCGAGGAGACTCCGGCCGCCGAGGAAGCGGTCGAAGAGACGGCTGAGGTCGAAGAGACCGCTGAAGCCGAGGTCGAGGAGGCCACCGAGGTCGAGGTCGAAGAGATCACTGAGGCCGAAGAGATCGTCGAGGGTGAAGCCGAAGGTGCCGAGGGTGCTGGCGAGGTCGAGGTTGAAGAAGCCGCGACTGAAGCCGCCGAAGAGGTCGTAGCTGCGGAAGAGCGGCAGGCTCCGAAGTCGGATCTGCCCCCGGGAGCCGACCTCGAGCCGCTGGTCGAGCCCGAGCCCGAAGTCAAACTGAGCGCCGAGGAACTCGCCGCTCGTGAAGCCGAGGAAGAGGAGCGCGCCGCCCGCGAAGCCGAGTCCGAAGGTGACGAGGATGCCCCGGTCGCCAAGCCGGCCCCGGTCAAGCTCGCCAAGGACGCCCGATTCATCGCCACCGGTAAGCGCAAGCGTTCAGTCGCCCGCGTGATTGTCCTCCCGGGTGACGGCACCATCACTGTCAACGAGCGCGAGGTCGAGGAGTACTTCCCGCGCGCCCGTCACCGCACGATCATCAACTCGCCGCTTGTCGCAACCGGGTACGAGTCGAACCTGAACATCAAGATTCGTGTTCACGGCGGCGGTATTTCCGGTCAGGCCGGAGCGGTACGGCACGGCATCGCCCGCGCTCTGCTCGAGGTTGACCCGGAGCTTCGCGCCGAGCTGAAGCGACGTGGGTTCCTTACCCGCGACGCCAGGGCCAAGGAACGCCGCAAGGCTGGCCTCAAGAAGGCCCGTAAGAAGCCGCAGTTCTCGAAGCGTTAGTCCGGAAGACGGGCGTGTCGAACCCGACTCGCACTCTTTTCGGTACCGACGGAGTCCGTGGACGCGTCGGCAAGCAGTTGACCGCGGAACTGGCCCTTGCCATCGGCAGGGCCGGAGCCGAGTCGCTGCGCCGGGCCAGAGGCGTCGAGCGTCCCCAGGTACTGATCATCCGCGACACCCGTGAGTCCGGTCCGATGCTCGAGGCCGCCCTGGCTGCCGGCATCGCCGAGGCCGGAGGGGATGTCTACCTCGGAGGTGTCCTGCCGACTCCGGCCGCAGCCCTGATCTCGCGCCATCAGGGCTTCGATATGGCGGCGGTGGTTTCCGCCTCCCACAACCCTTTCCATGACAACGGGATCAAGCTTTTCGGCGGGGACGGCGGCAAACTCGATGACGTCACGGAGGCCGGGGTGGAGGCCTTGATTCACGATCCGCCGCCGGCGGCGGAAGTACCGGGTCGCATCCGTGAGCTGAACGGTGCCCGCCAGGACTATCTGCGGGCACTGGAGAGTCATTTCCGGCTTGACCTTTCGGGCCTCAAGGTTGTGCTCGACTGCGCCAACGGAGCCACCTACGCGGTTGCCGGTGAGATCTTCACGCGGCTCGGGGCCGAGGTCGAACTTCTGGCGGTCGAGCCGGATGGCCGGAACATCAACGATGGCTGCGGGTCCACCGACCTCGGTTTGCTCTCCGACCGGGTTGCTTCTTCCGAAGCACAGATCGGCTTTGCCTTCGACGGTGACGGTGATCGCGTGCTGGCCGTTGACGGCGAGGGCAACCCCTTTGACGGTGACGAGATGATCAGTCTGGTTGCGGTCGAGCGGGCCCGCCGGGGAAGCCTTGGTGGCGGAGTCGCGGTGACCGTGATGAGCAACTACGGCTTTCATCAGGCGATGAAAGAGGCCGGAGTAGAGGTCGAGGTGACGCAGGTCGGCGACCGCTACGTGCTCGAAGCTCTGCGTGACAAGAACTGGGTGCTGGGCGGAGAACAGTCCGGCCACATCATCTCGACCGATTACGCGCCGACCGGGGACGGCATCGCCGCTGCCCTGATGCTGCTCGAGGCTCTGGATGGTCGCAAGCTTCCCGACGCCCGGGTGATGGAGAAGCTGCCTCAGGTTCTGGTCAACGTCGAAGTTGCTGACCGTGACGCGATCGAAGGTGCCGATGCGGTCTGGGCGGAGGTCGACCGTCTGAACGGCGAGCTCGAGGGTCAGGGACGGGTGCTTCTGCGCCCTTCCGGCACCGAACCCCTCGTCCGGGTCATGGCCGAGGCACCGAGCGGCGAGCGGGCGCAGGAGATCTGTGACTCTCTGGCTGATCAGGTCCGTAGCGAACTCGGCTGAACTGCTTCCGGCTCTCTGCTGACAGATCTTTCGCTCTGTGATGCCCGTCCCGCGGCAGTCAGTCCTCACGAGTAGCCTTTAGAACTCATGTGCGGAATCATCGGATACGTCGGCAACCGTCCCGCCGAGGAGATACTCGTGGCCGGGCTCCAGAAGCTCGAGTACCGCGGATACGACTCGGCCGGAGTTGCGATTCTCATCCCCGACAACGGGGTTAAGAAGGTGCGCGCGGTCGGAAATCTCGACGGTCTCCGCGGGGCACTGGAAGAAGCTGATCTTTCGGCCACCGACGAACCCGATCTCGACGGCAAGTTCACCGGCATCGCCCACACCCGCTGGGCAACCCACGGACGCGTGACCGAAGCCAACGCCCATCCCCACGGCGACGAGTCCGGCAAGGTCCAGATCGTCCTCAACGGCATCGTCGAGAACTACGTGCGGCTCAAGGAAAAGCTGGAGGAAGATGGTGTCGTCTTCACTTCCGAGACCGACGCCGAGGTGGTCTCACACCTGATCGCCCGATATTTCGAAGGTGACTTGACCGATGCGGTCCGCAAGGCATACGCCGACCTGCGAGGCCACTATTCGATCGTTGCGATGCACACGGACACGCCTGGCGTTCTGGTCGGTGCCCGCAAGGAGACCCCGCTGATCGTAGGCATCGGCGAGGGCGAGAACTTCATCGCTTCGGCGATTCCGGCTTTCATGAATGAGACCCGCCTCGTACTCGAGATCGACAACGGGGAGATCGTCACGATCACTCCCTCAGGAGTCGAGATCACCAAGATTGACGGCGAGCCGGTCGAAAGGGCCCCCGAAGCAGTGGAGTGGGACGAAGAGACTGCCGAAAAGGGCGGCTACGACACCTTCATGATGAAGGAGATCCACGAGCAGCCGGAAGCGATCGCCGAGACCATTCTCGACCGGCTGACCGATGACGACAGCGTCGACCTTTCCGACATCGGGTTTGGCGATGACGTCTTCCGCCAGGCCAAGAGGATCGTTATCGTCGCCTGCGGCACCAGCTACCACGCCGGTCTGGTCGGTCGTTACGCGATCGAGCGCTGGGCCCGGGTTCCGGTCGAGATGGACATCGCCTCCGAATACCGCTACCGCGACCCGGTAATCGGCGAGAACGACCTGGTCATCGGCATCACCCAGTCCGGCGAAACGGCGGACACCCTGGCCGCCATGCGTCTCGCCCGCGACCGCGGGGCCAAGGTTCTGGCGATCACCAACATCATGGGCAGCCAGGTGACCCGCGACGCCGATGCCGTTCTTTTCACCCGTGCCGGCCTCGAGATCGGCGTTGCCGCCACCAAGACCTTCGTCGCCCAGGTAGCCGCGATGTATCTGGTTGCGCTCCGGCTGGCCGAGCTTCGCGGCAACCTCGGCTTTTCCGAGGTCAGCCGCCTGATCAACGAACTGCGGGCGATCCCGGAGAAGATGGAAGCGACGATCGACTCCGAATCCGAGCGGATGCTGGAGATCGCCAAGCTCCATTACGACCAGAAGTTCTTCCTCTATCTGGGACGACATATCGGATTGCCGGTCTGCCTCGAAGGCGCCCTGAAGCTGAAAGAGGTCTCCTACATTCCGACCGATGCCTATGCGGCCGGGGAGATGAAACACGGTCCGATCGCCCTGCTCGATGAATCCACCCCGGTGGTCTGTGTGGCAACCGACAGCCCGATCCTCGACAAGGTTCTCTCCAACATGGAAGAGGTCAAGGCTCGCGGCGCGGATGTGATTGCCGTCGCAACCGAAGGCGATGACCGCGTTTCGAAGGTATCCGAGGAGACGATTTCCGTGCCCCGTACCGACTGGGTCCTCCAGCCCCTGGTCGCGATCCTGCCCCTCCAGCTCCTCGCCTACCACGTGGCCCGGCTCAACGGCCACAACGTGGACCAGCCGAGAAACCTCGCCAAGACCGTAACCGTCGAGTAGCAGCCAGACCCGGCGAAGCCCCGACCCAGGCCCCGCCCACATCGAGAGCTGATTTTTCGCCGTATAGCGGCTAAAAGTCAGCTTTCGGTGAATTTCGAGTCCACTGAGGAAAGCCCAGGGCCCATGCGCGCCCTGATCGTTGCGGAATTGTCACCACCGTCGAACCACTTATGAGGAGATTCGCCCCAAGCTGGGAAGAATGGAAACCGGACTGGGACAAGTGGAGAAACTCCGGCATTACATGGCTGCCCGTGGCTTCATCGCCGGGAGGTCAGATCTCATCGAGGCCGGATTCAGCCCGACCAGGATCAAGAACTGGCACCAGGGGGATCGACTTGTTCAAGTCATCCGTGGGGTCTATTCGCTTGGGCGCGATATCGAAGCGCGGGAAGCGGCCTTGCGCGCAGCACTGGCCGCCGCCGGCCCTGGCTCCGCACTAACCGGTCAAAGTGCCTGTGAGCAGTGGGGACTGATCAAACGCGGCCAGGGGATACCCAGGTATGTCGAGGTGGCAACCAAACGCGGCAATTCGAGAAGACTCCGGGGTTCTTCTCCGGCCATGGTGAACACCGAGGTGAGGGTGGTGAAGCGAACGCTGGGGTCGGGCGATTTACGCGAAAGGGACGGGATCGTCCTCACCCGCCCGGCTCTCGCGCTGATCGATTTCTCGGCTCGGGCGAGTGAGCGCGAGGTTCGATTCGCGTTCCTGGAGGCATGTCGCCTCAAGCTGTTCAACGAAAGGGATCTCAAGTTCTGCTTTCGACGGCTGGTGGGCCGTCGGGGTGCCCGGAAACTTCGTCCGTTTCTGGCGCTATGGGTGCCAGAACTAGCTCGAATCAGGTCGGTGCTGGAAGGTTGGTTCCTGATCGAATGGGTGGAGCGAGGGTTCCCGGTGCCCCAGGTAAACGCGAAAGTCGCAGGATTCGAAGTCGACATGTACTGGCCTGAACAGGGTGTGGTTCTGGAACTGGACGGCGGCGCTTTCCACCGTGGAACGGTCCAGCAAAGGATCGATCTCGAGAAGCAGCTTGCGCTGGAAGCGCTCGGATTGATCGTGATTCGGGCCACTTACCGGGAATTTGAGGAGAATCCGGACGCTGTAGTTGAGCGGGTCGCTACGGCTTTGAGGCTGAGGGCGGCGGCCTGACGGCCACCGGAAAGTGCTTGGGAGTAGCGAAAGACGAGTTTGCGCCGGTATGCGGCGAAAAATCGATTCTCGCTCAGGCCTGGGGAGCGGATAGCGGTCGAGGCTCGGCGAGGGCCGCAAGAAGTTCGCAAGGCCCGCCGTTACTATCGGAGCATGTCTAGTTACCTGAAGAAGTTCTCAGTCCCATCCGTTCTTGCCGTAGGCCTTGCCGCAGTTGTGCTCAGCGCCTGTGGAGGAAGTTCCGGTGATTCCGGTGCCAATGAGCTTGCCAAGTACGCTCCGGCTGATTCGACGGTCTTCGTCGAAGGCGCTGTTCAGCCGTCGAGCGAGGTAGCGGCAAACGTCGACTCGATCTCAGAGGATCTTGCCGGAGTCAACGTCGGCGACCTGATCAAGGACGGCATTTCGTCCTCGTCCGGTGACGTCGATTTCGACACTGACATTCAGCCCTGGCTGGGAGAAAACGCCGCGGTCTTCGTCTCATTCGATCCGGCCGCGCTTGCCGGTGATTCCGGCCTAGACACTTCCGGACTGACTTCCATGGAGACATCCATCGGCGACACGGCCAGCGCCTCGTACCCTGAAGACGAGGGCGAGAAGTTCGGTCTGGTCGTCGAGACCTCCGATCCCGATGCCGCCAAGTCCTTCATCGACAAGATGGCCGAGGAAGAGGGCGGTGCCACCGACGGCGAGTACGAAGGTTTCTCGTACAAGGTTTCCGCTGACGACGGTTCGGCAGTCGGCATCGTGGACGACTTCGTCGTGATTGGTTCCACGGAGGAAGAGTTCAAAGCAGCGGTTGACGCCTCGAAGGGCGACAACCTGGCTGACACGAGCGCCTTCTCCGACCTCTCCGACCACACGGCCGAAGGTGCGCTGATGTCGGTTTTCACCGCCTACGATCCCTACCTCGAAGCGCTTAAGGAACAGGGTGTAGACCTCACCGGCCTGGCGACGGCCCTCGGGATGGATCTCGAAGGCAGCGGCAGCGTGATGAGCATGGTTCCCGAGCAGGATCAGATCTCGATGCAGGGTTACACCAACGCCGGCTCGGAAATGACCAGCGGTGATCCTTCCGCCGTGATCGAGACTTTCCCCGCCGACACGATGGTCGCCCTCGGCTCCGGAGATGTCGACGCCAACGCGACGAAGATCATGAATGCCCTGAACTCCGAGGGGATCCCCGGAGTTCTCGAGCCCGGGGAAATCGACAAGCTGATCAACGAGGCATCTGGCCAGATTGACGTCAAGCGAATCATCGACTCGCTCGAGACGGTGGCCTTCTTCGTCAATGGCAGCACCGAGCAGACCGTCGGCGGCGCCCTCGTTGCGACGAGCTCGAACATCGAGCCGATCGAGAGCTCGCTGCGCGGGATCTCATCGCTGATCGGACTCGCGGGTGACGCGCGGGTCAGGCCCCTGCCGGGCGGCATTGCCGGCTTCAGGGTCTTCACGCCGGAACTCCCCGGACGCCCGGTCGTGATCGGGGTCAAGGGTGACCGCATGGTGATCGGCATCGGCATGAAAGCGTCGATGACCGCGTTGACCGGCTCCGGCCAGACCCTGGCCGACTCCGCTGCCTACAAGGCGGCGGAAGCGTCGATCCCCGGTGAGGGTCTCGACATGTTCGCCAACCCCGGCACCATCGCGGACCTGGTTCAGTCGGCTGGTGCCGGCGAACCCGACGCGAAGGAGATCGCTGAGATCATGCGGAAGTTCGAGTTCATGGTGGCTGGCTCCAGCGACTCTGAGGGAACCTCCGAGTTCAACATGGGAATGAAGAAGTAGAGCGACCCGCCACTGACCTGATGACCGAAGGGGTAGGAATGGACCTGATCGAAGTGGCCCGCGTCGAGCGGGCCCTCGATCGCTACCCCCGGCTCGCCGACCGACTCTTCACCGAAGGAGAGCTTCAGTATGCGGCCTCAAGGGGCCGTCCGGGCCGCCATCTGGCAGCGCGTTTCGCTGCCAAGGAAGCAGTCGTCAAGGCCCTCGGGCTCGGGCCAGGCACCAGTCTTCGCGAGATTGAAGTTGTCTCCGGTGATGAGGAGGATCCGACTCCGCGAGTCCGGCTTTCCGGCCGGGTCGGGGAGGAAGCGGTTCAGCGTGGTCTCGGCATCCAGGTAAGCCTGACTCACGCGAAGGAGATGGCCGGAGCCGTTGCGATCGCCGGAAAGGTCTGAATGGAGGACTGGCTCGATCCCGTCTATGACGCGGCCGGAATGGCGGCGGCAGATCGCTGGGCCATAGACGAGCAGGGGGTCTCTTCGCTCGAGTTGATGGAGGCGGCAGGCCGCGGTCTCGCGCGGACGACCGCCGAATTGGCCCAGACCTCCGGTGGACTGGTCGGGGACCGTGAGGTGACGGTGGTCTGTGGCAAAGGCAACAACGGTGGTGACGGCCTGGTCGCCGCCCGCCATCTCGCCGAGTCAGGATTTGAAGTCGAGGTGATTCTCTTCGGCGAACGCGAAGATCTGAGCCCGGATTCCCAGGCCAATCTCGACCGACTGCCGGAAGGACTTGCGCGGGTCCTCGGGGGGCAGCTCTCCGCTTCTTCACTCCGGGGCGTCCTGATCGACGCAATGCTCGGAACCGGATTCGAAGGCGAGCCGCGTGAGCCGGTCACGAGTGCGATCGAAGCGATCAACGAGTCAGGGGTTCCAGTGGTTGCCTGTGACGTGCCTTCCGGGGTGAACGCTTCAACCGGCGAGGCAGCAGAGACTGTCGTGCGGGCCAATCGCACCGTCACCTTCCATCAGCGCAAGCTCGGCCACCTGATCGCTCCGGGCAAGCACCTTTGCGGAGCGGTCGAGGTGGTGCCGATCGGGATTCCCGACGGAGCCCCTCCGCCGGAGGCCGGCGGTGCGATCCGGGCCGGGGTTCTCGGTCTCCTGCCACGCCGCACTGCCGACTCGAACAAGTTCACTTCCGGACGGGTCTCGATCGTCGGTGGTTCCCGGGGGCTAACCGGGGCAGTCTGCCTCGCCGCGGAAGCCGCGATCCGGTCCGGGGCCGGATACGCGACGGCGGCCGTTCCGGGCGGCCTCGAGGACATCTTCGAGATGAAGCTGACCGAAGTGATGACCAGGGGCTTCGGCGACGGGCACGAGCTTCTCCCCGCCGATCTGGAAGCGCTGCTCGATCATCTCGTCGGCGCATCTTCGGTGGTACTGGGTTCCGGAATCGGTCGCTCCCCTGAGACCGGCGATCTCGCCGCCGGTCTTGTATCCGGGCTCGCCTCGCCCCTGGTGATCGATGCCGACGCCCTGACCCTCATCGGGAACAGCCTGGAACCGATCGCCTCGCGCCAGGGACCGACCGTCCTGACTCCTCACGACGGCGAGGCGGGAAGACTGCTGGGCCGGGAATCAGCCGAGATTGCCGCGCATCGACTCGATTCGGCCCGTGAGATTGCCGGCCAGACAGGCGCAGTCGTGGTGCTGAAAGGTGACGACACGATCGTTACCGATGGCGACCGGATTGCCGTAAACACGCTTCCGGCTCCGGCGCTTGCCACGGCCGGTACCGGTGACGTTCTGGCCGGAATCACGGGGGCCTTCATGGCCCGGGGCCTGGGGGCCTTCGAGGCTGCCTCCGCAGCCGTCTTCGCTCATTCGGCGGCCGGGGAGATAGCGGCCCTGGACGGCGGTAACAGGGACGGCGTGATCGCCAGCGATGTGATCCGCGCGATACCCCGGGCGATGATTCCGCCGAAGGACTGAAATAATCTGGAACTGATGCCGACCGTCGCCGAAATCATGGACCGTGAACCCGCCACCGTCTCGCCGGACGATTCGATCCAGGATGTGATCGAGACGCTGCAGACGCACGACCTCCCGGGAGTGCCGGTCGTGGACGAAACCCGCAAGGTGCTGGGCATAGTTACCGAATCAGATCTCGTCATCTCCAACGAGGAAGAAGACTTCCACCTGCCGCATTACGTGAACATCATGGGCGGCATCGTCTTTCTCGAGTCAACCAAGCACTGGGAAGAGCGGGCGAAGAAAGCCTTCGCCGCGACCGCCGATCAGATGATGACCAAGGATCCGATCACGGTTGGTCCCGATGAACCGGCCGAACATGCCGGTCGGCTGATTTCCGAGAAGAAGCACAACCGTCTGCCGGTAGTCGATGACGAGGGCCGACTGGTCGGCATGGTCACCCGGGTCGATGTTCTGGCCGCCCTCACCGGGGCCTGATGTACGAACGGGCAGAGGCCCGCATCGATCTCGCCAGCCTGCGGCACAACTGCCGCGAGCTGAAGTCTCGTCTGGGCGAGGGCGTCGAACTCTGCCCGGTGTTGAAGGCCGATGCTTACGGTCACGGCGCGCTCCACTGCGTCAGCGCGGTAGCGGAGGCGGGAGCGGACCGGATTGCCTTTGCGACGGCCAGCGAGGCGGCACTTGCCCGCAGTGTGGTCCCCGACATCCCTTTGCTGGTGCTCGGTGCGCTGGCACCAGGTGAGGTCGAGATGGCAATTTCGGCCGGGGCCGATGTGTCGGTCTGGGAACCGGGTTTCATCGCCACGTTGGCCGATCAGGCCGCCGCATCCGGCCTCGTAGTCGGGGTCCACGTCAAATACGACACCGGCATGGGCCGGCTCGGAACGACCGATCCGGAAATGGTTCTGGAGCTGGCAAGAACCGCCGATGCCCATCCGAATCTGAGGCTGGCTGCGATCTGGACCCATTTCGCCACAGCCGACGAGGCGGACTCGAACTTTCGGGACCTGCAACGCAACCGTCTGGCGGAACTCGGTGAAAGGGCGAGGCGCGAGTTCCCCGGGGTCAAACTCCACGCGGCCAACAGCGCCGCGATGATCGCGGACCCGGCCTGCCATTTCGACATGGTCCGGCCGGGCGTGGCGATCTACGGTCTCGACCCCTTCGGCAACGACCCCGCCGACCACAACCTCAAGCCCGCCCTTTCTCTCCATTCATGGGTCGCTTCGGTCAAGGATTTCGAGCCAGGGATGAGCGCCGGCTACGGCAGGACCTGGCAGGCCGACCACCAGACCCGGGTCGCCGCGATCCCGGTTGGCTACGGCGACGGGGTGCGCCGTGGGCTTTCGAACAAGGGCGAGGTTCTGATCGGCGGCAACCGTTACCGGATCTCCGGCACCGTCTCGATGGACAACATCACGGTGGATGTCGGTCCGGATTCCGGCGTCCGGGTCGGTGACGAGGTGACCCTGATCGGTACCCAGGGTGGCGAGACGATTCTCGCGGAGCAGGTTGCGCGCCCGCTGGGGACGATCAATTACGAGGTGACCTGCGGGATTTCGCCCCGGGTTCCGCGAGTGGGCCGGGACAGCGAATCCGGGTGAGTCTTCCGACGCTGGAGGAACTCGGAACGCTTGCTCTCGCTGCGCCACGTGTTGACAGCGTCAGGGACGCCCTTGCCGGCAACCTGGCCTGGCTGGTTGGTGGTGTCGTGCGTGACGTAGCCCTGGGCCGCGAGGTAAATGACCTGGATGTCACGGTCGCAGGTTCGCCCGAAACTCCGGCACGCGCGATCGCCCGGGCGCTCGACGGGGTCGCCTTCGAACTTTCCGAGGAGTTTCCGGCCTGGCGGGCCAAAGACCGCGATGACGCCTGGCAGGTCGATGTCGCCGAGTTGCGGGCCGATTCGATCGAGGGAGATCTCGCCCTGCGCGACTTCACGGTCGGCGCCGTCGCCGTAGATCTGGAAAGTGGAGAGGCGATGGATCCGCTCCGCGGGCTTGCCGATCTCGAATCGGGTCTGATCCGGGCCTGCGGACCCACCTCCTTCTCGGACGATCCGCTGCGGCTGATGCGGGCGGCCCGGCTTGTTTCCCAGTTCGGCTGGCAGATTGACGGACCGACCCTTGAACTTGCCCGTGCGACGGCGGCCCGGGCCGGGGAACCGGCCGGTGAAAGAAGCCTGGCCGAACTGATTCTGCTGATCGGTTCACGCGACCCGATGGCCGGTCTTGAGGCGATGGACCGGATCGGACTCTTCGAGAGCCTGCTCCCGGAGATCGGGCAGCTCCACGATGTGGTCCAGGGCCCGAACCATCATCTCGACGTTTACGGACACACCATGGAGGTCGTCGAAGGCATCCTCAGAATCGAATCCGACCTCGAGCGGTTCACGGGCGATCGCGCCGCGGAGGTATCCGAGTTGCTGGGCCAGCCCCTGGCCGACGGGGCGACGAGGGCCGCCGGACTCCGGCTCGGAGCTCTCTTCCATGACTGCGCCAAGCCCCAGACCCGGACCGAGGACGGGGGGTTTGTCTCCTTCCGCGGCCATGACCGGCTCGGGGCCGAGCAGATCACCAATCGCTTCCGTGAACTCCGGGCCAGTCGCAAACTGGGTGGGTACCTGGCCGACCTTGCCCGGCACCACCTGATCCTCGGCTTCATGGTCACTTCAAGACCGCTCGACCGGAGGCAGATCTTCGCTTACCTCGACCGCACTGATCCGGTCTCGGTCGATGTGACATTGCTCACGGTGGCTGACCGGATGGCCGCCCGCGGCACCGCGAATATCGCCAGTCAGGAGATGGTTGCCAACCACATGGAACTGGCCCGGGAGATGGTCGGTTACGGCCTCGACTGGGAACGGAATGGCCCCCCGGAGCAGTTTCTCCCCGGTGACGCGCTGGCCCGGGAGTTGGGGATCAAACCCGGTCCGGAGCTGGGTGAACTGCTCAAAGAACTGGCTGCGGCCAGGTATGCGGGTGAGATCAATGATGCAAACGAAGCTGTAGAGCATGCCCGGGGCTTCCTCAAAGCCGGGTGAGTAGTAGCCTCGTCTCCGCATGGCTAAAGAAGAAAAGATCGAGATGGAGGGCGAAATCACCGAAGCCCTCCCGAATACGATGTTCCGGGTCAAGCTGGACAACGACCACGAGGTCCTTGGCCACATCTCCGGCAAGATGCGCCGTCACTACATCCGCATCCTGCCCGGGGACAGGGTCAAGATCGAGCTGTCGCCCTACGACCTGACCCGCGGCCGCATCACCTACCGCTACAAGTAACCGTCGAACGCGACGGGGTCCGACGCGATCCCGGAGCGCAACATTGAGGCACCCAACCGTGTTCCAGTATTCGATGCTTCGCTCCCCCCTCACATTCAGCGGCCTCCGGACCGCACGCACTTTGACGCTCCTGACCGGCCTCATGGCGGTACTCCTGGTGGGCCTTTTCGCCGCCGCAGTGCCGCAGGCAGACGCCAAATCGACCAAACGGATCGAGCTTGGCGCCAGGAACATCAACAGCCTCCAGCCGAACTGTGGCCGGGATTTCTCCCGCGACTGCACGGTAGAAGGCAAGCTGACCGCCTACCAGTCCCTTTCCGCCAAGTACCCGGGCCGCAACTTCGTGGTCCCGTTCAACGGCAAGCTCGTCACCTGGTCGATTTCGCTGGCCCAGCCGACCCGAGGCGATATCGACGAGAACCCGGCCCAGCTTCCTGCGTTCAACGACATTTTCGGTGCCCCGTCCCAGGCCGGGATTTCGATCCTGCGCCAGGTCGAGAAGCGCAAGAAGGGCGGACCCCGCTTCAAGCTGGTCCGTCGCAGCCCGGTCGAGATCCTCAACCCGTACTTCGGAACCAAAGCCACGTTCGCTCTGGAGAGGCCGCTGAACGTCTACGAAGGCAACATCGTTGCCCTGACTATCCCGACCTGGGTTCCGGCGCTCTGGACTCCTCGCGCCTGCAAGGGAACCATCTACGGTGCCCTCGATCCCGATCGATGCGACCGGGCATCAAAGGCCTACACGTGGCGCGGCAGTCGGGTGCCTCTGGAGGATACCTGCGAGCTCAGCAACACTGGTGGGGTACCGAACGAGCAGCTCGCCAAGACCCGTCCGCAGACCAGTATCGACTCGGTTCGCAGGTATGGCTGCTATTACGGCACGAATGTCCTGCTTTATTCGGCGCTGATCGTCGGTCGCTGAACCCCTGAGCCGGTTCTGGCCCGCGGGAAGGATTTCCCGCCTTTGCCTCCGGCTTGACCTTCCGCATCGAGGGCGTAGCCTCGGTGTTGAATCTGTATGGCCGAATTTCGTTCACAACCAGTGGGTCGCCAGGCCTTCCGTGCTGGCGCACTCTTCGCAGCCATTCTGGGCCTGCTTACCTGCGTTGCCCTGGCTGGCGTTCCCCAGCAAGCCGAGGGTGAGAGCAACCGACGGGTCCTGCTCGGAGCGACCAAGAACCGGGTGACTCCGAACTGCGGCTCGCAGGCCGCATCACGGGCCTGTATCGCCGAGGGCAAGATCACCGGCTACCAGGTCTTCCAGCGCGGGGCCACCGGCAAAAACTTCGTCGTACCCTTCAACCGGGGCAAGGTTGTTGCCTGGTCAATCCAGCTCTCGAACCCGACCGCAAGAGACAACAACCGGCTCGGTCCGGCCCAGCGTCCCTACTTCAACCGCCTGTTTGGAACCCCCTCCAAGGCACGGATCTCGATCCTCAGGCAGGTTCAGAAGAACAAAAAGGGCCCGCCACGCTACAAGCTGATCCGGGCCAGTGGCACCCAGGTCCTCAACCCCTATTTTGGAACCGAGATCAAGTTCGCGATCCGGCCACTGAACGTGGCCAAGGGCGATGTCGTCGCCCTGACCATTCCCACCTGGGCACCAGCCTTCTGGGTACCCCTCGCCTGCAACGCCTCGCCTAACGGCGGACTGGTTGACGCCAGACGCTGCGCCAGCGCCCAGAAGTTCAACACCTGGCGCGGCAGCCGCGCCCCTGGCCTCTGCTCGATCGGAACCGATGATTTCGACCGCCCGAACGAGGCACTGCGAAAGTCAAGGCCGCAGCAGAAGATCAACTCGATCAAGCGCTACGGCTGCTACTACGACGGCGGGCGCCTGCTTTACAAGGCGACTGTCGTCGCCCGTTAGAGCAGCCTTCTCAAGAGTAAGTCAGGTGGGGTCCAACCCGGTCGAGGGGCCCGGCACGGGTACACCCGAAAAAGATCCGTCGCCATCCAGGCTCCCCCGAAGGACTTTTTCGGGTGCACCCGCACCGGACCCGATCCTCGGACGCAAAGCGCCAGCAACGCCGGTCCCGCCGGGTTCAATCCCTCTGCCCCCGGGGTAATGGACCCGCAACCCGTGAATTGATGAGTCCTGCAGGGTTCGGTTCGGGGTGTGCCGCCTGAACCTCTGGATGGGGAGCGCAGCGACGGTGAAGGGGGCATACCCCGGACCGGGCCCCTCGACCCGGTCGGAACCCCGCCTGACTTGCAGTTAAGAAGCAGGGAGGCCGCAGAACTCGCAGGTGTTGATGTCTCTGGGAGTGAGCTGTTCGCAGCGGCGGCAGACGCGGAGGTTCACCGGAGTGCGGGGGAGGGTCGAGCCACCTTCGGCCTGGGGCAGCACGACGG
>JAUPTY010000136.1 GCA_030917845.1 Actinomycetota bacterium | reverse complement strand
CGATCTCGCAGTCCCCGAGCTGGGCTGCGGTCAACGCGGAAACCGGGCCGGTGCAGTTTGTGGTCCGGTTGAGTTCATCGTCATGAATGACCATCGGCACGTTGTCGGTGGACAGCTTGACGTCGGCCTCAATGACGAATCCACGGGCGGCCGCTTCCCGGAATGCGGGCATCGAGTTCTCGGAGAGTGCTGCCTTGCCGTTCTCCAGCGGCCCCCCGCGATGGGCGTGAATCCAGGGGGAGGCCGAGACCTCGGCTGCAGAGGATCCAAGCAGCAAAATCGCGGCCAGTAGAAACGGTACTCGGAACCTCAAAATCGAACCCCCAATAGATGAAACTCCCCCGCAGGACTCCTCCTCAAATCAGAATAGCCGCCAGATGCCGGTGCATCAGATATTCGCGCTGAGGGTTCTCCCCCGCGCATCGTTAGCCGACCCGCAAAATGCGGGGCTTGTTGCAGAGTTGTGAATCAACTTTCCTGCGATTTGCGGAAAGGCCGCCGACCCGTTTGAACGAGTCTTGCTTGGATGGTCGAAGTGACTGCGCGCAAGAAAAATGCCCCCGCCTGCGAGGACTGCTATTTCCGGCAGAAGATGCTCTGCGCGCTCGATCTCGACGAGCCCTGCGGGACTTTCCGGGAGAGCCGGCCCGAGGGTCTCGTGCCGCCGCGCCAACCGATGCTGCTGCTTCGCCCGCCCCGTTGGGCCGATCGCAAGGACGGGCCACCACGCAACTCGGGAGCCGACCCGGCGTTTAGCTGACCGCCGCTTCCGGGCCGGGAGTAGCATCCGTTTGATGAACGGACGCGGTTCGCAGTAATGAAGTTGACGGTTCTGGGCAAGTCGCCCGCGTGGCAGGACGCCGACGGTGCCTGCAGCGGATATCTGATCACCGAGGGTGATACCACCGTCCTGCTCGATTGCGGCAATGGGGTGTTCGGCAAATTGAGGAAGTACTGCGACTACGTTGACGTTGACGCCGTCGTTATTTCGCACCTGCATGCCGATCACTTCGTTGATCTGATCCCCTTCGGATTCGCGCTACGCATGGCCCCCCGCCAGCAGCCGGTCCCGATCGATCCCTGGCCCGGGACCGACTCCCCGGCCCGCCCGAAGCTGTACGGACCTCCCGGATCGAACCAGTTCCTCACCGACCTTGATGGCACCTGGAACCTCGGTCGCCACTTCGAGCAGGCCTTCGAACCCCACGAATACGACCCGGAGGGCGAGATCCAGATCGGGCCGCTGACGATCAGCTTTCGCGAGGTTCCCCACTACGTCACTACTTTCGCGATGTCGGTGACCGGTTCGGGCGAGGGCCGCCTCGTGTACGGCGCTGATTGCTGCCCGAACGATGCCCTGGTCGAGTTCGCCACTGAAGCGGACCTCCTGATCGCCGAATCGACTCTGCCGCGACCCGAACGGACAGGAATCAGGGGGCACCTGACACCCGCCGAGGCAGGAGATCACGCCGAGCGGGCAGGGGCGAAACAGCTTGTTCTCACCCACATCTCGGACGAGCTGGAACCGGAGTGGGCGATCGGAGAAGCCAGGAAGGCATATAGCGGTCCGGTGCAGGTCGCCTTCGAAGGCCTTGAGATAGAAGTTTGAGCCGGCAGGCAAGCGTTACTAAGCTTCGGCTACATGTCTGAACGAGACCTCTTCGCGAACTTCGCCCGGATGCGGCGCGAGATGGACGAGATGCTTAGCGGAAGCTGGGGCAGAGCCACCTATGTTGGCCGCCGTTCCACTGGCTTCTCGCCGAATGTTGATGTCTATTACAGCGGCGACCCCCAGCGGGCCGTGGTCAAGTGCGATCTCTCCGGCATTGACCTTTCAACTGTGGGAATCGAAGTGAGTGGACGCCAGCTGACCATCGTCGGTGAACGGCCGGTCCAGGAGACCGAAGGGCGGGTCTATCAGCAGGTCGAAATCCCGACCGGGCCTTTTCGCCATGTGGTCGAGTTTCAGGTCGACGTCGATTCCGACCGGGCCAACGCCACCTATGAGGACGGCGTCCTGCGGGTCGAGCTGCCTCTGCGAGATGAGTCGGAAGTGACCAGGCGAGTGCCGGTCGGCCGCTCCCGCAAGCCGCGGGAGATCGATGGCTGAAACCCGCGAAAGTGTGCCTGTCCTCGAAGTCGTCAGCGGCAGCGACGAGGAGGTTGAAGATGTCCTCCTCGCTGAACAGGATCTGCCCGAAGCGATGCCGGTGCTGCCTCTGCGGGACACGGTCGCCTACCCCGACACTCTTGCCCCTCTCGGGGTTGGCCAGGAACGGTCGATAAAGCTTGTCGATGATGTGCTGGCCGGCAACCGGATGCTGGTCATGGTCGCTTCGAGGGACCCGGAAGAGGACACGCCCAACCCCGAACAGCTTCACGACGTCGGTGTGGTCGGCGTGGTCACGAGGATGCTCAAGGTTCCCGACGGAACGATCCGCATCCTGGTCCAGGGCAGCCAGCGGGTCCGCCTCGATGGCTACGTGACCGAGAAGCCGTATTTGATCGCGCGGATCAACGAGATGCCCGACATCGTCGAGGAATCACCCGAGCTCGAGGCCCTGACCCGCAACGTTCAGAAGACCTTTTCCGACATCATCGAGCAGATCCCCTACCTGCCGGAGGAACTGCAGCTCGCAGTCACCAACATCGATGAACCTTCGGCCCTTTCGCACCTGATTGCCGGGGCCCTCCGTATTTCGACCGAGGAGAAGCAGCTGCTTCTCGAAGAAGTGGACGTTGGCCGCCGGCTGCGGATGCTCTCCGAAATCCTCGCCCGCGAGCTCGAGGTGATCCAGCTCGGATCGCAGATCCAGTCCGAAGTTCAGTCCTCGATCGACAAGGGCCAGCGGGAGTACTTCCTCCGTGAACAGCTGAAGGCGATCCAGACCGAGCTTGGGGAAGAAGACGAACAGACGGCGGAGATCAACGAGCTGCGGGAGCGGATCGAGGCGGCGAAACTCCCGGAACACGCCCATCAGGCGGCCGAGCGCGAACTCTCCCGGCTGGAAAAGCTGCCTCCGGCCGCGGCCGAACACGGAGTGATCCGGACTTATCTCGAATGGCTGGTCGATCTGCCCTGGTCGAAACAGACCGATGACAACCTGGACATCGACCATGCCCGTGAGGTTCTCGACACGGACCACTACGACATGGAGAAAATCAAGGACCGCATCCTCGAGTATCTGGCGGTTCGCAAACTGAACCCGGATTCCCCCGGACCAATCCTCTGTTTCGTCGGGCCCCCGGGTGTCGGCAAGACCAGCCTCGGCAAGTCGATCGCCCGGGCACTTGGCCGTGAATTCGAACGGATTTCGGTTGGCGGCGTGCGCGATGAAGCCGAGATCCGCGGTCACCGGCGCACCTACATCGGAGCGATGCCCGGCACGATCATTCGGGCGCTGCGCGACGCGGGCTCGAAGAATCCCGTCTTCATGATTGACGAGATCGACAAGATGGGTTCCGACTTCCGCGGCGATCCTTCGTCAGCGATGCTCGAAGTGCTCGATCCGTCCCAGAACGACGCCTTCCGGGACCACTACCTGGACATGCCCTTCGACCTGTCCGAGGTCATGTTCATCGCCACCGCCAACGTGCTGGACACGATTCCGGGTCCGCTTCGTGACCGGATGGAAGTGATCCAGCTGGCCGGTTATACGGTTGACGAGAAACGCCACATCGCCCGCCGGTACCTGGTACCCCGGCAGATCAGGGACAACGGACTGAAGCCATCCCAGATTTCATTCACCGATCCGGCCCTGACCGCGATCATCGAGGAATACACCCGCGAGGCCGGGGTCCGGAACCTGGAACGCGAGATCGGCACCGTCTGTCGCAAAGTGGCTCGCATGGTGGCCGAGGGCGGCAGCAAGTTCAAGAAGATCAAGGTTTCCGGCAAGAAGGTGAGGGAGCTACTCGGCCGTCGCCGCGTTTTCTCTGAGACGCGGCGAAGGACAAAGGTCCCGGGAGTTTCAACCGGACTTGCCTGGACTCCGACCGGCGGTGACGTCCTCTTCATCGAGGCGACCGCGATGCCGGGCACCGGCAAATTGGTGATCACCGGCCAGCTCGGTGACGTAATGCGTGAATCGGCACAGGCGGCGCTCTCCTATGTGCGGGCAAACGCCCGTGCCCTGGCGCCGGGCCTTGATGAGAAATGGTTCGCGACCAATGACCTCCACATCCACGTGCCCGCAGGTGCCGTGCCCAAGGACGGCCCATCGGCCGGTGTGGCGATCACTGTCGCCCTCGTCTCCCTGATCACTGGCCGCCCGGTCAGAAATGACGTGGCAATGACCGGCGAGGTGACGCTGACCGGGCAGGTGCTGCCGATCGGCGGGGTCAAGGAGAAGTCTCTGGCCGCTCAGCGGGCCGGGATCAAGCTGGTGATCCTGCCCGGCCGCAACGAGGGTGACGTCGAAGAGATCCCCGAAGACGAACGGGCGGTGGTCGAGTTCCGCTACGCGGAGAAGGTCGGCGACGCCCTGGCAGTAGCGCTGGAAGGCAATCTGAAGAAGTGATTTTCAGCGGGTTCGGTTTTCATTCAGGCGGGGTACCGGTATTCTCGACACACAGACATCGGATCAAGCGAGGGGTACATGGGTAAAGAAAACATCTCAGGCAAAGCCAGCCAGGCTTATTCATCGGCGCGAGACAACCAGTACGTCCGTCGCCTGATCGAGGACGAAGAGCTTCGCGG
>JAUPTY010000135.1 GCA_030917845.1 Actinomycetota bacterium | reverse complement strand
TGTCGGGCTTGAGCGGGTCCGGGCCGGGGGGGCGGATCATCAAGTTGGATGTTGAGAAGGCCGCCGGTGCCGGGGCCGGTCCGCAAGCCCCGAAGGCCTCGCCTTCGGAATCGCCACCGCCGGATTCGGCCAAGGGCACCCCTGAGATCGTTGAGCTGACCCGGACCCAGCAACTGATCGCGCGGCGAATGTCCGAATCGAAAGCGACCATCCCCCACTTCTATCTGCGCACCGTGGTTGACATGGACCGCGCGGTCGAGGTCCGGGCGGCCTTCAAGGAATCCGCGACCGAAGGCGAGACCGTTCCTTCGCTCAACGACTTCGTGGTCAAGGCGACTGCAATCGCCCTGAAGCGCCATCCACGCGCAAACGCAGCCTTCCGGGACGGGCACTTCGAGCTCTATCCCAAAGTGAACGTGGGTATTGCAGTCGCGACGGAGGGGGCGCTGGTCGTCCCGGTGATCCCGGATGCCGACCACCTGACCCTGGCCGAGATCAACGAGAAGGGCCGTGAGCTGGCCGGGCGGGTCCGGTCGGGAGAGATCACCCCGCCCGAGCTGGCCGGGGGAACCTTCACCGTTTCCAACCTCGGCATGTTCGGAGTGACCGGATTCGACGCCGTGATCAACCCCGGACAGGCCGGGATCCTCTCGGTCGGGGAGGTCGCAGAACGGGCGGTGGTCACTGATGAAGGGATCGGCTCGGCCCATCTGATGGAGATCACCCTGGCCTGTGACCACCGGATCCTCTACGGCGCCGACGGTGCCGAATTTCTTGCCACGGTGAAGGCCAACCTGGAGGAACCCGGCCTGCTCGCCTGACGCCGGAGGCCGGATGCCCATATCGTCATTGCCAATGAGCGAAGAGGTTCAGACTCCAGCGACCCCCGCCGGCAACAAGGGCGAGAGCGAGTTCGTCGAGTATTCACGGGCGAGACAGTCGATGTCCCGCCGGATAGCCGAGTCAAAGGCGACCATCCCCCACATCTACCTGCAGGTGGAGGCCGACGTAACCGCCCTGGTCCGCCGCCGGGCCGCCCTTCGCGCCAGCGGCGACGCGCCCACGGTCAATGACCTCGTGATCAAGGCCGCGGCGCTTGCCCTGCGCCACCACCCCCGCGTGAACAGCACCTACCGTGATGGCGGCATCGAACTCCATTCGAAGATCAACATCGGAGTAGCCGTCGACACCGAGGACGGCTCGCTCACCCCGGTGGTCGGGGATGCGGACCTCAAAAGCCTGAACGAGATCGCAGCCGACGTCCGGAACCTTTCCGCCCGGGCCAGGTCCGGGGAGATCACCCCGCCCGAGCTGGCCGGTGCGACCTTCGCGATTTCCAACCTCGGAACTCTCGGGATCACGAGCTCTGAACCAGTAGTGAACCCCGGGCAGGCAGCCAAACTGGCGGTCGGTGCGGTCACCGCGCGGCCCGTGGTCAGGGGAGGCGAAGTCGTCCCGGGTGACGTGATGACCCTTGATCTTTCCTGCGACCACCGCGTGCTCCACGGCGGTGAGGCCGCCCGTTTCCTGAACGAGGTCAAGACCAGCCTGGAAGATCCGGGACTGCTCGAATGAGCAGCGAGGCCACACCGGCGGATCGCACGGTGGGGCCGAAGTGCGTGACCGAAAGTGCCGGCGTGGCTGGCAGCCGTAGAATCAGCCGTTCGGCCGGGGTCGCCGGTTCAGTCGTCGCTTCCCACAGCTCCGGCGTGGCCGGCAGCGCAGCCACCGGTTTCAGTTCCGGAGTCGCCGGCAGCGCCTTCACGATGTTCAGCTGGGCAATCGCCTTCTGCTTCGGAACTCTCTTCTCGTCGGCGATGTTCGCCTGCGCCTTCTGCGTCGGTTGTTTCAGGTGTCGGCGTTGCGTTGCCTGCGTCGGATGCAGGGACTGCGTCGACTGCATCGGCTGTGTCGGGTGCGAAGGCCTGGTCGGCGCCCGCGGTGTGGTCGGAAAGTCCGGCAAGGACCGGAAAGGACCTGCCCGGTGGCTTCCCTTTCGGTGACATGTCTCGGCCTTCGCGGGTACGAGGAAATGGTCGAGGCGCAGGAGCGGCTGGCCGGGGAACGCTTCGACGGGTCGATCAGGGACCTTCTGCTGCTGCTGGAACATCCGCCGACCTACACACTCGGCCGGCGGAGCGAACAGTCTGACCTGCTTCACGATGCCAGCTGGTACCGGGAACAGGGAGTCGAGATCTGCCGGACCCCGCGCGGCGGCAAGGTGACCTACCACGGGCCGGGCCAGCTCGTGGCCTACCCGATCATCGACCTGCGTGGCGTGGGGAAGCAGCCGTCCGGAGGGGAGCGGGTAGATGTGGCCGGCTTTGTCGCCACGCTCGAGCAGGCCATGTCCTGTGCCCTGGCGGAATGGGGTCTGCCCTCGGGGAGGATCGAGGGCCTGACCGGCCTCTGGGTCGATGACACCCGGCGCAGCCGGAAGGACTTCGAGAACGCCGACGCCGCTTCCGCTGCTCCGGGACTGTCCCGTGGCAGCATCCGCAAGATCGGCTCGATCGGCCTGAAGATCAGACGGGGAGTGACCAGCCACGGTCTTTCGCTGAACGTCTCCTGTGACCTCCAGCCCTTCGACTGGATCAACTCCTGTGGGATAGAAAGCTGCCGGACCACCTCGATAGCCGCCGAACTCGGCAACAGCGGTCCTTCCGTCGATGCGGTCGGTGCCGCGGTCGCTGAAGCGCTGGCCTGTGCCCTCGAACTGCAGATCGTCCGCGGGAAGCCGGATCAGCTCGGCCTTGCCGTTCCCCAGCGGGTCGATTCCGTAGCCTAGGAACCTTGAATCAGTCCGATCGCATCCACGTCACCCGGTCCCGGGCCAATCCCGGCGGTGGCAACGTCCAGCGCGACGACGCAGTTCCTTTCCGCTCCCGCAAGCCCGCCTGGCTGAAGGTCCCGCCTCCCGGCGGCCCGGTCTACCGCGAGATCAAGCAGATGATCGGTGAAGACTCTCTGAACACTGTCTGCGAGGAAGCCAACTGCCCGAACATCGGCGAGTGCTGGGAGCGCGGCACGGCCACCTTCATGATTCTCGGTGATGTCTGCACCCGCCGCTGCGGCTTCTGCAACGTCCAGACCGGCAAGCCGACCTTCAAAGATCCGCTCGAGCCGGCCAAGGTCGCCAGCCAGGTCAAACGACTCGGTCTGAACCACGCGGTGATCACCTCGGTCGACCGCGATGACCTGCCCGACTACGGAGCCTCCGCATTCGTCGGAGTGATCCGCTCGATCCGGGCCCAGGCCCCCGACTGCAAGGTCGAGATCCTGACTCCGGATTTCCGCGGGCAGGAGATGCCGCTGGCCCGGGTCGTCCACGAGAGGCCAGACGTCTTCAACCACAACGTGGAAACCGTCCCGCGGCTCTACCCGAAGGCCCGTCGCGGTTCGAAGTTCCTTCGCTCCGCCCGGGTGCTGCGTCTCGCCGGCGAGATGGGCGAGGGCGAAGTGATCACCAAGTCGGGGCTGATGGTCGGTCTCGGCGAGGAGTTCGACGAGATGGTCGAAACCTTCGGAATCCTGCGGGAGAATGGGGTCCAGATCCTCACCGTCGGCCAGTACCTGCGCCCGACCGTAAATCATCTACCGGTGGTCCGCTACTGGCACCCAGAGGAATTCGAGGCACTGGAGAAAGCCGCGTACGAGATCGGCTTCGAGTCGGTCGCTGCCGGCCCGCTGGTCCGCAGTTCCTACCACGCGGACGAGAGCGCCCGAAAGGCTGCAGGAGCCCGGAACCGCGAGACCCTCGCGGCTTGATTCCCTTCCGCGACACGATGGACCTCAAGGGTCCGGTCTGGGGCACCCTTTCCCTGCTGGTGATCTATCTCGCTCTTGCCGTGGCCGGGGAGATCGCCCACATGAACGGCTGGCAGGTCCTGGTCGGACTGATCGGACTCTGGCTCTTTGCCCCATACGTCGAGAGGCGAGCCGGAACGCCACTCTTCCTCCTGGGGTTCCTGATCGTCGCCGGCGCGACCGGATTTCTGGTCGGTGCGGTCGACGAAGAATCCGGCACCTACTCGGCCAGCCTCTTCCTGCCGGTTCTGGCCACCGCCGGAGTCCACATCGCCCTCGCCCCCCGCTCGAAGATCCTCTGCCTGATCCCGGTCCCCTTCGCCACCACCTTCATCGAGGTCCCCACGATCGCCATGACGATCATCTGGGTAGCCCTCGAGATCCTCCTCACCGCCGTATAGCCGGCACCCCGTGCCAGCACAACTGAGTGCCGATTAACCCCGATATACAGGGTTAATTCGCACCTGTTTCTGAACTGGGGTGCAAATGGCACGCTCTAGGTAAAACATTTGCACCCTGTGGCCCTCGGACGCCGCTGAACGCGGTCAGACCGAGATCAGGCCGGCGGCGGTGAGGGTGAGGACTCCGGCGCCGACGATGACCCGGTACCAGACGAAGATCGCCATCGAGTGGGTGGTCAGGTACCGGAGCAGCCAGGCGATTACCGCGTAGCCGACCACGAAGGCGACGACCGTGGCGACGGCGATGTTGATCATCGGCTCGTCGAAGGTCTCCTTGCCGGAGAGCAGCTTGTACAGCTGATAGAAGCCGGAGAGGACGACCGCGGGTATGGCGAGCAGGAAGGCGAAGCGGGCGGCCGAGCGCCGGTCGAGTCCGAGGAAGAGTCCGGCGCTGATCGTCGCACCGGAACGCGACACGCCGGGGATCAGGGCGAGTGACTGGG
>JAUPTY010000134.1 GCA_030917845.1 Actinomycetota bacterium | reverse complement strand
GCCGACCCCGGTCGATCCGGTGAAGGTGACTGCGGCGACCCGCTCGTCGTCGAGAAGGTTCCCGGCGGTGGCCCCGTCCATCGGCAGGACGGTGAGCACCCCTTCGGGCAGGGCTTCCGCCGCGCAATCGGCCAGCAGCTCAGCGGTCGCCACGGCCGACGTTGCGGGCTTGATCAGTACGGAGTTCCCGTAGGCGAGCGCCGGCGCGGATTTCCAGAGCGGTATCGCGAGGGGAAAGTTCCATGGGCAGATCGCGAGGACGAGACCGAGCGGGTGGCGCTCGACCAGCACCTGCGCTCCGGGCGTCGATCCGGGCATCACCTCGCCGACCGGGTCCAGGGGGATCTGCGAGTAGAACCTGAGGATCGCGATCGCCCGGTCGACCTCACCGGCCGCCTCCGGTGCCGGCTTGCCGACTTCGCGGACCATCAGTTCCGTGAAGGCTTTGTGCCGGGATCCGATCCCGTCCGCGAATGCGGAAAGGGCCTTGACCCGGGCCACCGGATCCGCCGCCCAGCCCGTCCGGGCGGTGACGCCTTTCGCGACGGCGGCCTCGATCCCGGCCGCGTCGGCGGGGTCGACCTCAAGCACGATGTCCGCCGGGTCGTTCGGGTTGACGCTGCGGATCATGATCCGGCCACCAGGTCTTCCCAGCCGAGACTGAGGGAGGTGCTCCTCCCCCCCTCCTGCTGGAGCAGCAGCGATGCCGTATTGACGAGATGGAGTTTCATTGCGGCCGCCGCCGCATCGGCATCGCCCGAGGCGAGCGCCGACAGGATCCCCTCATGCTCGGCGACGATCTCCGGAAGCGATCGGGTGTTGTGGACGGTCGAGACCCCGCGGGTCAGGATCAGGTCACGGAGCGAGTCGACGTATTCGGTCAGGCGAGAGTTGCCCGAGGCCGTGTTGATCAGTTCGTGGAAGCGGCGGTCGTGCTGCATCATGGTCAGTTCATCATCGGCCTCCGCCGCTTCGACCATCGCATCGAGTTCCTGGCGGAGCGCGTTCAGGCCTTCGGCGTCGATCCGTTCAGCCGTCCGGTGGGTGGCCGGTACTTCGAGCAGGATCCGCAGAACCAGGATCTCCTCCAGGTCATGGACCGAGGTCTCGAGGATCCGGACGCCGCGGTTGCGTTCGAACTCGACCATGTCGGCTCCGGCCAGATCGATCAGTGCCTCGCGGACCGGAGTGCGGGAGACCTTGAAGATGTCAGCCAGCGACTGGACCGAATGCAGCGAGCCGGGTTCGAGACTGCCGTCGATGATCGCCTGGCGGATCGACTCCCGGACCCTTGCGGTCAGGCTGGACTCGGCCTTGATCTCCTGTAGTGAGCCCTTGTTGCCGGCACCGGTGCTGATGCTGCTCACGCCTTCCTCTCGTCCAGTTCACTCATCGGGATCGTTCTGCCTGTCTCGGCTGAACGATAGGCCGCCTCGACCACGGCGACCGCGGCCCGGCCCTCGGCCAGGCCAACCTCCGGGTCGCGGCCGGCCTCGAAATCATCAAGCACTGCCTTCACCGAAGCCATCACCGACTGGTCCCAGTGACCGACCACCGGATCCTCGGCCCAAACTCCGTTGATCCGGGCCCGCAGCCTCAGGTCGCCTTCAAGGTCGCCCTCGAAGAATGCCTCGCAGCCGAGCACCTCGACCATTCCCTCCGAGGCCTGGATCTCGATCCGGTCGTCGAAGACTCCGTCGGGGCCGTGATAGCCGCCCTGGATCACGCCGAGCGCGCCCGACTCGAAATCGAGCGTGAGCACGAACGCATCCTCGGAACGGGGGCTGTCCATCACCGCGGTGACCGAACGGACCGGGCCGCCGAGATACTCCGCCATGTAGATCCGGTGGACCCCCGCGTCCATCAGCAGACCGCCCCCGACCTGGGCCGCATCCTCCCGCCAGCCGCCGTACTTGCCGCCCATCCAGAGCCGTTCGTAGATCGAGCGAATCTCGCCGATGTCGCCGGAATCGATCAGGTGACGCAGACGCCGGTGGGGGTCGAAGTGGACCTGGTTGTGGGAGACGCCGACCCGCTGGCCGGTCTCCTTCGCAACCGCGAGAATCTCGTCGCAGCCGGCCAGGTCAGCGGCCATCGGTTTCTCAAGCAGGACATCGCAGCCGCTGCGAAGCGCGGTCACCGCGACCGGCACGTGGAGATGGTGAGGAAGGCAGACATCGACCACATCGGGTCGGGACTGTTCGATCATCTCCTCGATGTCGCTGAAGACCGGGACCTCATCCCCGACCGAAGCGGCCGCCAGGTCCCGATCAAGTTCGCAGACTGCGACGAGGCGGGCGCCGCTTTCGCGAATCGCCTTCAGGTGGATCTGCCCGATCTCACCGAGCCCGCAGAGCGCGACCTTCACGTCCTCTCCCCCAGCAGCGCCGCAACCTGTCCCCGGGCCAGCCTTGCGGCGGCCTCAGGGTCGTTGCCCAGCACCTGCTCGTAGTAGCGGTAGGCCTCGAACTCGACCGAGAGCGCCCCTTCGTAGCCAACCCGGTCGAGGGCGGCGAAGGTCTCGGGCCAGGGCACATTTCCTTCGCCGAGCATGCAGAAGATGAAGTCCTCGCCGTCGATTCCCGGCCGGCCGAAAGCGTCCTTGAGGTGGAAATGCCCGATGCGTTCCCCCCAGCGATCGATCAGTTCGGGAATCGGGTCGCCGGTCATCACGAAGTGGCTGGGGTCGAAGGTGACCGAGACCGGAACCGAGTCGAGAACCCGCTGGGCGGTCGCGGCATCGTGAGCCAGGGTACCCCAGCAGGGTTCAAACCCGACCTTCACGCCATGCTCCTGAGCCCTGATCGTGATCCTTTCGAGACCGCCCAGTGCTGCCGTCCATGCCTCATCGTCATACCGGCGGGCCGCGCCCTCCTCCCAGAGATTCGGACCGGTCAGCACGTTGACGATCGGGATACCGGCGTCTGCGGCGGCATCGATCGCCCTGAAGGTTTCCCGGACTGCCTCCTCGCCCCCGGTGACCAGGTCCATCTGGCTGGCCAGGGCGGAGGCGGGAGCCCGCAGATCGTTCACATGGGCCATGGTCCACTCGACCGAGTCGTAGCCGGCGCCAAGCAGCGCGTCGAGAACTTCCCCGGCCGGTCGCTGCTCGAAGTCGAGCGCCGCGATGAAGCTGATGTCCCTGGAGATCCCGCTCAAAGGGTCGCCTCGACGTCACGCAGGGCGCGACCGAAGAGTTCGACCATCTCCATCGCGTCCTCTTCGGTGCAATTGACCGCCGGCTTGAACTTGGCGACGTTGCCGTTCGAACCGAAGACCGGGCCGGTCTTGCCGATCATCAGGCCGTGCTCGAGGCAGGCGGCCATCAGCTTGTCGGTTTCCTCGAAGGCCGGTTCCTTGGTCTCGCGGTCGCGGACCAGCTCGACTCCGATCATCAGGCCCTGTCCCCGCACGTCCCCGATCAGGCTCGAGTCCTGCTGGATCTTTTCGAGCTCGCTGACCATCAGGTTGCCGAGCCGCTCCGAGTTCTCCGGCAGGTCATCCCGGACCATGATTTCGACCATCGCGAGACCAGCCGCGCAGGCCATCGGGTTGCCGGCCTGGGTGAAGCCGTACTCCCAGGGCAGAAGCTCCGAATATTCCGGGGTGGTGATCGTTGCCGAGAGCGGCAGCCCGCCACCCAGTGCCTTGCCAAGAATGATCATCTCCGGCTCGATCCCGGCCCGCTCGCTGGCGTACATCGGGCCGCAACGACAGAGCGCGCCCTGGATCTCGTCGACGATCAGCGGTACGTCATGGGCCTTCGCCATCTCGTGTACCCGCTCGAGATAGCCGTCCGGAGCGGGGACCATGCCGCCGTTGGCCTGGAAGGGCTCGACAATCACCCCGGCCGGCCCGTTGAGATGTCCCTTGTCGAGTGCCCAGTCGACGTGGTCGGCACAGGCCAGGTCACAGGAGCCCGGTTCGAGCTTGAGCGGGCAGCGGTAGCAGTTGTAGTTCGGGACCCTCATCTGCCTCGGCAGGTAACGGTCGAGGCCCTTGTTCGATCCTTCGACCATGCCCGGGTTCACATAGGTAAGGCCGATCGTTGCGAAGGTCCGTCCGTGGAAGGCGGCGTCCAGGCAGACGAAATCGGTGCCGCCGGTGGTCCGCATCGCAAGGTGCATCGCACCTTCCACCGCGGCCGCCCCGGACAATCCGTAGAGGACTTTCGAAAGCGCACCCGGTGCCAGCTCCGCGAGTTTCTTCGCGTAGGCGGTGCGGGCCTCGTCCTCGAAAACCGGGGAGACGTAGTCGATCTTGCCGAACTGCTCTTCCATCGCCTGCCGGATCTCGGGGTGGCGAAAGCCGAGGTTCAACACCCACTCGGCCGAAATCGCGTCGAGGTATTCGTTGCCGTCGGCGTCCCTGACCCGCACCCCTTCACCCTCGACCAGCCCCATGTCAACATCGCCCATGCACTTGATGACGTGGGCGTCGGAGTCATCCCTCAACCGCTGGGCGGCTCCGTCGGGGTCTCTCTCGGGAGTGTCGTGGTTCACCTTGGTTGCCTCCTTGGTGGCTGGGTCAGGGCAGGTATGCCGGTTTGGGCAGGTCCCAGTGGCCGATGTTCACGCCTTCGCTGTCGGCCGGTTCGCTGGAGAGCTCGAACTCGATCAGGCACGGGCCTTCCGAGGCCATCGCCCGTTCGAAGGCGGGGCCGATGTCCCCGGTTTCGGTCACCTTCTCCGCGCCGCAGTTATAGGCCTTCGCGATCGCGCAGAAATCGACCGGCATGAGCTGATCCCCCTTGCGGG
>JAUPTY010000133.1 GCA_030917845.1 Actinomycetota bacterium | reverse complement strand
CGGAGTTCTGTTCGGCGGCATGCTGACCCAATGGGCGGGCTGGGAGTGGGTGCTCTTCGTGAACGTGCCAATCGCCGCCTTCGTCGTCTGGCAGGCCCCGAAGCGGCTGCTCGAATCCAGGGCCGAAGAGGAGAAGGAGCGCACCCTCGACATCCCCGGTGCGGTTTCGATAACCGCCGGTCTCGCCTTGCTCGTCTACACCCTGGTCGACGCGGCAACCATCGGCTGGGCCGCCACCGAGACATTCGTTCGCGGAGCAATCGCGCTGGCCCTGATCGCCGCCTTCGTCCTGATCGAAGTCAAGACCCGCAAGCCTCTGGTCCCCTTCTCGATCTTCAGGAACCGAACCCTCCGGGGCGCCAACATCGTCGGCATCCTGACCGGCATGTCGCTCTTCTCGATGTTCTTCCTGATCACCCTTTACCTCCAGCAGGTCCTGGGCCAGGACGCGCTCGAAGCCGGGCTCTCCTACCTGCCGCTGGCGATTGCGACCATCCTCGGGGCCGGGGTGGCCGGTCAACTGGTCACGAGGATTGGCTTCAAGCCGGTCATGGTCACCGGCCTGCTCCTGCTCTCCGTCGCGCTCTTCTGGTTCACCCGGATCAGTGTTGACGGCTCGTTCTGGGTTGATGTGCTGGGCCCGTCGGTTCTCGCCGGTGTCGGTCTCGGACTGACCTTCGTTCCGGTGACCATCGCCGCGATGTCGGGCACGATCCCGGAGGAAGCCGGACTGGCTTCGGGGCTGATCAACACCTCCCAGCAGATCGGCGGGGCGCTCGGCCTCGCCATCCTGGCCTCGATCGCGAACTCGGCAACCAACGATGCGATCGCCGGCGGAACCAACCAGATCGCGGCGTTGAACAGCGGTTTCCAGGACGCCTTTCTGGTCGGAGCGTTCTTCGCTCTGGCAGGTGCGGTCTTCGCCGCCCTGCTGATCTCCTCGAAGGACAGCAAGGAACACGCCAAGGCCGCCCAGGCAGGCGAGGTTGACATGCCCGCCGCTTGATGATTCGGGGAATCACCCCATCCGGATGAGGTTCCGGCCGGGGGATGCCTCAGAATGTTCCGCATGAACGTCCGACTGCTTGGGGTGCTTGCTGCTGCCCAGTTCCTGATGGTGCTGGACCAGGCGGTTATGAACGTGTCGATCTCCCAACTGGTCGAGGACTTCGACACCACGGTCACCACGATCCAGTCGGTGATCGCCTTCTACGCCCTGGTCATGGCTGGTCTAATGCTTACCGGCGGCAAGCTGGGTGACATCTTCGGCCGCAAGAAGATCTTCAAGATCGGCCTGGTGGTTTACGCCGCCGGCTCGGCCCTGACCGCAGCTTCCTGGAGCGTCCCCTCGCTCGCTTTCGGCTGGTCGATCCTGGAAGGCATCGGTGCCGCCATGGTGCTGCCGTCGATGGTCGCCCTGGTCGCCGGCAACTTCGATGGCAAGAACCGCGCAGTCGCGTATGGCGTGCTTGGCGGCATGGCCGGGGTCGGCATCGCGGTCGGCCCGATCCTCGGCGGCTGGATGACCACGGATTTCTCCTGGCGTTACGTCTTCGTCGGCGAAGTGATCGTCGCGGCCGGAATCTTCTTCGGCACCCGCTGGATGGCCGAACCTTCCAGCGAGGGCAGACGGCCGTCGCTCGACTGGGTCGGCAGCATTCTTTCGGCGGCGGGACTCGCCGTGGTCGTTTTCGGTGTGCTCCAGGCGAGCACCTGGGGTTGGCTGCGGCCGCTGGACTCCCCGGTCGAGCCCCTCGGCTTCTCGCTCACCCCGTTCGTTATTGCGGCCGGCCTGGTTCTGATCGGGCTCTTCGCGAGCTGGGAACGACGGCGGGAGGAAAGGGGAGAGGATCCGCTGGTCCACCTCGGTCTGCTCAAGATCACACCCTTCCGGTCCGGGGTCGTAATGCTGCTCGCGCAGAACCTGATCCTGATGGGAATCTTCTTCACCATCCCCCTCTATCTTCAGGTGGTGCTCGGTTTCGACGCCCTCGAGACAGGGGTCCGGATGCTGCCGACCTCGGCCGGGCTCTTCTTTACCGCACTTGCCGGTTCCGCGCTGGCATCGAAGTTTGCCCCGAAGAAGCTCGTCCGGCTCGGGTTGATCGTCGTTTTCGTTTCGGCCTTCCTGCTGATCGGGACGATTGAGCCATCTCTTGACAACACCGACTTCCTGGTAGCGATGGGCGTGCTGGGGATCGGCATGGGACTGATCGTTTCCCAACTCGGCAATGTGGTCCAATCCGCTGTCGGTGACAAGGACCGAAGCGAAGCCGGTGGCCTCCAGAACACGGCCATGCAGCTTGGCTCCTCGCTGGGCACGGCGGTGCTGGGTGCGATCCTGATCACCGGCCTGCTGGCCGCCTTCAGCAGCAACGTCGAATCCAATCCGGAAGTGTCGGACCAGACCAAGTCCGCGGTCGAGAGGAGTCTCAGTTCCGGCGGGTCATTCGTCGCTTCCGATCAGGTCCGCACTTCGGCCGAGCAGGCGGGTCTCGACCAGGCTGAAGTGGACCAGATCGTGGGCGGCTATGAGGACGCTCAGCTGCAGGCCCTCAAGCTGGCACTGCTGGTCGCAGCGCTCCTGACCATCCCTTCGTTCTGGTCCACCCGGAACCTGCCAGACCAGGTTCTGACCGGCACAGAGCCGGCGCAATCGACCTGACCGGCCATCTGACCGCTACCTTCCGGCCGGGCCGGTGTTCTAAAACTTGACACGAGTCAAGTTTTGGCTATCCTCCGGCGAGGAGTGGCCACACGGGAGTGGAGAGGTTGAGGATGGAACGTCGCGTTTTCGAAAGCATGATCGGGAAAGTCGCCGCTGGCGGACTGCTTGCGCTCGCCTTCTTCGGACTGCTGATGCTGGTCGACGGTCTGCATGACAAGGCGGCTGCTGCCCGCAAGCAGGTCTCCAACTTCGGCAACAAGCCGAACATCGTCCTGATCCAGGCCGATGACATCGTGCGATCGGATATCCGCTACATGCCCAACGTCAGGGCATTCCTCGGCAAGGGCGGAACCACCTTCACCAACTACCACGTGCCCTATCCGCTCTGCGGCCCTGCCCGCGCCGCGCTGCTGACCGGGCAGCTTGCCCACAACAACCAGGTTCTCGCAAACTTCAAGAGCAATGACGGCGGCCACTACCAGCTGACCAGCCTGCCAGGCAAGCTGAACGGCCGGAACACCCTGGCGCCCTGGCTGCGCAAGGCCGGCTACCGCACCGGCTTCGTCGGCAAGTACCTGAACGAGTACGCGACCCTCAACCACAAAGAGATTCCGGCCGGCTGGGACAGCTGGATGGGCCTGCTCGACCAGTCGACTTACGACTATTACAACTACGCGATGAACATCAACGGCAAGGTCCGTTACTGGGGGGACCCGGAGTACGCCAAGGCGCAACTCAACCTCGGGACGATCACTTCGACCAATTCGCCCGAATCATTCGGTGAGCTGTTCGCCGCCTTCCAGCAGGCCTTTGATTCGTGGGATTACTTCGGCTGGCAGCGGCCGCAGGACTACACGATGGACGTCAACGGCAAGATGGCCAACACCTTCGTCCAGAATTCGGTCAAGTCGCGCAAGCCCTTCTTCCTCTACTACGCACCGCCCGGCCCTCACGCCGAGGACACGAACCACATCCAGGGCCTGCGGCCTGGAGCGCCCGGCCCCGATCCACGGCCCCCCAAGCGCTACGAGAACACCTTTGACAACGTCGAGCTTCCCCGCCCGCCGGCCTTCAACGAAGCGGATGTCTCGGACAAGGCAGCAAACGTGAGTGGCCTGCCCAGCCTGTCCGAAGCCCAGATCGAAAAGCTCCAGGACAACTACCGGGGCCGGCTCGGCGCAGTCAAGTCGATCGATGACCAGGTCGGCAAGATCATCCGCAGCCTGAAGAACCGTCGTGAGCTCAACAACACGATCGTCATGTTCACCTCCGACAACGGTTACCTCCAGGGTGAGCACCGGCTCGCTGCCTCCAAGTTCCTGCCTTTCGAAAACTCGATCAGGGTCCCCTTCATGGTTCGCGGACCCGGCATCAAGGCCGGACGCAAGGTCACCGGCACGGCCATTGACGTGGACATCACTCCGACGATCCTGAAAGCCGCTGGCGCCAATTCTGGAAGGCTGCTGGACGGGATCTCACTGCTGGCCGCCGCGAAGAAGAAGGGCAAGCTCCCTTACCGGGACATCCCGATCGAAGCCGAACGTCCGGTCTTCAAGTTCACGACGCCTCTGACCGCGTTTGACCTCCCGTTCTACGGCGTCAAGACCAGCCGTTACAAGTACGTCCACTGGTCCTTCGGTGACGTCGAGCTTTACGACCTGAAGAACGACCCGCATGAACTCGAGAACATCGCTGACAATCCGGCCATGGCCGGGACCGTCGCGAAGCTCGAGGCGGAAGCGGCCAGACTGAGCAAATGCAAAGGAAAGACCTGTAGATGAGTCCCGTGATTGACCCGACGCCGGAGCAGTTCAAGGCTCTGGTCGAGTCCACCGATGAATCGCCGATCGTGATGATCAATCTGATCCGCTACAAGGACCAGGCAACCGGCATCGACAAAGGCAAGTCCGGGGCTGAGGCTTACGCGACCTACGGTCGGAACATTGCGCCGTACCTGGCGGAAGTTGGCGGTGAAGTACTGCTGGCAACCAGCTCCGTCGAGAGCGTGATCGGCCCGGAGCAGCCCGAGTGGGACATGGTCCTGCTGGTCCGCTACCCGTCACGCAAGAACTTCATCGCGATGATCACCAATCCCGGCTACCAG
>JAUPTY010000023.1 GCA_030917845.1 Actinomycetota bacterium | reverse complement strand
TCCGGGCCGCCGATCTCGTCACGCCAGGCGTCGACGATCTCGTTCAGGCCGAGCGGGGTGATCTCGGAAGGCTTCAGGACCACGGCCGCGCCGGCCATCAGGGCCGGGATCGCATCACCTAGTGAAAGCACGAGAGGGAAGTTCCAGGGACTGATCAGGCCGACCACCGGGTAAGGCCGGTACTGCAGCCGGAGCTTGCGACTGGCAGCGAGCAGCGAGTTCGGTCGGACCTTCTGCTCGCTCAGGTACTTCTCGGCTTTGGCGCCGTAGAAGTTGATCTGGTCGGCGAGGTAGGGGGTCTCGATCGTGGCCTCGGCCCGGACCTTGCCGGTCTCGGACTTGAGGGTGTCAGCGACCCGGTCGGAGTTGTCGAGCAGCCAGTCGCGAAGTTCGTTCAGCCAGCGGCGGCGGCCCTTGAAGCCGAGGGCTTCCCAGGCGGGCTGGTTGCCGCGGATCCGCGCCACGGCGGCGGCGACGTCACCGGCGGAATCAACCGGAACGGTCCCGACCTGCTCGCCCGTCGCCGGATTCATCACGGAGATTGACTCGGTTGCTGCGGTCGGTTCCACTGGTGCTCCCGTCACTTTGCCCCGGGCCGGATTGCCCGCTCGGACTGTAAAGGCAGCTTACCGGGCAGTTGACCGGTTTATGGCATCGCGAACCCGTGAGGAACAGTACGGGGCGCAGAAACATCCGAATGCGGAGGTTCCTGCCCCTTGACCGCACGGGCGCGGTTAGCGCTGGAAGATCCGGTAGATCTCGCCGAAGTTGCTGAAGATGTAGACCCGCTTGAGACCGTCGACCCCGATGCCGTTCATCGCCGAGTGCTTGTCTTTGCCCGGGGGCATGTAGAAACCGATGAACTTGTCATCGGTGATGGTCGGGGTGTCAGGAGTAGCGGTGCGGATCCGGTTGGCGCAGAAGTCGCCGTAGATGATCCGGCCCTTGACCGAGGTGAGAGCCGGGTCGCTGATGACCGGACCGCCGATGATCGCGCAGCCGTCGTCATGTGAATAGACCAACTGAGGCCAGCTGAGGCCTTCGGTAACAACCGGCTCAGCCCCGTTGGGGCAGAGCTCGCCACAGTTGTAGGGCTCGAAACCCTCAAAGCCGTGCCAGCCGAAGTCTGCTCCCAGGGCGTCGGTCACCGGCAGATAGTTGAGTTCCTCGAAGCGGCTCTGGCCGACGTCATAGATCGCCATCATGTTCGTGCCATCCGGGGCCTTGGAGAAGCTGAAGCTGTGGGGATTCCGCAGCCCCATCGCGAAAACCTCGTCCCGGCCAGGGATGCCAACGAACGGATTGCCGGGGGGGATCCGGTAGGGGCGACCGTAAACGGGGTCCTTGCGCGGGTCGATCCGCAGAATCTTCCCCCGCAGGCTGGCCGGGTTCTGTGCGAGGTCCGCCAGGTCACCGGGATCGTTGCCGTCGCCGACCGAGATGTAGAGCTGATTGCCCCGGAACTCGAGATGGCCGCCGTTGTGGTTGCTGAGTTCATGGACCCGGGGGATCCGGAGAATGGTCCGGCGGCTGCCGGGCTGAAGCACTCCTGGCCGGCCGGGGATGGTCCGGTACTCCTCGACCATCGCGTCGCCGTCCCGGCGGGTGAAGTAGATGTAGAAGCGTCCGGCCTTCCTGAAGTCCGGGGCGAAGGCAAGTCCGAGCAGGCCCCGTTCGATCATCAAAGGGTCGGTCCGCTTGCTGATGTCAAGCAGCGCACCTTTCTGCCAGCCATTTGGCCGCAGCACCCAGACCTTGCCGGTCCGGCCCGTCACGAACATCAGTCGCGGATAACCGGGCGGGGAGCTCAGGGACGTGGGCTGGACCGCTTTCGCAACCTTCTTGATTCCGAGGCCGGGTGCGGCGCTGGCTGGAGCAGCCATCGAAAACAGCAGCACGAAGCCGGCCAGTGCGGCGAGGACTGCCGGGATCTTGCGGCGGAAGGTCATTGACGGATTCGGTAGACGGGACCCCCGAGGGTGGTCACATAAAGGGTGCCCCGGAGGCTGCTGCCGAAGGATGTGACCTGGGGGATACGCAGGCCGGTCGGTCGCCCGGTCACCCGGCCGAGGCGTGGCTTGAAGCTGAGGATTCTCGAGTTGCAGAGGTCGGTGAACACGTAACGATCGCGCAGGGCGGGCAGGCTGCGATCACGGACCACGACGCCGCCGATCACCGAGCAGTTGGGCGGGTGGGGCAGGGCCAGCGAAGGCTTGATGGTGCCGGCACCGCCGCCTTCATACGGGGTGAAACCTTCCCAGCGGGGCCAGCCGAAATTCCCGCCGCGGGCCCGGCTCAGGTTTATGTAGTTGACTTCTTCGAACTGGCTTTCGCCGACGTCCCCGATCGCGATCCGGACTTTCCGCTTTGAACTGGTCGTGTCAAAGGACCAGCGGAACGGGTTACGGAGGCCGTAGGAGAAGATCTCGTCGCGTCCGGAACGCCCGACGAATGGATTCGATCGCGGTACCGAATAGGCCCGGCGACCGTTGCGCCGGGGGTCGATGCGGATCAGCTTGCCGAGCAGCGAGTTCAGGTTCTGGGCGTTGCCTGATTCACCGCCGTCACCGGTGCCGAAGTAGAGGAGCGGTCCGAGGAAATTGAGCTGGCCGCCGTTGTGGTTGCTGTTGACCGGATGGCCGATCCGCATCACGAGGCGGGCCGAGTTCTGCCGGGCACGGACCGCGGTCCGCCGCCGGTATTCGACCACGCGGATGTTTCCGGCGTTGTCATTGAAGTAGACGTAGAAGCGCTTGCTCTTGCGGTAATCGGGCGGAAAGGCGATCGAAAGGAGACCTTCCTCGCCGCCGTATTGGACCTTGGGAGTGATGTTGAGGAAGGGCCGGGCCAGCTTCCGTCCCCGTCGCAGGACCATGATCCGCCCTGGCTGGTCGACCACGAACATCAGACGGGGGAATCCCGGGGCTGCCTTTATCTCGACCGGCTGCTCGAAACTGGCGACGCGGACCGGCCGCAGCCGGGCGCTGATCGAAGCATCGGCAGGTTCCTCCGACCGGGTCGTGGTCGGCTTCTGGCTGGTCTGGCTGCCTTCGTCGGCGCAGGCAAGCGAGGCTGAACCAAGGGCGAGAGTTGCGAGTACGGCTGCGGTGGCGGGAATCAGTCGGATCATGTTCAGCATCAGACCCGAAAACCTCGCGGCCCAATCAAGTTGCGTTTATCGGTCGGGAGCGACCGCCCGGAAGTTCAGGGAAGGTATTCGGAATCGACCGATTCCAATTGCGACTCGACCCGGGCCTGCTCGGCCGGGCTGACCGGCACTATCTGGCCCTTTTCGTTGATTTCTGTCAGGCGGGCCACGCCGGAGATCCGGACCGGAAGTTCACCCACCGGCTGGTTTCCGTTCTCGTCAACAGCCCTGGTGTCGGTACCGAGACCGGCACCGATCTCGTACCGGAGCCGGTAATTGCCGGGCCGGACCGCGACGAGCCGCCAGACCATGTTGGCCGTGCCCCCGGGTTCCAGCGCCCCGAATTCAAAGGTCATCCTGCTGGCGACCGTGGTACCTCCGCGCCCGGTGGTATCGGCCAGCTTCGGCCATCCTTCCTCAAGCACCCAGACCGGACGCTGGTTCATCGCCAGCCCTTCCTGCCGGTCGGCGTAGGCGAAGGGCAGATTGGAGTCCAGACCGGGCAGGTCGATCACGGTGTTGATCGCCGGGATCGTCTCTTCCCCGGAGTTCCGTACGGCGATGGTCAGGTCGTAGGTCTCGGCCACCGTCTGGAGCGGCTTCAGCCCGGCATCGATGATCTCAACCGGGAAATCGCCAGTCGGCTCATTCGCGAACTGGCCACCGTCGTCACCGCCGCATGCAGAGACGAAGAGGGCGGCGGACAGCGCGCCCACGAGAATTCCGAGTGTCAGTATTAGTCTCGGCATGGATCTCAGGCTGGTCCCCCTCAAGTCGGGCGCAACATACCACGCGTGTGGCGACGGTCACACACGCCGGGGTATCGCATAGACTCCGCGACACGGCAGGTCCCGGGCGTTCGACGGGCCCTTCGCCCGGGAGAGATTGGTGAACGCAACCGCAACAAAGGCCCTCGAGCCGGCTAAAGAGTTCTTCACCGAAACCGGTGAAATGATGATCCTGACCGGCAGGACGGTTCTGTCCGCGGTCAAGCCTCCGTACCCCTACGGAAACGAGTTCATCGGCCAGTTTCTCTTCGCTCTCCAACTCTGCTGGTTTCCGCTCCTGATCTCGACCGTCGCCTTCGGCTTCGGCGCTCCCGGCCTCCAGGCCGCCAACTTCCTTTCGCTCTTCGGAGCACTCGACCGCCTCGGCGGTTTTTTCGTTCTCGCCTCGATCCGCGAGTTCGCCCCCTTCGTGACCGCCGTTGTAGTTGCCGGCGTGGCCGGCACCGCGATCACCGCCGACCTCGGCGCCCGCAAGATCCGCGAGGAACTCGACGCACTTCAGGTGCTCGGCGTCGACCCCATCAAGAACCTCGTCGTGCCGCGGTTCCTGGCCCTGATGCTGATCACCGGTCTGCTTGACATTTACGCGCTGCTCTTCGGCATCGCCGGCGGCATCGGCGCAGAGCTGCTCTACAACCAGCCGCTCGGTGGCTTCTTCGCTTCACTCTTCTCGAACGCATCGACGCTCGAGCTTGCTGCCTCGGTGATCAAGTGCACCCTGTTCGGTGCAGTGATCGCAATCGTCTGCTGTTACAAGGGGATGACTGCGACCGGTGGTGCGGCCGGCGTCGGCCGGGCCGTCAACGAGGCGGTTGTGACCTCGTTGCTCGGTGTCTTCATCTTCAACTATCTGTTCACGCAGACCATGCTCGCGACCAACCCCGACCTGCAGACGATCAAGTAGATGGCCGGCAGCTGGCTACAGGTCCCCCGCGAATGGCTCGAGTCGCTCGGCGAGATCGCCCGGTTCTGCGGCCTGGTCATGGGCCAGGTCTACTCGGGCCGGGTGCTCCGGTACTTCGGAGAGGCCCTGAACCAGGCCGGCATCCTGATCCTCGGATCGACCACGGTCATCTGGGGTCTGGTCTTCGTCCTCGGTCTCCAGTGCGGGATCGAAGGTGCGTACTTCAACCGGTCGGTAGGCTCCCCGGCCTACGCTGGCGTATTTGCCGCCTGGTGTGACCTCCGCGAGGTCATCCCCTACGCCTTCGGCTACATGATGTCGGCCAAGGTCGGCACCGGCATCGTCGCCGAGCTCGGCGCGATGCGGATTTCGGACGAGATCGACGCGCTCGAGGTAATGGGCGTGCCACCGGTCACCTTTCTCGCCGCGACCCGCCTGCTAGGCGCCTGGATCACCCTGCCCTTCATGTACATCGCCGCGATCGGCGTCGGCTACTTCGCTTCCTACATCGCGGTGGTCGAGCAGATCGGAGATGTGTCTTCCGGCGGCTATCAGCAGATTTTCTGGATGTTCCAGAACCCTCCTGACGTCTTATTCAGCTTGATAAAGGCCATGACGATGTCAACTGCCATCGTCCTGGTCGGCTGCTACTACGGCTACACCGCCGCGGGAGGGCCGGTCGGCGTAGGCACGGCCACGGCAAAATCAATGGTCCTGAACATTGTGCTCGTACACATCATCGGTATGTTGGGCACGCTGGTTTTCTGGGGTGCGAACCCGAGAGCACCGATTGGAGGGTGAGAGGTTGAGCGAAGAAGAAGAAACTCAGGACTTGCAGGGTTCGGAAGAGACGCCGATCAACTCACCCGAGGTCGAGGCCGCGGTCGAGAACACGGGAGAACCCGAAATTGCCGGCGAAATGGAAGCAGCCGACGAGGCTGCCGCCGCTGACAACTCGATCGGTGAGGGTGAATCCGCACTCGAAGCGGAAGAGTCGATCAACGCATCGGTGACCGAGAGAACCGACCTGGAGAAGGGTTTCGTCGCTTCCGACGGCGCCGTCCTCGGGCGTGACTTCATAATTCCCGGCGTCGGTCCCGGTGACGATGATCCCTACAAGTGGCATACCGGACCGAAGCAGGTCACCACGAACAACGCGATCGAAATCGTTGACGTGGTCAAGCAGTTCGGGCGCACCAGGATCCTCAACGGACTGAACCTTGGCCTGCCGGATGATCAGATCTCGATGGTCCTCGGTCCCTCGGGAACAGGCAAAAGCGTGCTGATCAAGCACATCGTCGGCCTGCTTTACCCCGATCACGGTGACGTGATCGTCAAGGGTGATTCGGTCCCCGAACTCAGTGATGACGACCTCTTCGAGATGCGCAAGAAGTTCGGCCTCCTGTTCCAGGACGGCGCCCTCTTCGGCTCGATGAACATTTACGACAACGTCGCCTTCCCGCTCCGGCAGCACACCGACAAGGGCGAAGAAGAAATCGAGCACATCTGTACGCGCCGCCTCCGTGAGGTAGGCCTCGGTGAAGCTCACTTCAAGATGCCGAACGAACTTTCCGGAGGCATGAGGAAAAGGGCCGGATTCGCCCGGGCGCTCGTACTTGATCCGGAAATCGTCATGTTCGACGAGCCCGACTCGGGCCTCGATCCGGTCCGTACCGCGCTGCTCTGTGAACTGATCAAGGAAGTCCACGCCGAGAACGGTGGCTGCTACATGGTGATCAGTCACGACCTCGGAACCGCCCGCCGGATCGCTGACTTCATCGCGGTTCTCTGGAAGGGCCGGATCGTCGAGAGCGGACCGAAGGAAGAGCTGTTCGATTCCGACAACGAGTTCGTTCACCAGTTCCTGCAGGCCGACGTTGTCGGCCCGCTCGCGATGGATTGATGTCCAACGTCTTCGGCGCTGTCGCCGAGGCCATTGCTCGCCGGCCCTGGCCGGTACTGATTCTTGCGCTGCTGCTGAGCCTGGTCTCCCTCTGGGCGGCGAGCGGCATGGGCAGCCAGAACGTCACTGACGCATTCTTCGACAAGGACTCGACCACTTACCAGGAGACCGAGCGCGCAGAGCAGTCATTCGGTTCCGACCCCGTCGTGATCGTGGCCAAGGGCCCGCTGGTCGAAACGCTGAGCACCTACAACCTGAACCGTCTCGCCACCCTGGAGACCTGTCTGGCCGGCGACATCAAGCAGGGAAGAGGTCGCCTGTTCCGGATCTGCCGGGAGATCACCGACCTTCAGCCGGCCCGCGTGGTTGCCGGTCCCGCCACTTTCCTCGGCCGGGCCGTCTCCGGAATCACCGAGGTGTACAACCAGCAGATTCAGCGGCTCGCTTCGCTGCCGAACACGGTCGCCGGGGCCGCCGAACGCGAACGAATACTCGCCCTGGCTGCCCAGATCGTCTCGCAGTACGGAATCACCCAGGCACCCAGCCTTGAAGACCCGACCTTCGTGCGGCAGGTGGTCTTCGGCGACGGAGGACTCGCCGCCGGTCCGAAGCCGAAGCTGAACTACCTGTTCCCTTCCCGGGACTCCGCACAGATCACGATCCGGCTGCGGTCGGACCTGACCGAAGCCGAGAAGTCGAGGGCGATCGAGTTGATCGGCCAGGCGGCCGACGATCCCTCAACCCAGCTCCGCAAGGTGGAGACGGTCGTCTCGGGCTCACCCGTTGTTTTCGACGGTCTGAATGAAGAGCTGCCGAACCGGGTGCTGATCCTCACCGCTGTGGCCGTGATCCTGATGAGCCTGGCGCTCTTCTTCGTTTTCGGTTCGATCTGGCGCCTGCTGCCACTAGGTCTGGCCCTCGGTGGCGTCGCCGTGGCGGCCGGGCTGCTCCGGCTGCTGGGCGGCGAGTTCTCACTGGCCTCGCTGGGTGCGGCACCGATCCTGATCGGGCTCACCGTCGACTATGCGGTCCAGATCCAGGCCCGCTTCGATGAGACCGAAAGGATGCGCCCAGCAATGTCGGCTCGCGAGGCGGCCGCTCTCGGGGTGCCGATGATCGCCACCGCATGCGTCGCTACCGTGGCCGGATTCGGAGTCCTCGCGCTTTCTTCTTTCCCCCTCGTTGCCCAATTCGGCCTGCTGCTTGGCATCGGCGTGCTGGTCTGCTTCGTCTTCACCTTCCTCGCCGTTTTCGCGCTGCTCTCCCTGCGCGGTGACGGCCGTCCGGATGGTCGTCAGGGGCGTGTCCTGACCCGGCTGAAAGATGTTGTCAAGCCGGTTCTGGGGACCGCCATCGCCGCCCCGGGAAGAATCCTTGCCATGGCCTTCCTGCTCGGGGCGATCGGCTGGGCAGTCAGTACCCAGGCCGAGACGCGGAGCGAGATCGGACAGCTGCTGCCTGCCCAGGCGCCGCTGGTCCAGGATCTGCTGAACGTCGAGGAGACGACCGGCGCTTCGGGTCAGATCGACCTGATCGTCCGGGCCCCGGATGTCACCGAGCCGACGGTGGTGGCCTGGATGGCGGAGGTCCGCGAGCGGATTCTTGAAGAGTCCGGCTACGGTGGCGCCGAGCCGGAGTGTGAGGGGGCCGAACTCTGCCCGGGGCCGGCGATTCCAGATTTCATCGATGCCACGGCGAGGGGCGTGACGACCGCCGACGTGCGGGAGGTGCTTCGGGTGCTTCCGGTCAACGAGCGCCGGGCGATGGTCGCCGGTGGCCTGACCGGGCGGGCCGACCCGACCGAGGCCAAGATCGCCTTCGCCCTCCGTTCCGCTTCGGTCGATCGCCAGCAGGAAGTGATCGACCGCATGGAACGGATCGTCAGGGAGTCACGGAAGGGGCAGGGGCCACCTCCGGGTGTCAGCGCCGATGTGACCGGCGTACCGGTCCTGGTTACGGTTTCAGCTTCCGAGCTGGCCTCCTCCCGGTATCTCTTCATCCTGGCTGGCATCGTGGCGATCGGGCTCTTCCTCCTGATCGTCTACCGGTCGCCACGCCGGGTGCTGGTTCCCCTGGTTCCGGTCATCGTCGCCGGTGGCTGGTCGGCTTTGATCGTTGCCGCACTCCACCTTCCGCTGAACCCCCTTTCGACTCTGCTCGCAGTGCTGATAACCGCGATCGCGACCGAGTTCGGGGTGATCATCTCTGGCCGCTACTTCCAGGAGCGGGAGGCGGGCGCGACTCTCGCGCAGGCGCTCCGCCTCACCTATGGCCGGACCGGAATGGCGGTCGCCACCTCCGGGCTGACAGCGATTGCCGGCTTCGCCGCCCTCGGGGCGAGTGACGTCGCGATGCTGCGTGACTTCGGACTGATCGCCGTGGTCGATCTCGCAGTGGCCCTGGCCGGAGTGGCGGTGGTCCTTCCGGCGATGCTGGTCTGGCTGGAGCGGCGGTGATGCAGAAGGGACGTTTCAACTACGTCGCCCTGATCGCGATCCTTTTCGCGGGCCTGCTGGCCATCCTGTTCCTGTCCCGTGGCTTTTCGACGGAGTCCGGCAGCGTCGGGCTGAACGAAGAGTTGGGAGTGGGAGAGAAGGCGGCTCCATTTGCGGTGCCGATCGCTATGTCCGATCTCGACGGTGACGCGAACGTCGATCCCGAGCAGGCTTGCTCGGTTGCCGGCGACGACGTTTTGCGGATCTGCGACTTCTTCGACCAGCCGCTGGTGATGTCGTTCTGGTTCACCAAGGGGGCATCGAGCTGCATCGACCAGCAGGATGCCTTCGAAGAGGTCGCCGATGACTACGGCGACCGGGCGGGATTCGTCTCGATCAACGTCCGCGATGACCGTGACCGGGTCAGGGAACTGATCGAGGAGAACGACTGGAAGGTTCTGGTTGGCTACGACCGGGACGGCGCCGTCTCGAACCTGTACCGGGTGGGCGGTTGCCCCACCTATCTCTTTTATCGGGAGGGGGGAGTGCTGAGGAATGCGGAAATCGGCAACACCACTCCGGAGGAACTGGGCGCGCAGGTACGCTCCCTGATCGATGGCCAGACGAAAGCAGAGCAGGAAGCGCCGTAAGGCGAAGGGGAAGCGGCCGGTGGAAGCGCCCGTGCCGCCGCCGGTTGCTGCCCGGTCCGGAAAGAAGGACGCTCAGAAGCCGCTGCCCGGAGACGGGCGGCCGGAGCCGATCTGGGGCAACATCCCGGTGACGCAGGCGGCCGTGCTCGGGGGCCTTTTCCTGCTCGTCTACGGGATGATCAAGCAGAATCCGATGCTGGTATTTCCCGGGCTGGCACTCGGTTCGGTCGGGGGACTGGAGCTCTCGCTCAGGGAACACTTCACAGGTTTTCGGTCCCACACAACCCTGCTCGCCGGGGTGGTCTTCGTACTCGTGGTTGCGGTGACCTTCCTGCTGGTCAAATGGATCCTGTGGGTCTGCCTGGCCGTGGCGTTGGTCGTGGCCATTCCCGCGTTCTGGGCCTTTCGCAGGGCCTTCGAGCACGCCTCAGGCGGCCTCAGCTACAAGCTGAAATGACTTAACTGCCGGCCGCCCGGTCTTCGCCGGGCGGCAACAGAATCCCGCCCGCCCATGAGATTCAAGAATGGTTGGACGGGCTCCGTTTTGTGGTTCCCTAATGGGGGCGAAGCTGGCTGACCAGGAGCATCCGCTGGCGCTCGGTCAGGGTGTCAAGTCTCTTGTTCTCACTCAGGCCTACCGAGGCCAGAAGCTTTCTCGTCCGGGTCCGGCCCCAACGGGACTGGGCGCGGAGCAGTTCCGAGAGGGTCATGCTCTCGGTCTGCCAGGGACATTCGGTGATCACTTTCGTGACCGTGACCTCACCACTTGCGATCGATCGCTTCAGTTCGGCGCGAGCAAGGCGAACCCGGTTCGCACGCTCGAGAGCCTGCAGATGCTGTGGCATTGGACTGGCAATCGAATTCGAATCGGCGGTGGCGGCAACTTCCACGGGCGGTCCTCCCTTCGGGGGATGGTTCGGTTGACTGGTTCCATGGGGCGTCCACTCCGGGGATCCTCATTCCCGGCGTTTCCTCTCCCGGCCCGAGTGCGGCGTTCCGTCCGACCCAGGCGATAAAGGCAACATAGTGAGTTTGTCCTTTCCTCGTCAACGGGACTTTGGCCGAACTTCCGCTAAGAGCAGGTTTTTTCTTTTTCACCGCCGATCCTCTTGTTGCCGACGGCGGTGGCATGTATGGTCGAAGGAGAGTGACCGAACAGCGTTCGGTCAGCCTTTGAATCCATGCGGCCGATCCAGTCCGGTCGGGCCGCTGACAGACGGGAGAGAGAGTGTCGAAAGCAATGAAGCTGCTGCTTGGTGTTGGTGCGCTGATCGTGGTTGCCATGGTCGTGGTGGCCTGCGGCAGTGATGATTCGGACGATTCCGGTTCAGGAAGCTCAAACGAGGTAGCGGGAGTCAACATCGACACCTGCGGTGAAATGACCTATGTCGGTGACGGATCACCCGACGCCCTGATCGTTTCCGACCTCCCCCTGCAGGGCGATTCCGAAGACCGGTCGAAGCAGATGAACGATGCGATCACCCAGGTGCTGGATGACTCCGGCTGGAAGGCCGGCGACACGACGATCGGATTCCAGGCCTGCGATGACTCGCTGGCTGACACCGGACTCTGGGACGAGCAGACCTGCAAGGACAACGCGAAGGCCTACAGCGAGGACTCCTCGGTGATCGGTGTGGTCGGCACCTACAACTCGGGCTGCGCCCAGGCGATGATCCCGATCCTCAACGAGGCCGATGGTGGCGCCGTGGCGATGGTTTCGCCGGGCAACACCGCGATCTGCCTGACTGAATCCGCAGACACCTGCACCGACGGGGCCCCGGATTCGCTCTACCCGTCGGGAGACCGCAATTACGCCCGTGTGGTCCCGAACGACGCCGCCCAGGGCGCCGCTCTGGTCACCTACGCCGCTGCTAACGGAATAAAGCGGGTCTCGGTGCTTTTCGCCGCTGACGACGACACGTCATACGGCCAGGCCCAGACCTTCATCAACGCTTCCACCCCCGGTGGGGTCAAGGTCACCGAGCAGCTCGAATGGGATCCGGAGGCGAAGGACTACACGGCTCTGATGAACAAGGTCAAGAAGAGCAACCCTGATGGCATCCTCCTCGCCGGCCTGACCGAGCAGAACGGCGGCCAGCTGATCAAGGACAAGGTCACGGTGCTCGGTCCGAATGACGGGGCCGTGGCGCTGATGGCACCGGACGGGTTCGCCCAGCAGTCAACGATCGACGAAGCAGGGGCGGCTTCAGCCGGAATGCTGGCCTCGGTGCCCGGCCGCGTGCCGGACCTGCTGCCGGGACCCGGCAAGGAGTTCGTGGATCAGCTCGAATCGAAGACTGACGGTCAGCCGATCGAGCTCTACGCCCCCTACGCAGGTCAGGCAGCCCAGGTTCTGCTTGACGCGATCGAATCCGCCGGTACCGACCGGGCCGCGGTGGCCGCAGCCCTATACGGGTTCAAGGTCACGGACGGGATCACGGGTGACTTCACCATCACCGACACCGGTGACCCGGACGTCAGCCCGATCACGATCAACAAGGCCGCGGCCGAGTTCGAGCCGGTCGAAGTGGTCGAACCGAAGCCCAACCTGGTGACCGCCGCCCGCGGCAATTAGCCGGGCAGGTAAGCAGATAACGAAAAGGGCCGCCTCCGGGCGGCCCTTTCTCTTGCAGCCGGTTCGATCCGGAACAAAGGAATCCGTCCGACTCCGGGCAGATCGGGCCGGGGATTCGATCACAGGGAGACCGACCAGCAGCGCGGAATCCCAGGCCACCGTCCCTATCCGTGCCGTTGTCCCGGGGACGGCGAGGGACGCGTCCCTGGACGAGATTGCGGGGTAGGGGTCGATCGGTCCGACTCGACGCGTGCCCTTCCTCTATCCGCCTGAATCGCTCCGGCACTCGAACATTCGGAGCGGATGGAAGAGCCCCGGAGATACCTCCCGTGGACGAGGGAGACCTGTCCGTCCCAGGATCGGAGTGGCGTCGGAACAGGTGGATTCAGGCGGACAGGCAACCTCTGGTTGCGGTCCAGCGGTCGTGACCCGATGCTGCTAACTTGCTATTCCATAATTCCGGAGAATAACGAAATAGATGCCGACAAGGGATCCGTGTTCGATGCGCTTGCGTCGGTTCAAAAGGCGATGGCGAATGGGCGACGTCTTGAGTTGATCGAGCTGCTGGCCCAGGGTGAGTACGCGGTAGAAAACCTTGCGCGAGTCACCGGCATGGCACTTGCCACGGCCTCTTCGCATCTTCAGATCTTGAAGCGGGGCGGGATCGTGAGAACCAGGCGGGACGGGACCACGATCTACTACCGCTTGGCCGGGGACGATGTGGCAGAGCTCTATCTGGTCGCGAAACGGGTTGGTCTTCGCCACAGTCCGGAATTGCGCGATTCACTTGCCCTCTACATGGCTGAAGTTGAATCCGCCGGCGCGGGAGCACCACTAATCGATGCGGCGGCGGTGGACACGGGGATGACGGTCGTTGATGTTCGGCCCAAAGCCGAATACGAAAGTGGCCATTTTCCCGGAGCGATATCGATTCCCCTGGCCGAGCTTCAGGGCCGCTACTCCGAAATTCCTGCGGACGGGACCGTCGTTGTTTACTGCCGTGGGGAGTTCTGCCGCCTCGCACGAGAAGCCGCAGCTTGGCTTTGTAAGGGCGGCTTTGACGCGCGTGCGATGGACGAAGGCGTTATCGAGTGGCGGGCAACTCATGACGTGGACCTGAGCGATGCGGAATAGAGAGACCATCGAGGCACAGCGCGTCGCAGCGGATTCCGCCGCGCGGGATTCCCTCCAGCGCCGCACCCTTTTCGTGGTTGTGGCAAGCCAGATTCTTGGTGGAGCGGGACTTGCCGCCGGAATCACCGTGGGCGCGCTTCTTGCCGAAGAAATGCTTGGGGGCGACAGTCTCTCCGGTCTTCCCTCAGCACTCTTCACCTTGGGTGCCGCGTCTGCCGCGATGCTGATCGGTCGCGTCTCACAATCATCTGGACGTCGCCGCGGTCTAGGGTTCGGGTTCGCTGCCGGCGGCCTCGGAGCTCTCGGAGTCGTCCTCGCAGCGGAGATCGACAACGTGCCGCTACTGTTTCTTTCCCTGTTCATCTACGGGGCCGGTACGGCGACCAACCTTCAAGCGAGGTATGCCGGAACCGACCTCGCACGACCGGATAGAAGGGCTACGGCCGCGAGTATCGCGATGGTGTCCACGACCCTTGGTGCAGTGGCCGGTCCGAACTTGGTTGAACCCCTCGGCCACTTGGCCGAAATCATCGGAGTCCCAGAGCTCGCCGGGCCGTTCCTCCTTGCCGGCGCCGCATACCTTGCCGCCGGAATCGTCCTTTTTTCTTTCCTACGGCCCGATCCGCTCAAGGTTGCACAGATCGCCGGCGCCGCCACCACCAAGGTTGCTGGATCTCCCGCGGGGATCGCCCCAATGTCCAGGTTCAACCAAGGGGTGTTGATCGCGGCAACGGTGATGGTCGTCACCCAGATTGCCATGGTTGCGATTATGACCATGACCCCTGTCCATATGAAGAACCACGGTCACGATCTTGGCGAAATCGGGCTCGTGATCGGGATACACGTCGGGTTCATGTATTTACCGTCGCTCGTGACTGGCGTTCTGGTCGATCGGGTCGGTCGAATTCCAATGGCTTGCGCCTCCGGTACCACGCTCTTTCTTGCGGGAATCACCGCCGCCTTCGCACCAGAAGATTCGCTCCCGTTCCTGATAGTGGCTTTGTCCCTGCTTGGACTTGGATGGAACTTCGGTTTGCTCTCCGGTACCGCGATGCTGGTTGACTCAACTGAACCCGAAACGAGAGCAAGCACTCAGGGCACCGTTGATGTGATGATTTCCCTCGGCGGAGCCGGGGGAGGGGCTGCTGCCGGGTTCGTGATGGCCGGAAGCAGCTACGCCGGACTTTCGCTCGCCGGCGGACTGCTCTCGATCCTCATGCTCGGCTCTCTCTGGTGGCACGCGAAGATTCGCCCCCCCGATGGTGACCTCGAAAGTCAGACGGCGTGAACCATTCTCAAGAGGACAAATGGGTCGATACCCTGACCGCCGAACAGGTGGCTTCGGTTGGTCGACTCGCCACGGGGTCCGATGTAGTCTCAGCCACAGGGATCTTTCTCACATCAGGTTTGTCATGTGACACGGTCTCAATCGAGACGGGAACACTGTCTCAGGAAGGCGGTGGCCTGATGGCAGCAGGGGCCAAATCGGCGGACGGATCGACGCTCTTCATCCTCAACGACGCCCCCCTACGGAACCGAGCGTAGCTACAACGGCCTGCGCCTCGCCGGTTCGCTCGCCCGAGGTGGCGAGGAGGGCCTTCGTGTCTTTCTGATCGGTGACGCTGCGGCTTGCGCAAAGAGAGGCCAACTAGACCCAAAGGGCTATTACAAGGTCGAGGTCATGCTCCGCGCTATCCCTCGCGAGGGCGGAGAGGTCGGGGCCTGCGGGACCTGCATGGACGCCCGTGTAATCGCCGAGGCCGAGCTCGCCGATGGCTGCAGGCGGAGCACCATGGAGGAACTCACCTAGTGGACCCGGGCAGCCGGTCGGGTCCTGGTCTTCTGAGCCGGGGGGATGGATCAATCAACGCTCTTGGGGCGTCAGGGTCACGCCACCAGACGCTGGCAATCTTTCGCTTTGGTAGCCTCGCTTCATCGAGCTCATCCTGCGCCCGAACCCCTTAATCGCGAGAGGGTTCGCTCACGTCTCCACGGGCCAGGCTGAGGGCCGCGCCGAAACTGCCGAGTAGATGCGCGCGACGCTCGAAGGCGATCGCACGGACTCGCAGCCAGGCAGGCGCTTTGGGCGGCAAGTAGGCTGCCGCCTCGGTGCGTACCGTGTCGATGCCGGCGTTGCGGAGAAGGCCGGCGAGCTCGCGAGGGGAGAAGAATTTGGCATCCCGCCAAGTCTTGGATCCCTGCCACGATTCGATTCTCCGCCAGGCGGTCCAGAGGCTCCGGCGATTGAGCTCGGCGAGAATGACACGGCCTCCGGGCCTAGTAACTCGGATGAGCTCCGCGACCGCGCGCTGCGGGTCGTCCACGAAGCAGAGCAGCGTCACAGCGAGGCTGAGATCGAAGCTCGCATCGGCGAAGGGCAGCTGCATGACGTCGGCCTCGACCAGCGTCGCCGCTGGAAGTTTGATGCGGGCGGCACCGAGCATTTCCGGGTCGGTGTCTACGCCGGTGACACGCGCTCCACGCTCGGCGAGTCGGCGGGCGTAGGTGCCGGTACCGCAGCCCGCATCGAGGGCGCGCTCGTCCGCCTGCACGCTCGTCATACCCAGAACTGCGCGGGCCTCAGCGGCGTCCATTGCGCGGCCGATGGGGGTGTCGAACCAGGCGTCGTAGCGTGCGGCTCGCCCAGGAATACCATTCCCAGTAGTCAACAGGACCGCTGCCCGACCGGCTGGCATCCACCGGCGGCCTGATAGTTGGCGGTTTGCTTTCGGACCATGAGTCAGCATCTTGGCAGAGCCGGAAAGGCGCCACGAGGGCCCTCGATAACCATTCGCACCCGGCGGCTATTCGGCCGCCCTTTCGAGTCCGGTCTGCGGGCGTTCGAACCCTATGGCCTTGCTGGATCGGCTACCTCACTCTCAGACCTACTCTCGCCGGGAAGTCTTTGTCATCAGCGGACCCGGTGACGCCCGGCGCGCTGGCTCACCAAATAGGACGAATGCCAGGTCGGCCCAAGCCTTGCGCTCTTGCGGGCCGGTCTGTCCCCGGATCACCGCTCAAGCGGCCACCCGCTCCAGTATCCGGGCGTCCCCCTGAGAACCGAAGCGGCCCCCGCTATTCGGTGAGGGTGGGGAAGTCCTTGATGACTTCTCCGATGATGCCGAGGGCCTTGTCGAGCTGGCCCTTCTCGTGGGTGGCCATCAGGCTGGTGCGGAGCAGGGCGCCGCTCGGCGGGACAGCGGGGTGGATCGCCACATTGCAGTAGACGCCAGCGTCGAAGAGGGCCTTCCAGAGCAGGACGGCGGTCCAGTCCTCGCCAACCACGACCGGTACGACGGGAGTGTCAGCGGGGCTGCCGTCAGGCATGGTGCCCGGCGGCACTACCTTCAATCCCAGATCCTCGAGACCGTGCCTCAGGTAGCGGGCATTTTCGAGTAGCCGCTTGAAGAGGGGCGCACCTTCGCTGCGGCAGATCTTCACCGCTTCCAGTGCGGCACCAACCGCGGCCGGAACGCCAGAGGCACTGAAAATGAAGGAGCGTGAAGTGATCCGCATGTAGTCGACGACGTCGTGATTGCCGGCGATGAAGCCGCCGCATGAGGCGAGGCTCTTGGAGAAGGTCCCCATCCGCAGGTCGACCTCGTCTTCGAGACCGAAAAGTTCGGTTGCCCCGGCTCCACGCTCTCCCAGCACACCGACACCGTGAGCCTCATCGACCATGATCCGGGCGCCGTAGTGCTTCGAAAGTTCGACCACCCGGGGCAGATCGGGCAGGTCGCCCTCCATCGAGTAGACGCCATCAACCACGACCAGGATGCCGCCACCGTCACCGGTCGCCCGCTGGAGCATCTTCTCCAGCTTGTCCATCTGGTTGTGGCGGAAGGGACGCAGCTTCGCCCCGGATAGCTTGCAGCCGTCGAGCAGCGAAGCGTGGTCGCCGGAATCGCAGATCACCGTGTCCGCGGGGCCAAGCATGGCCTGGAGGCAGCCGACATTCGACTGATAGCCGGTCGAGAAAACGATTGCGTCTTCGGTTTCCATCCAGGCGGCGAGCTCCTGCTCGAGCTCGACGTGGATCGGGGTGGTACCGTTGAGCAGGCGGGAACCGGTGACTCCGGTTCCGTACGTGTCCAGGGCTTCCCGGGCGGCATTCTTGACCCGGTCATCGCCGGTCAGGCCCAGGTAGTTGTTCGAGCCGAGCATGATCGTCTCCCGGCCTTCCATCTCGACAACCGGGCCGGCCTGCGAGGTCAGCAGTCGAAAGTAGGGATTGAGGCCACCTTCGTTGGCCGCCTCGAGCTGCTCGCGGCGCTCATGGTTCTTGACCTTCTCGAACAGGTCGATCGGTGCTGTAGTGCTCTCGGACATGGAATCAGTCTCTCAAAGGCGGGGCCAGCGGGGGCGGATTCAGCCCTCCGGGATCCTCGCTTCGAGCTTCCCGAGCAATTCGGCCAGAGTGATCAGTTCATCTTCGCTCAGCGATTTCATCGCGGCCGGCGGCTTGCGGAGCACCTTGTTGACCTTCCGCTGGACCTTTCTGCCCTCATCGGTCAGTACGAGCAGGCGGACCCGACGGTCATCGGGGTCGGGGGTTCGCTGCACGAGCCCACGGCTTTCGAGCCGGTCGGCGATTCCGGTCAGGTTCGAGCTGTTGCAGGAAAGGAAATCAGCGACCTGGCTCATCGGTCTGGGCTGATCGAGAGACTGGATGACCATGATCTGGGGAGGGAAGAGATCCAGCTTCCGAGCCAGTTCCATCAACACCGGGCGTTGTGTGATCCACAAACTCCCCAGCGTTTCCCATGCCTCGCCCTCGAGGTCCCGGCGGGTTTCGAGAGGCTGGGAAACGGTCATTTGCTCAACTATATCATTGCGGGTGTGGATAGTTCAAGTAGTGAACTTTTGTTATAGATAACCAATATGACGGAGAGATTGAGCGGTAACGGGATCGAGGTTGAAGGCCTGGTCCGGGAGTTCAAGAACGGACCCAGAGCGGTCGACGGCATCGACCTGACGGTCGAACCGGGGGAGATCTACGGCTTCCTCGGACCAAACGGAGCCGGCAAATCAACGACCGTGCATATGTTGACCACCCTCTTGCCACCGACCGCCGGGACCGCCCGGGTCGCTGGTCTGGATGTGGCAACCAGGGGCCCGGAAGTCCGCAAGGTGATCGGGGCTGCCCTCCAGGAAGCGGCGCTCGATCCGAACCTGACCGGACGCGAACATATGAAGCTGCAGACCGCACTGCACGGACTTCCGAAAGACGAGCGGATCCGCCGCGGTGACGAACTCATCGAAAGGGTCGGTCTCTCCGAAGCGGCTGATCGCCGGGTGGGCGGTTACTCCGGCGGCATGAAACGACGGCTTGATCTCGCGCTGGCGCTGGTGCACCGTCCGCAGGTCCTGTTCCTGGATGAACCCACGACCGGGCTTGACCCTCAAAGCCGCGCCTCGCTCTGGACCGAAGTCACCCGGCTGTCGGTCGAGGACGGAGTCACCGTCTTTCTGACCACGCAGTACCTCGAAGAGGCGGATCAGCTGGCCAGCCGGGTCGGGATCATCGACGCGGGCCGGATCGCCGCAGAAGGAACACCGGCGGCACTCAAGTCCGAAATCGGACGCCCCAGCGTCGAGGTGGTTCCCCGGGACCCCGCCAATCGCGAGCAGTCAAAGGAGATCCTCGACGAATTCGGAACCCCGGTTCCCGCCGTCCGCGAGGCGCTGGGCATCCGGCTGTCTGAAGGAATCGACGAACTGGTCGGCATCGTCCGGTCCTTCGACAATGCCGACATCGAACTGGCGAGCCTGGTCCTCAACGAGCCGACTCTCGATGACGTGTTTCTCGCCAAGACAGGGCGCCACCTCGAAGGTGACGAGTCGGACAGCGGCGAGATGGCCCTGCCATCCGCCCAGGGGGGCCCGGCTTGAGCGGGGCCGCCGTTCCTGTCGGGCCGGCTCCTTCGCCACTGCCGATCCAGGCCGCAGCGATGGGGGGCCGCTCGGTGATCCGGCTGGTTCGCCAGCCGGCGCTGGTGATTCCCAGCGTGATCTTCCCGCTCTTTCTGCTGGCGGTGAACGCGGGAGGCCTCAATTCCGCGACCGATATCCCCGGCTTCCCGACCGACTCCTACATCACCTTCGCGATCGCTTTCACCTTCATCCAGGCGGCAATCTTTTCGACCA
>JAUPTY010000132.1 GCA_030917845.1 Actinomycetota bacterium | reverse complement strand
TTCGAAGATCAGGCCGCGGAAGTGACCGCCATGCTTGCCGACCTGGAAGAACTGACCCCGCCAGTGGCCGACCAGACCACCATGGACCAGATCATCGCGCTCGGCCGGCAGAGGGTGGACGTCGCAGAAGAAGCGGCCAATGCGATCGCAGGCGGTGACAAGGAAGCGATGATCAGCGCGGGCAAGGAGGCATCGCTACTGGCCGGTCAGTACTTCCAGCTGACCGACAGCTTCGGGTTCGAGGCCTGCGGAAGCGGTGGAACCGGTGTCTCGGACGCGACCGGGACTACCGGCACCACCGGCACCACCTCCTGACCCTTCGGGCAGTCTCCTGGCCAGACAGCCGAGATCCGTCCGACCCGCCCGTTTCGGGATAGGCTCGGATCCCCAACCCGAAACGGGAGTGAAAATGAGTGTCAAGTCCAGAACCGGGCGCCTTGTGGTGCTTGGAGCAGTCCTCTTTACAGGCATGGCCTTTGTCGCCGGATGTGGTGGAGATTCAGATTCCGGCAGCGATGACTTCGTCGCCAGCGCCAACACGATCTGTGCCGACTACAGGGCCCAGTCCGAAGCAGCCGAGGCCGATTTCACGGCCGCGATGGATTCCGGAGATCTCGAAACCGCCGCGACCGTCTTCGAGGATCAGGCTGATGCGATGTCGGCAGCCATCGATGAGATGGAAGCTCTGGAAGTGCCGTCCGACAGCCAGGAAAACGTCGATCAGTTCATCGCATTGAGCCGGGATACGGCCGACGTGACACTCGAAGCTGCCGATGCGATCCGCAACGACGACCGGCAGGGACTCGAAGCCGCCGTCGCCGAGGGTGACGCGCTCGATGCCGAGTCAGATGCGCTCGCCGAAGAGATCGGTCTGACCGATTGCTTGAGCTCGGAGGACGAGGCCTAAACGAAGGCCCGGACCCGGTGGTACTCCTGCGGCTCAGCCGTAGGGGTACCACCAGTCCTTGACTTCGATTTCCGTGTCGATGTGGGCGTGCTTGGCCTCGCGGAAAGCGTCGAGGCCCTCGGTGCCCAGCTCACGGCCAATCCCGGAGTTCTTGAAGCCGCCGAACGGTCCGGCGTCATTGTCGGTCAGCGGATCGTTGATCCAGACCGAACCGGAACGGACTTCCTTCACGCAGCGGATCGCCCGTTTCAGATCTCGGGTGTAAATGTTCGCCCCGAGTCCGAAGTCGAGGCCGTTGGCCAGGCTGATCGCTTCGTCGAGGTCCCTGACCGGAACGATCGGGGCTACCGGACCGAAGGTTTCCTCGTGCAGCAGATCGGCTTCGGCCGGCACCCCGGTTAGCACGCAGGGTTCGAGATAGTGACCCTTCTCGAATCCGGCCCTGCCGCCGCCGGTGAGCAGTTCGGCCCCGGCCGCGACCGCGTCCTCCACCTGGGCGAGCGCCTTGCCCCGCTGGGTGGCCGAGACCATCGGACCCATGTCGGTCTTCGGGTCGAGCGGGTCACCGATCACAAGCGAACTCGTGTGCTCGACAAAGGCGCTTACGTATTCGTCGAAGACGCTCTCCATCACGTAGAAGCGCTCGGAGGAGGTGCAGACCTGCCCGGCGTTCAGGAAGGCCGCCCAGGCTCCGCCCTGCGCGGCGACTGCGACGCCATCGGGTCCGATGTCATCGCAGACAATGAAGGGATCCTTGCCGCCCATCTCAAGGTTCACCCGCGCATTCCTCGAGGCGGCGGCAACGCCGACCTTCTTGCCGGTTGCGACCGACCCGGTGAAGGCGATGCAGTCGATCCCCGGGTGTTCGGAAATGCCGGCACCGATCTCTCCGGCTCCGGCGAGCAGATTCACCGTTCCGGACGGGAGCTCCGAGAAGACATCGGCGATCGCCAGGGTTGAAAGAGGGGTGAGCTCGGAAGGCTTGGCGACGATCGTGTTGCCAGCCGCAAGCGCCGGGGCGACCTTCCAGACCAGCAGCAGGAGCGGGAAGTTCCAGGGCACGATGCAGCCGACGACACCATGCGGTTCCTTGACCACGACCGAGAACTGCGAAGCCTCGATCGGGGGAATGACTCGCCCGATCTCTGAACGGGCCACTTCCGCGTAGTAGTCGAAGCAGGCAGCACACCATTCGACCTCGTCCGCCGACTCGGAAAGCGGCCGGCCGATCTCGGTGGTCATCAGCAGTGCGAGCTCATCGGTCTTCTCGCGCAGTGCCGCGGCGATCCCGTGAAGCAGGGGCGCCCGATCCACCGCGGGCATCGTCCCCCAGGTGGCCTTAGCCGAAGTCGCAGCCTCAACCGCAAGATCAAGCTGCTCCAGAGAAGCCGAGGCCACAGAAGCCACGATCTCCTCACTAACCGGATTCTCAACCTCGATCGCCGATCCCTCACCGACGATCAACTCTCCACCAACCAGCAACCGCGTCTCATATCCCATGGGGGAAACCTAAGGCATGCCACCGATCCGTTCCGTGTAGCCGCGTGGCCCCGGTAGGCGTCCCCGGGGAACTCCCGCAGGAGCCTGCGACTTGCGGCCCCGGGGATGCCTACCGGGGCCACGCGGCGTATCGACTACTCAGACAGGAATCGAAATGGCGGGCTTGTTGGCCGCTTCTTCGGGCCGCATCGCCGCCGCTTTCTCGGCCCGCTTCTGCTGAATGATCACTGCCAGCATCGCGATGACGGTCACTGCGAAGAGCATGGTGGCGATCACGTTGACCTGGACCGGGATGCCGCGCTGGTTGGCGCCGAAGATGTAGAGCGGGAAGGTGACTTCCGAACCGGAATTGAAGTTCGAGATCACGAAGTCATCGATCGAAAGTGCGAACGAGAGCAGCCCGGCCGAGATCACCCCGGGGGCGATCAGCGGCAGGGTCACCTTGCGGAAGGTCGTGAAGGCGTTCGCGCCGAGATCCTGGGCGGCTTCTTCGAGCCGCCGGTCGAAACCGATCAGACGTGAGCGCACAACGATCACCACGAAGCTGATCGAGAACATGATGTGGGCGATCAGCAGGGTTCCGAATCCGAGCTTGGCGCCGTAGATCAGGAACATCGAAAGCAGCGAAGCGCCGATCACTACCTCGGGGGTGGCCATCGGAATGACGATCAGAAGGTTGGCCGCGCGGCGGCCAAAGAACTTGTACCTGACCAGTGCGATCGCGATCAGGGTGCCGAGGATCGTTGCGCCGATCGATGTGAAGAAGGCGAGCCGGATGCTGACCAGCAGCGAGTCGGTCAGTTCCTGGATGGCAAAGGGCTTGCCCCAGTACTCGGTGGTGAAGCCGACCCATTCGAAGTTGTAGCGGCCGGACGGATCGTTGAACGAGAAGATCGCGATCACCAGGATCGGAAGCAGCATGTAGGCAAGGGCGAGAATCCCGATGAAGAGGACAAGGTGCTCCTTGATCCATGTCCAGGCCTTGCTCACTTTGCCTCCTCGTCTTCGCCCATCAGGGCCTCGGATCCGGCGAACTTGATGTAGAGCAGCAGGGCCACCAGGATGATCGCCATCAGGGTGAAGGAGAGTGCCGCGGCATCCGGATAGTCATTGACCACCAGGTACTTGGACTGGATCACATTGCCGATCATTGCCTGGTTGGTGCCACCTAGGAAGGTCGCGTTGACGTAGTCACCCGCAGCCGGTATGAAGGTCAGGAGGACGCCGGCAATGATGCCCGGCATGGTCAGGGGGAGCGTGATCCGCCAGAAGGTCTGAGCGGTCGAGGCGTAGAGATCTTTGCCTGCCTCGAGCAACCGCCTGTCGAGTCGCTCGAGTGCGGCGAAGAGCGGCAGCACCATGAACGGCAGGAAGTTGTAGGTGAGGCCGGCGATCACCGCGGCGGAAGTTGCCAGAACCCTGCCGTCCTGGGGTACCAAGTGGATCGTCTTGAGGAAGCTGACGACCGGGCTTGCATCGTCAAGGATGGTCTTCCAGGCGATGGTCCGGATCAGGTAGGTGGTGAAGAACGGTGCGACTACCGCGAAGAGCATCAGGTTCTTCCAGCGGCCAGCCTTGAAGGCGATCGCATAGGCCAGCGGATAGCCGATCAGCAAACAGAAGAAAGTCGCGACACCGGCGTAGTAGAAGGCCCGCAGGAACTGGGTGCTGTACTGGCTGATTGAGTCCGTGTAGTTCTCGAATGCCCAGGTCAGCTGGTAGCCGCTCTCGAGCGAGCCGGTCTTGAGCGAAAGCTCCCCCATGAAGTACATGGGGATCACGAAGAAGAGGATGAGCCAGATCAGGCCCGGGGCTAGAAGCCCATAGGGGACCAGGCGCCGGCGAACCGATGTCATCGGTTGGTCACCTTTCTCATCGGTTCGCCGGCCTCTTCATCCTGGTTCCAGATTTGCTTGTCTGCGGGTCAGCCCGTGACCACGTCCTGGAAGGCCTGTTCGACTTCCAGTTGTTCTGCTTCGTCACCGGGCGGTGAGACCTGGTTGAAGCAGTTCGCCGTGAACTCTTCCGAGGGGAAGATCAGATCATTGTTGGCGAGTGCTGGATCCTTCTTGGTGAGGATCTCCTTCACGCCTTCAACCGGGCTGACGTAGTTCACGTACTCGACGATCTTGGCCTGGACTTCGGGCTCATAGACGTAGTCCATGAACTTGTAGGCGGCTGCCGGGTTCGGGGCGCCGACCGGGATCAGCATGTTGTCCGACCAGATCGAGCAACCCTGCTCGGGCTGGACGTACTGGATGTTTTCGTTGTCGGCCTGGGCCTGGACGGCATCGCCGGACCATCCGATCGCTGCCACGACATCACCCTTGGCGAGATCCTGGACGAAGTCATTGCCGGTGAAGCGGCGGATCTGGCCGTTGTCGACGTTCTCCTTGATCTTGTCGATCGTGTCGAGCCAGTCCTGCGTGG
>JAUPTY010000131.1 GCA_030917845.1 Actinomycetota bacterium | reverse complement strand
AGGGACGTACTTGAAGGCACAGAGCCACTGGACCACGGTCTGGGAAGGCTGCCTCCTCGAAAACGTCCGAGTCCGAAGACCTGCCGGCTTTGCGCCATGTGGCGCACCGAAATAGCGGCCTCGCGTAGGGCCGCCGGACAAAAGGAACGCATGACCAATCGATTCACCAAACCCGCCGTCGGGCTGCTGCTCGGGCTGGTATTGCTGCTTGGCTTTGTTTCACAGCCCGCAGCCGCCGCAACGAAGATCCCGGTCGACCTCAGGGTCGTCACCTGGAAGGGCAAGATCATCTTCGACGGAACGGTCAAGACCGGCACCGCGAAGATCAAGCCGACCTCGACCTGCCCGACTCTGGGTGGCCGACTCGGTCCGGCTCGCACGATCCAGGGAGCTACCGCTCTCGGTGCCCTCTACCAGGGATCGTTTCAGTACAAGGCGCTTCGCCCGCTGAAGATCTCTGACGGAGACTTAGGTTTCGGGATCTGCGGCATCGGTGGCCAGATGGCGGCCGGCAAGGGGTGGTGGGTTCTCCGCCACAACTACAAGGACGCCGCGACCGGCGCTGAAGGCGTCAAGCTGAAGCGTGGCGACTCCGTGCTCCTCTACTACTCGAAGAGCTGGGAAGACACGACCCCGGATTCGCTCCACCTGAACGCGCCGAAGCAGGCGAAGAAGGGAGCCAAGGTCAAGGTCCGCGTCTTCAAGTACAACGGAACGACCGGCAAGCGGACTCCGGCCAGCAACGCGAAGGTCTCCGGCGCCCAGGGTGCCCTGACCAACGGACAGGGATACACGACCCTGACCATCACCGGCAAGACGAGGCTGGTCGCCCGCGAGGGCAGTCTGATCCCGTCGAACCGGGTCAGCGTTTCGATCAGGAAGTAGCCGCTTCCCGATGAAGTTCACAGCCACATGCCGGCGGTCCCGGGGCAGCGTTGCCCGGGCCGTCGGCATGGCGGTTGCGTTGCTCGCCAGCATCGTTCTGGCGGGATGCGGGCTTGGGCCCGGAGAGGAAACGGGTGACGCCAGTCTGCTGGTGACCCGCGACTACGGATCCGAAGTTCTGATCGACGAGCCGGAACTGCCGGTCAACGAGTCGAGCACTGCGATGCGACTCGTCGATGAGAACGCGGACCTGGAGACCGAGTACGGCGGGGAATACGTTCAGACAGTCAACGGACTCTCCGGTGACACCAAAGCCGGTCGGCGCTTCGACTGGTTCTTCTCCGTCAACGGAATCGTCGCCGAGCGTGGTTCGGCCCAGTTCCCGGTCAAGGGAGGGGACAAGGTCTGGTGGGACTACCGTGACTGGACGGACGCGATGGATGTGGGCGCTGTGGTCGGCGCCTACCCGGCCCCGTTTTCCACCGGATACGACAACCGCGACTGGGGCGTCGAAATTGACTGTCTGGTCCCGGCTGCAACGGCATGCGGAATGGTCCAGAAGCAGCTCGAAGGCGATGGAGTGAAGCTGGAAAGCAGCGGGGATAACATGATCCTGCGGGTCGGAATCTGGGATGCGATAGCGGATACGCCAGAAGGTCGGCGGATCATCAGGGGGCCGGAGAACAGTGGCGTCTTCGCCCGGTTCAACGCCCCCACGACCGGCACCCCCGAAGGCGCTCCGGTGAACACGGCCTGGCATCTGATCGGGCTCGATGTGAGGGCTGACGATGCTCTGGACTACGGGCCGGAGTCCGGACTTGTCGCAGCGACGAGGCGGGCCGATGATCCTCCCGTCTGGCTAATCACCGGTGGCACCGAGAAAGCCGTGGAACTTGCCGCGGCTGCCCTCAACCCTGAAGACCTGCAACGGAGATATGCGGCGGTGGTGAGTGACGGTCAGGTCACCTCACTGCCCCTGCCATGAGTTGAAGCCATGAAGAAGCTCTCCCCGATCGCGTATGTGCCCCGGCGCGAGACCGTGCAGACGGCCTCGCTGGCGCCGGTCGCGGTCTACCTCGGGGCGTACCTGCTGGTCTGCTTCTTCTCGTCCGATCCCCTGGTCCTGGTTGCCGCCACGGCCGGAGCTGCGCTGGCCGGCTTCGGTTGCGGTGCCGGCCGGGCAGTGAAGTTCTCCCTGAAGCTGGGTGGCTTTCTCGCCCTGACCATGGTGATCGTCAACGCGCTGGTCACCAGCCGCGGGGCCACTGTGCTCGCCCGGCTCGGAGACTGGCCGATCCTCGGTCGCGTCGACGTGACTGCCGAAGCGATCGCCGCCGGCGGAGTGATCGGCCTGCGGGCGATGGGAACCATGGTGGTAATCGGCGTCTGGTCAGCCTGCGTCGACCCCGACCGGATCCTCCAGGCCGTTCATGGCGTCGCCCGGCGGTCGGCCCTGACCGCAACCCTGATTTCCCGGCTGGTGCCATTGGCAGCGACTGACTATGCCCGGATCGGCGAGGCAGCCGCGCTGCGGGGCCCGGGCGCAACTCCGGTCGGCCGCGGGGCGATGGCTCACCGGCTGCTGGCCGGTTCACTTGACCGGGCGGTGGACGTGGCGGCGACGCTGGAGTTACGTGGCTATGGCATGGACCATGGCCCAACCCGGTTCCGGGCCGTGCCGTCGCGCTGGGACCGGCGCTTCTGGCTGGCCGGGTCGATCCTGATGGCAACCGCCATCGTCGAGCTGTTCCTCGGCGCGGGTCGATTCGAGACTTACCCCGAGATCGGCTATTCGCCCGGCTTCGAAGTTCCGCTGGTCGCGGCTGCCTTCCTCTTGGGCGGACTGGTCACCTGGCGAAGGGGCAGGCGATGAACCCGGTCGCCAGTCAGCGCGCCTCGGGGCTCGCACTCGAATTTCGTGATCTCGGCTACCGGTACTCGGGGGCCGAGACTCCTGCGCTGGAGGAGATCGATCTGGCGGTCGAGCCGGGGGAGTTCATCGTTCTGGCCGGCAGTTCCGGTTCCGGCAAGACTTCCCTGCTGCGGGCTGCCTGCGGGCTGATTCCCCACTTCCACGGCGGGGAGATATCCGGGTCGGCGCTGGTCGGTGGTCGCTCGACACTCGAGGCCGGGCCGGGGGAGCTGGCGGATGTGGCCGGGTATGTGGCCCAGGACCCGGAGACCCAGATTGTCTCGACCACGGTTGCTGCCGAATTGGACCTGCCTCTACGGTTCCGTGGCGACCACCCGGCCGAAAGGTCCCGCGCGGTCGAGGAAGTCGCGCTCGCTCTGGGGATTCCCCACCTGCTTCCGCGCACCGTGACCACGCTCTCCGGCGGGGAGATGCAGCGGGTAGCGCTGGCCGTGGCGCTGGTCACCCGGCCGCCCCTGATTCTGCTGGATGAACCGACCTCCCAGCTCGATCCGGTCTCCGGCGACGAGCTGATCTGGCTGCTGCGGCGCCTGAACGAAGAGTGGGGGGTGGCGGTGGTCCTGGCCGAGCACCGGCTCGAGCGCTGCCTCGCCGCCGCCGACCGGGTGGTCGCGATGGACGACGGACGGATCGGCTTTGACGGAGAACCCCGGGGCTTTCTCGACTGGGCGATCGCCAAGAGGCCGGAGCTGGCCACACCATCAGCCCTGATCTTCGCCGGAGCCGGAATCGAACCACTGCCGGTGGGGGTGCGGGAGGCCCGTCGGACCCTCCGCGACCTCCGCGTGACCCGGACGGATTCCGACGAAATCTCATCCGGTTCCGCGGGAGCAGTCGAATCTTCCTCTGTCATACCGGAGCCATCCGGCGAACGGAGCGTCGTGCTGGGCTCGTCCCGGCTATGGGTTGAACTCGACCCCGGGAACGGACCGGTCGATGTTCTGCGAGGAATCGACCTCGAGATCCGGGCGGGGGAGAAGGTCGCCCTGATGGGCCGGAACGGGGCCGGGAAATCAACCCTGCTGCGGACCGCGGCCGGACTGATCGACCCGGTCTCCGGGAAAGTCGAAACCCCGCAGGGAATTGCGCTGCTGACCCAGAACCCGGGGGATTTCCTGGTCCGGGAAAGCGTCGGAGACGAACTCGAAGGACCGGTCGGGCAGGCTGCGCTCGCCGCGGTTGGTCTCGACGTGCCAGCCGACCGGGATCCGCGTGACCTTTCCGGAGGAGAGCGCCAGCGACTCGCGCTCGCGATCGCCCTTGCCGGTCGCATGGAAGGCGCAGCGGTGCCCGGCCTGGTCTGTCTCGACGAGCCAACCCGGGGAATGGATCGCGGCCTCAAGGGTCACCTCACCGGTTTGGCAGACCGTCTGGCCGCCCAGGGCGCGGCAGTACTGATCTCGACCCATGACGTCGAATTCGCCGTCACCTTCGCCGACCGGGTGGTCCTGCTCGGTGACGGGGAAGTGATCGCCGATGCCGGGATGCCAACAGTGCTCAGCGGGGGCTGGTATTTCGCTTCCGAGGCGGCCCGGGTTTTCGATCGGCCCGGTCTGGTCTCGATCGGTCAGGGAATCGAATTCCTGCGGAGCTCCCGGGCCAGGTCGGACGAGGAGCTGCGATGAGCTGGCAGCTGATCAGCGTGATCGTGCTGCTGGTCGCGATCGGTGCCGGAATGCTCTGGTACGAGCGGTCCCGTCCGCCTTCGCAGATCGTCGCCCTGGTTGCGGTGCTGGCGGCACTTGCCGTGGCCGGCCGAATCGTGCTCGCACCGATTCCCAATGTGGTGGCAACCACTGACATCGTGATCATCGCGGGCTTCGTGCTCGGGCCGGCGCCAGGGTTCGCGGTCGGTGCACTCGGCGGTCTCGTTTCGAACTTCTGGCTCGGGCAGGGCGTCTGGACTCCCTGGCAGATGGTCGCCTGGGGGATGTGCGGGGTGGCCGGAGGCGTGCTCTGGCAGATGACCGGTGGCCGGGTCAACCGCTGGTGGCTCGCCGCATTCTGTGGTGCGGCCGGTCTCGCCTTCGGGGGCTGGATGAACCTTCAGGCTATGGTCAGTTTCGGTGGGGAGATGTCCCTCGACCGGTACCTTGCACTTGAAGTGAGAGCAATCCCCTTTGACATGGCGCACATGATCGGAAACAT
>JAUPTY010000130.1 GCA_030917845.1 Actinomycetota bacterium | reverse complement strand
CTCGAAGGCGAGATGGACGAGATCGCTGAAGAGAAGATGACCAAGGACGAGGTCGTCGAGGACAGCCGCAAACTCGTCCACGAGACTTTCAAGGATCTGCTCAAGGGCGAGGAAGTCCTTTCGAAGATGATCTGGGAAGGCATGGATCAGGACCGGATCCTCGGCCCCTGCATCGTCTGCAAGGAGAAGGGCCGGACCAAGGAGGACGGTTCGCCGAATGTGCTGCGGATCATCCGGGCGAAGAAGTCGGGCAAGTCCTTTGTCGGCTGCACCGGCTGGGTTGCCGACGATCCCGAATCCTGCGACCAGACCTTCCCGATGCCGCAGCCGAACTTCTACGAAGTGACGCCGCTCGAGGAGAACTGCTCGATCTGCCACCGCACTCCCCGGGTCAACGTCCGCACCCGTGGCCGCGCCGGCCGTCCCTGGAAGCTCTGCTTCAACGACGACTGCCCGACCATGGTCGAGATGCGCGAAAAGAAGGCCGAGCGCCTCGCCGCCCAGGAAGCGAAGAAAAAGGCCAAGGAACTTGATGAGGCCGAGGCGAAGAAGTCCGGCAAGAAAAAGCCGGCCAAGAAGAAGCCGACAAAGAAGAGCACGGCCAAGAAGTCGAGCACCGTCGCGGCCAGGGTTTCAAACGGTCCCGACCTCGGCACCCGCCGGGTCAGGAAAGCCGGAAGCCGCAAGCCCAAAAAGGGCTAGAGAGTGTTCATCACGCTCGAAGGAGTCGACGGCTCGGGCAAGACCACCCAGGCGGCAATGCTTGCGCGGACGCTCGGTTCCAGCGCCATGACCCTGCGGGAGCCGGGCGGAACCGAAGCGGCCGAGCAGATCCGTCAGCTGCTCGCCGACCCTGACACTCCACTCGATCCGATCGCCGAACTGATGCTGTTCTGCGCCGCCCGCGCCGATCTGGTCAGCCGGGTGATCCGGCCCGCCCTGGAAATCGGCCGGACCGTTATCTGCGACCGCTTCACCGACTCGACCATCGCCTACCAGGGCGTGGCCCGGAACCTGGGGATCGTGCGGGTCAGGGAACTGTCAGAAGTGGCGACCGACGGCCTGGTTCCCGATCTGACCCTGCTGCTCCAGATAGATCCTGCTTTCGGCCTCGACCGGGCGGAATCCGATGACCGCTTCGAGGCGGAAGGGGTCCGCTTCCAGGAAAAGGTTGCCGGGGCCTATGAGGACATCGCCCGCCGCGAACCGGGCCGCGTGATCCCGATCGATGCGACCGGAACGCCGGAAGAGGTCCATCAGCTGATTCTGGCCGAGGTCAGGCCCAGGTTGGCCGCTTGATCACTCTCTCTGACGCCACCGCTCGCCAGCCCCGGGCCGGGAGCGAGCTCGAGGCAGCGCTGCGTCAGGGCCCGTCGCATGCCTACCTTTTCCAGGGTCCGACCGGATCCGGCAAGTCAAAGGCGGCCCGGGCCTTCGCGGCCGAGATCCTGATGGTCGGGAGTGACGATCCGGAAGACACCCGTCGCCGCGCATCGCTCGACCCGTCACCCCATCCGGACCTGGTCTGGCTGAAGCCCAAGGGCATGAGCCATGCGGTGAAGGAGATCCGGGACCGGATCATTCACCAGGCGCCGCTCAGCCCGTTCGAGGGCTCGGCCCGCGTTTTCGTGATCGAGGCGGCCGAGGCCCTGAACGAGGAAAGCCAGAACGCGATGTTGAAGACCCTCGAGGAGCCACCGCCGCATGTCCACCTGCTCCTGCTCTCGGCCGAGAGCGAAGGCGTGCTGCCGACCATCGCTTCTCGCTGCCAGCTGATCGAGTTCGGGGCGCTTTCACCGGCAGCGATCGAGGAAGAACTTGATGGTCTGGCCGCTCCCGAAGTGCTCCACGCGGCGGCGAAACTGGCCGCCGGTGATCTCGGCCGGGCCCGCTTCCTGGCCGGCAAGCGGGGAAGCGAGCTGCGGACCGCGACCAGCCGGCTGATGACCTGCGCTCTCGAGGACGACTTCACCGAGTCGCCCTGGCTGGCTTTGCTCGAGCAGGCAAAGTCCGCCGGTGATCATTCCGGTGAACTCGTCCAGGCCGAGTTCGACAACGACAAGGAAGAGGGCATCAAGCACACCAAGACGGAGATCGAGGAAGCCGTCCGCCGGGCCCAGCGCAAGACCCGGACCGGCATGCTTGATCTCGGCCTCCACCTGGCTGCCGCCTGGGCCCGCGACTGGGCCGCAGTCGCGGCTGGTGCCCCGGAACTCGCCTTCAATTCCGATCAGATCGAAACGCTCGAAGCCCAGGCTTCGAGGATCGAACTGAATCAGGCCCGCGAGGCGGTCAGCCTGATCCAGGAAACCCGCCGCAGCTTCCAGCTGAACGTCAGCGAGGAACTTGCTCTGGAGGCGCTTTCTTTTCGCCTTGAGCAGGCTCTCCGGGTCTGACGGCAGCCGCTTCCTCCTCGACCCCGTCGATCGCGGATTGCTGGGCGAGGCGGGTGATCTGCTTTGACTGGCGCGAGGCGATCACCGAGAAGTTGAGGGATAGGGCGAGCAGGACCAGCAGGGTGACCGAGAAGAGGGCGATGGTCACGTCGCGAACACCGAGCGCCTTTGCCAGCAGCTCGAGCAGGCCAGGGAAGATCGCCCCGGCGAGCATTCCGATTCCGAGAACGAACCAGACGATCGAGTAGCGCTCGAGCAGCTTGTCGCGGCGGATCAGGTCCAGGATCAGCGCCATGAAGGCGATCGCCAGGATGGCGGCAAGGATCCGGGCCTGGGGGGTAAGCCGGACGACCGGCTCGGTTGCCGCTATCAGGAAACTCACTGGCCCACCTGCTTCGGACGGAGCTGCCCGATCAGCAGCACGATCAGGGTCTTGAAGATGTAGAAGGCCGAGGTGAGCGGGGTGATGAACGAGTTGCCGTGCTCGCGGGCCAGCATGTGAACCGGGACCTCTTCGACCACCAGGCCGGCCCGGACCGCCTGCTGCAGAGACTCGACTTCGGCGAATTCGGAGGAGTAGCGCTCGGCGAAGAGCTCCATCGCCCGGACGTTCAGCGCCCGCATACCGCTGGTCGTGTCGGTGAATGTCTGACGGGTCGAGGTCGAGACCAGCAGGCTGAAGAGTCGCTGACCGAGTCGCCGGGCGAAGGTAGACCGGTACTCGGGAACCCCCGGATTGGCATCTTCGGCGAAACGCGAACCGACCGCGAGGTCGGCGCCGTTCTCGACCGCCGCGATCAGACGCGCCACCTCCGAGGCCGGATGCTGGCCGTCACCGTCGAGCTGGCCGCAGATCTCGTAGTCATGCCGCAGGGCGAAGATGTAAGCGGTCTGGTGGGCGGCGCCGACCCCCTGGTTGAACGGCAGCGAAGCCACCAGGGCTCCGGATCGCCGGGCCAGTTCCGGGGTTCGATCGGTCGAGCCGTCATCGACAACCATGATGTCGGCCCCGGGAACATGCTCCCGGGCGTCGGCAATCACAGCTTCGATCGACTTCTCTTCGTTCCAGGCCGGGATGAAGACCAGCTTCTTCACGCAGCGATTCTGGCACGGGTGGCGCCTTCGGGGTCCGAACCGCTGATCGGGGTGGGGGAATCGCAGAAGCTGCTTTCCAGCCGTGGAGCCATGAAATAGGGTCCGCTCCATGAGCGGCAGCCCGGCCAGGAGACCACGACGCCCGACCAGGCTGCCCCGACGTAGGCACATCGGCATGCGGGTCTGGCTCGCAGCTGGCTTCACGCTGGTCTGCTTTCTGACCGCCGGCATCCTTTACTCGTTCATCACCGACAAGAGCCAGGACGTGCTGAACGAGCGCTCGACCGAACTTGCGGTCGGTCGGACGGTGAGGCTTGCCGATCGTCTCAGCGCTCCGGATGTGGATCCCCAGGCTGAACTGGAGGCCGCCAACGGTGAGGGTTACACCGCCTGGTACTTCGATTCCGACGGCACCCTGATCGCCCCGGAAGGTTCGGAGGCCGTGTTTGAGGCCAGCCAGGCCAATCAGGAGACCCTGGATCTGGCGCTAATGGGGGAGAGGCCGTCACGGGACCTGCAGGACGGCAAGATCGCGATTGTCGGCGTTCCGGTGACCGACATCGGTTCGATCGATGGGGCGGTCGTCGGCCGCTACTCCCGGCCGATCGTGATCCGTTCGGCGATCGACACCCTGCGATCGGAAAGCCTTCGCGCCGCCCTGATCGCGATCCTGATCGGGACCCTGGTCGGGGTGGGCATCGCCTCGGTGATCACCGGCCGGCTCAAGCGGATCGCCGCGAAGGCGGACGATCTCGCTTCCGGCAACTTCGATGTGAGGCTGCCGGTCCGCGGACGCGACGAGATCGGTGATCTGGCCCGCTCCCTTGACTCGATGCGCGAGTCCCTGAAGGAAAGCTTCGGAGTGCTGACCGCCGACCGCGACAAGCTGGCCGCGATCTTCGACGGTCTCGGTGACGCCGTAATGGTGATCGATGACAGCGGCACGGTCCGCTTCCACAACTCTGCTGCCAACGCCCTGCTCGAACAGGGCGGCCGGGCGCCGGAGCCGATGCTCCCGTCGGTGAAGCGGGCGGCGGTGGAAGGATTCGCCGGCCACCCGGCACTCCGGATCGGCGACCGTGCCTACGCACTTCAGGCCCGGTCGCTGCCTGACGAAGGCGCGGTTCTTGTCGTGGTTCGTGACCGCACCGACGAAATGCGCAAGGAATTCGCCGAGCGGGACTTCGTCAGCAACGCCGCCCACGAACTGCGCAACCCGCTGGCCGGGATCTCCGGGGCGATCGAGGTGCTCCAGTCAGGGGCCAAGGATGATCCGCCCGCCCGGGACCATTTCCTCAACCGGCTTTCGGCTGACGCAGAACGGATGTCCCGTCTGACCCAGTCGCTGCTCACCCTCGCCCGGGTCGAGGCACTCGGCACCGGCGAAGTCGAGGTGGTCGACATTTCTGCGGCGGTCAAGGACGTGGTGGCAGCGGTCGAGGTGCCGGTCGGCCTTGAACTTGCCTCCGATGTGGAGCCGGATCTGGCGGC
>JAUPTY010000022.1 GCA_030917845.1 Actinomycetota bacterium | reverse complement strand
GTGACATGCTCTTCCGCGGGCCGGGCACGTCGAAGCTGGCCCGGATCCAGGGCGCTTTCGTGACCGAGGATGAAATTGCCCGAATCACGGATTTCTGGTCTGCCCAGGGCGAACCTGAGTTCGAGCAGGAGCTGCTGAGCGAGCCAGAGAGGATCCAGGAGGAAGCTTCCGACGCCGAGTTCGATCCCGACCAGGACGATCTGCTGAACGAAGCGATCATGCTGGTGGTGGAAACCGAGACCGCTTCGGTGTCGATGGTCCAGCGCCGTCTGCGCGTCGGCTACACCCGCGCCGGTCGCCTTATTGACATGCTCGAGCGTCGTGGAGTGATCTCCGGCTATGAGGGCTCCAAACCCCGCCAGGTGCTGATCACCCACGCCGACCTGCCGCGGGTTCTCGCCGGCGGCAACCCGGAAGAGGCGGCTGCGGAGAGCTCGGACGACCTCGAAGTCCCGGTCGACGTTCTCGATACCAGCGACCCGGCAGAGGATTCTTCACAGTCTGAGAACTGATCCAGGTCTGGCGGCTGTAGGGTCAGGCCGTGGGATCAGGCGAGGAGATACTCAGACCGGGCAGCAGTTCCGGTGGTGAGGTGCGGGCCGGCATCCTGGTGACCGGAACCGAGGTGCTGACGGCGACGATCTCCGACCGCAATGGCCCCTGGCTTTCCGAGCAGCTGACCGGCCTCGGGATTGAGCTGGTTGAGATCATGGTCGTCGCCGATCACCCCGGCGATCTCGCGAACGGCCTTGAGCACATGAAGTCGATCGGGATCGACCTGATCATCACTTCGGGCGGACTGGGCCCTACTGCGGATGACCTCACGGCTGAAGTCGTGGCCTCATTCGCGGGCCGCAAGATGGAACTGGACGAAGGAATGGAAGCGAAGATCGCGGCCATTCTCGCCCGATTCGCGGCCAATACGAATCTGGATCTGACCACCGACGCCCTGAACGCGGCGAACCGCAAGCAGGCAATGATTCCAATCGGGGCGGTGGCGCTCGACCCGGTCGGGACGGCTCCGGGCCTGATCGTTCCCGGTCAGAGCGAGGATGACCCGCTTGTTCTGGTCCTTCCCGGTCCTCCGCGCGAACTTCAGCCGATGTGGAAGGCGGCACTGGAGGAGCCAATGCTCAGCCAGGTGATCGAACGGGCCACCCGGCTCAACAGCTACCGGCTGAGGATGTTCGGTACTCCCGAGTCGGAGCTGGCGCTCAGCCTGCGAGAGATCGAGGACCAGGGGCTGCCATTCGAAGGTCTCGAGATCACCACCTGTCTGCGCAAGGGCGAGGTCGAAATCGACGTGCGATACCGGGACGGAGCCTCGGGTTCCGCCGGGCAACTCAGGGACGAGCTCAAGCGGCGGCATGAGAGGTCGCTGTACAGCCTTGATGGCAGCAGCGTGGACGAGATCGTTGCCGATCGTCTCGCCGGACGACGCCTTGGCCTTGCCGAGTCCTGCAGCGCCGGTCTTCTGGCCGCGCGCATCACCGATGTTCCGGGTTCATCCGCGTACTTCGCTGGCGGGGTCGTCTCCTATTCGAACGAGGCGAAGCGGGATCTGCTCGGGGTCGATCAGGCTCTGCTTGACGAGTTCGGAGCGGTTTCGGCCGAGGTCGCCGAAGCGATGGCGATCGGAGCTCTGGAGCGCTTCGAGGCCGATGTTTCGGTCGCAATCACCGGGATCGCCGGTCCCGGCGGTGGCACGGAGGGGAAGCCGGTCGGCCTCGTCCATTTCAACGTGCGGACCAGCGAGGGCGGAGTCAGGGCGGCTGCGCCGATAATTCCTGGCGGCCGGCGGGACGTTCGCGAGCGCTCGGCCCTGGTCGCGATGCATCTCCTGAGGGAGATGCTGGCTTAGGGGCAAATAGTCGGCGAGCTTCGCCCCGCCTCCAGGCCTAACCCGCCGACTCAATGGGACAACTGACGGATGAGTCGGCTCCGCTGGCTTCGTCTCGAAATTGCGTCCGGCTGGTTCGTCAGGATCTGTTTTCGGATTCTTGGCTGAATTGTTACGTGGTTTGCACACTTCTGAGCCATTTTTGGGCAACTTTGCCGGTGAAATGGAAATGACGCTTTTTCCGTCCGAACGAAGGACTTAGTGTTCCAAAAACGAACTTGTGTTCGTGTCCACCGGATGCGAGCAAAGCAAACGATCTGCCCGACAGGGCGGCGGCGAGGTGAATGAAGATGAGCGATAGAAGAGCCAATGACCTGGAGCCGGCCACCGACAAGGAGGTCAAGGCAAGAGTTGCTGCCCTTGACGCGGCCAAGGGCCAGATCGAGAAGCAGTTCGGTGCCGGATCGTTGATGAAGCTCGGCGACCGGGCATCGGTCAACGTTGATGCCATTTCAACCGGCGCCTTGCCGCTGGATATAGCCCTTGGCGTCGGGGGCATTCCCCGCGGCCGGATCGTCGAGATCTACGGGCCGGAGTCCTCAGGCAAGACGACCCTCGTCTACCACATCATCGCCGAGGCGCAGAAGCGCGGCGGCGTCTGTGCCTTCGTGGACGCGGAGCATGCGATCGACCCCGAGTACGCACGGCGGATTGGTGTCAACACCGATGAACTGCTGGTCTCGCAGCCGGACTATGGCGAGCAGGCACTGGAGATCGTTGACGTCCTGACCAGGTCCGGCGCCGTGGACGTCGTCGCCGTCGACTCGGTTGCCGCTCTTACCCCGAGGGCAGAACTCGAGGGCCAGATGGGCGATGTGACCGTCGGCCTGCAGGCCAGACTGATGTCTCAGGCGCTGAGGAAGCTGGCCGGCAATCTCAACCGGGCCAACACCCTCTGTCTCTTCACCAACCAGATCCGCGAGAAGATTGGCGTGTCTTTCGGTTCACCGGAAACCCAGCCGGGTGGCCGGGCCCTCAAGTTCTATGCATCGCAGCGGCTTGACATCCGCCGGATCGAAACCCTCAAGGACGGCACCGAAGCCGTGGCCAACCGGGTTAGGGTCAAGGTCGTAAAGAACAAGGTCGCGGCGCCCTTCAAGCAGGCCGAATTTGACATCGAGTACGGCCTCGGCATTTCCCGGGAGGGCAGCCTGATCGACCTCGGCATCGAACATGACATGGTCCAGAAGTCGGGTTCTTTCTTCTCATACGGAGAGACCCGTCTTGGTCAGGGACGCAGCAATTCGAAGCAGTTCCTCGCCGAAAACCCCGATATCGCCCTGGAAATCGAGAACCGCATCCTTGCCAGTCTCGGGATCTCCAGGAACGGTGCCCTGATCGAGTCGTCGGCGCCTGAGGGGGTAGATGCTGAGACCGGGGAAGTGATTGAGCCAGCTGCGGCCAAAGGCGAAGCCGGACTGAAGGCGGCCTGACCGGCCTGACCCGGGTGGCATCTCTTGGCTGACGAGAACCTCGCGAAGGCCCTTGCGGCGGTGAGCCGCAAGGACCGGACCGAGTCCGAAATGCGGGGATGGCTGGCTGACCGGGAGGTCGAGCCGGAAGAGATTGACCGGGTTCTCGACTATCTGATCGAGAACCTGGCGATCGATGATCGGCGATACGCGATCGCCTTCACCACAGACAAACGGGACCTGGCCGGCTGGGGCCGGGACCGGATCCGGGCAAACCTCCTCAAGCGGGGCATTTCTCCGGACCTGATCGACGAGGCCCTCACGCAGGGCGACCCCGAACGCTCCGGAGCCGAGACCGAAGTTGAAAGGGCGGTAAGGGTCCTGAACGAGCGGGGAGCCGACCTCAGTGATGACCGCGGCCGACAGCGGGCGCTTGGACTGCTCGCCCGTCGCGGATACGAAGCCGAAGAGGCCTACGCGGCGATCAGGATCGCCGGACGCGCCGCCTGAGGGAACAATCCGTTTCGGAATTCCTCGCGAGAGGGCCGACCTGAACCGTCGGCTACGCTTGATGGAGGCATGGCATTCGACTCGATCATTCCGGCCTGGCTTCGGAACCGGTCTCCGGAACCGGAGGCTGGAAAGAGGGCGGAGGACACCGCCGGGTCAGCCAACGGAGCTTCACCAAACGGCTCGGTAGAGCCGGTTGAGGCGACCACTTCACCGCCCCCCGACCACGACACTCCGCCTCCCAGGGAAGGTGTGCTTTCCGCGGAGGCTGAACTCAGGGCCCGGCGGGAAGAAATCGTCCGGATGGAGGAAAGGGCACTTCGGGATCTCGAATCTGCCCGCACCAGAATGCGTGAAGCCGATCGACGGTCCGAACTCGCCGCGGAACGGGAAAAGCAACTGGATCAGGCCGAAGGGGAGATTGAAGCGGCCCGTCAGGCACAACTCATGGAGCTCGAGAGCATCTCCGGTCTGAGCCGCGCCCAGGCGAAAAAGATCCTCCTCAAGCAGGTAGAGGAAGAGGCCGCACACCAGGCCGGGCTGACCGTGAGGCGAATCGAGGAGGAAGCGCGGCTCGACGCCGAGCGCCGGGCCCGAGGGATTCTTGCGGCGGCGATGCAGCGGCTTGCCTCGAGCCAGTCGATCGAGTCGAACACCTACACGATCAATCTCCCCAACGAGGAGATGAAGGGCCGGATCATCGGCAAGGACGGACGCAACATCCGGGCGCTCGAGAACCTCACCGGGATTGACGTGATCATTGACGAGACCCCCGAGACGGTAGTCATCTCTAGCTTTGACGGCGTTCGCCGCGAAGTCGGCCGACTCACCCTTGAGCGCCTGATCAGCGACGGCCGGATCCATCCTGCTGCCTGCGAAGCGGCATACGAGGAAGCGCTTGCGGAGGTGGACGACGTGATGTTCAAGGCCGCCGAGTCGGCTTTGCTTGACGCGAGAGTGACCGGGCTCCATCCGGAACTGGTCCGGCTGCTGGGCCGGCTCCGGTTCAGGACCAGCTACAGCCAGAATGTGCTCAGTCACCTGGTCGAGTGCTCAAACCTCGCGGCGCTGATGGCGGCGGAGTTGGGAGCCTCGGTCGAAGTTGCCCGCAGGGCAGCGCTGCTTCACGACATCGGCAAAGCAGTCAGTCACGACGTTGAAGGAACACACGCCGAGGTCGGGGCCCGTCTGGCCCGTCGGTATGACGAAGTCGAAGCGATCACTCACGCAATCGAGGCTCACCACAACGAGATCGAGCCGGTCACGGTCGAGGCCGTGATCGTGCAGACAGCTGACGCTCTTTCTGGCGCCAGGCCGGGAGCGCGTGGAGATTCGCTCGAGCAGTATGTGACCCGGCTCAGCGACCTTGAGGAGATTGCCCAGCGGCAGGACGGGGTGCGCAAGGTATTCGCGATGCAGGCTGGCCGCGAAATCAGGGTAATGGTCGATCCGGGACAGGTCGACGATGACGCAACCGCCCTCATTTCCCATGAAATAGCGGCTGCGATCGAACGCGAAATGGAGTACCCGGGTCAGATCAGGATCACGGTCATCCGGGAGCTGCGCTCGACAAGGATCGCCCGGTAGCCGAAGAGCAATCGCTCCGGAGAAAGCAGTAGGATTTGCGGCCGATGGATATCAAGACCGTCTTCCTCATCTTCGGCATCAGCCTCGCCTGTTTCGCAGTGATCGTCAGCTTCATCGGCCTGCGTGTAAAGGACTTCCCCAGCAAGGGAGCCCTGATCGGCTTGCTGCTGGCCGGAGCGATCCTGGTGGGTGGTACCGCAACATACGCGGTCAAGCTTTCGATTGAGGAAGCGGAACATCGCGAAGAGGGCCATAGCGTCGCTCCCGGCGAAGAAGAGACCGAAGCCATCAGCAGTCGAATTACCCTGCGCGAAGCCGCGTAGACCCTCCGCGAAGCTGTCTAAAGAGAGTCACGGCGATTGGTCCGCACCGGAGCTGCCCGGTAGTCTCGACTGTTCATGAAGCGGTTCCATGTCACCACCTTCGGGTGCCAGATGAACGAGCACGACTCCGAAAGGATGAAGGGGATGCTCACCTCGCTCGGATACAGCGAATCCGAGCAGAGGGATGAAGCCGACCTCATCCTTTTCAACACCTGCTCGATACGCGAGAACGCGGACAACAAGTTCATCTCCCACCTCGGTGAAGCCAAACGCCTGAAGGCCGAGAATCCGGAGCGGATCGTCGGAGTCGGCGGCTGCTGGGCCCAGTCAGTCAAGGACGAGGTCTTCCGCCGTTTCCCCTTCGTGGATGTGGCTTTCGGCCCCGGCCAGATCCACCGGCTCGCCGAATTTCTTAATTCGGACCAGCTGTCTGCTCAGGGCTACTTCGAGTTCGAGGATTTTGCCGGGCATCTTCCCGACCACAGGGCCCGGCAGTTCCAGGGCTGGCTCCAGATTTCACAGGGCTGCAACTGCGTCTGTTCCTACTGCATCGTTCCCTCAACCAGAGGCAGGGAGCAAAGCCGGGATCCGGGAGAGCTCCTGCTAGAAGCCGAACGGCTCGCTGCCGACGGCGTCCGTGAAATCACTCTGCTCGGCCAGAACGTCAACTCCTATGGCCGCGATCTGCCAAAGGAGACCCGGATCCGGTTCTCCGATCTGCTCGGGATGGTCGATGCGGTCGATGGCATTGATCGCGTTCGCTATACGAGTCCTCATCCCAAGGACATGCGGGAGGAAGTGATCGAAGCACATGCCACCCTGCCGTCTCTCTGCGAGCACATCCACCTTCCGCTGCAGTCCGGTTCAAGTCCGATCCTGAAGAAGATGCGGCGCACCTATACGCGCGAGCGATACATGGACAGGGTCGAGATGATTCGCGAGAAGGTCCCTGACTGCGCGATAACCACCGACATCATTGTCGGGTTTCCCGGTGAGACCGAAACGGATTTCGCCCAGACGCTCGAGGTGGTCGAAGACGTCGGCTATGACAGCGCCTTCACTTTCGTTTACTCGCCCCGGAGGGGCACCCTGGCTGCTGACATGGATGACCAGATAGCTCATCCGGTCAAGGTCGAGCGAATGGAGCGCCTGATCGAGGCGGTACAACGGCGGGCGAAGGAGCGGGCACAGCGTTTCGTCGGCCGATCGATGGAAGTTCTGGTTGAAGGCCCCAGCCGCAACGACCCGACCCGGATCCGGGGACGCACCCGTCACAACAAGGCAGTCAATTTTGAAGGCACCGCTGAGGCGGGCCAGATGGTCGAAGTCGAGATCAGCGCGGCAACTTCGCAGACCCTGACCGGCACCGAACGGCTGCTCAGCGGCATCGGCGCCTGAACCATGCCGTCCGGGCCGTCGCCGGACCCCGGGGTCTCGTCTCTTCCCGTCATCACGATTTTCGGGCCGACCGCAACCGGCAAGACCTCGGTAGCAATCGAACTTGCGGAACTGCTGAGAGCGAGGGGGGAGGATCCGGTCGCAATCAACTGCGATTCGATTCAGGTCTACAAGGGGCTGGAATTGATCAGCGGCGCGGCCTCGAAGAGTGATCGGGAGCAGCTTGAGCATCGGCTGCTCGGCTTCGTTCCGATCAACGAGGAATTCAGCGCCGGGCGATTCGGGGAAAAGGCCCGGGCCGAGATCGACCAGGCCATAGCGGAAGGACGGCGACCGACTCTGGTCGGTGGCACCGGCCTGTATCTGAGGACCGCGCTCAGTGATCTCGAAATGAGGCCACCGGTCGATCTGGAGACCAGGCAGCAGGTTGAAAGCGAGATCGATTCCCGGGGACCCGAGGCTCTTCACGCCGAACTACCTTCGAAGGTGAGGGGGCAGGTGCATCCGAACGATCGAAAGCGCATCGCCCGTCTGACCGAGCTCGTTCGTTCGGGGATAGACCCGGCCCCGGACCACGATGGCGGCGGTGAACTCTGGACGGCTTCCTTCAGGCACCCGACTCTGCTGGTCGGGCTGCTGGAGGATGACGAGCCCCTCGTCGGGAAGATCCGGGCAAGGGTCGAGGCGATGGCAAAGGCCGGGGCGGCCGACGAGGCGGAGCGGGCGCTTGAGGCTGGTGCGGCGAGGACCGTCCAGGCGGCAATCGGCTTCGACGAGTTCCGCAAAGGAGATCTGGACCGCATAGTCACCCTTCACCGGCGCTACGGCCGCCGCCAGATGACCTGGATGCGCCGGATGGACGGGGTTAAAGTGGTCAACCGGACCGGACTCAGCGATGCCGCGGTCGCCAGGGAGATACTTGCGCTCGCCGACGCCCGTTGAGGGTCGGGTGACTGCAGCGGCGGCTGCTTCGTAATACCTTGCCGGGTCGCATGAAGTTCGAAAAGTGGCAAGCACTCGGCAACGACTACGTGATCATCGACGCGGAAGACCTTCCCTGGGAACTCACCCAGCTGCGGGTCCAGCGTATCTGCGATCCCCATTTCGGGGTCGGGTCTGACGGAATTCTGCTGATCGGCAAATCTGATGATCCGCAGTACGTGGCTGAGCTCCGGATTTTCAATCCCGACGGGTCTGAGGCGGAACTCTCCGGGAACGGCGCCCGTGAGGCGATCCTCTACCTCCGGAGGCACGGCTGGACCGATGAGGACTCGTTCACGATTCTCACCGCTTCCGGACCGGTCACCCCGACCATCACCTCCGAGCGCACTTGCGCGGTGAAGATGGGGCGGGCCTCGATCACTTCCGGCGACTATCCCGACGGCGCACCTGACGGGAAGGGAACCCTGAGCTCGGGCGACCGTGACTGGAAGTTCCGGCATGTATCGATCGGCAATCCGCAATGCGCGATCGAAGCCGGAGCCGATCTCGAGGAGCTCGATCTGGGAAGGATCGGGCCGGGAATCGAGAACAATGTTCTCTTCCCCAACCGGACGAACGTCTCCTTCTACCGGGTTTCCGGCTCAAGGGTGAGGGCGCGGATCTTTGAGCGGGGGGTCGGCGAGACGCTTTCATCCGGCACCGGAGCCTCGGGAGCGGCCGTGGCCGCTTACCTGGCGGGGGCACCGAGCCCGATCACGGTTGAACTCGATGGTGGCGAGCTGAAAGTCGAGATCACGCCGGAACTCGATGTGACCCTGACCGGCTGGGCGGAAGCGATCGCCGCCGGCGAGCTGGCGCCTGAGATGATGGCTTCACTTGCCGATATCGGCTGAGACTTCATAAAACCCTTTTAGACAGGAGGAAACCGTGGCGCTGACCGATCCATCAAGGCGACTTCAGGCGATGCCGCCCTACATGTTCGCCGAGCTAGAGCGGAAGATCGCTGACAAGCGCGCCGCCGGCATTGACGTGATCAGTCTCGGCATCGGTGATCCCGACCATCCGACCTACCCCCATGTGGTCGAGGCAATGCAGAAGGCTGTGGCCGACCGGGCCAACCAGAACTACCCCAGCAACCGGGGCAGGGAAGAGTTCCGTCGCGCCTTCTCGGACTTCTATCGGGACCGTTTCGGGGTTGAGATCGATCCGGAGAACGAAGTGATCCCGGCGATCGGCGCAAAGGAATGCATCTACAACCTCTGTTTCGCCTTCCTCGATCCGGGAGATGTCGCTCTCGCCTCGGATCCGGGCTATCCCGTCTACACCGGCGGCCCGATCCTCGCCGGTGCCGAAGCCGTGCTGCTGCCGCTGAAAGAGAAGCTCGGATTCGCCCCTGATCTTGACGCGATAGACGCGCAAACGGCTGAAAGGGCGCGGCTCCTCTTCCTGAATTACCCGAACAACCCTTCCGGGGCGATCGTCCCCGACGGCTTCTTCGAGAAGGTCGTTGACTTCGCCCGGGAGAACGAGATCCTCGTTGTCCACGACAACGCCTACTCGGAAACCACTTACGACGGTTATGTCGCGCCCAGCTTCCTTGCCACACCCGGGGCGAAGGAAGTTGGAGTTGAGGTTTTTTCGCTTTCGAAGGGCTACAACATGACCGGCTGGCGGGTTGGAGCGATCCTCGGCAACGCCGATGCGATCCAGACCTACTGGCGCCTCAAGACGAACGTCGACTCGGGGCTCTTCGAGGCGATTCAGCTCGCCGCGGTTGCCGCGCTTGACGGTCCTTCAGGGCCGCTTGAGGAGATGAACGCGATCTACTCCAGGCGGCGGGACCTGGTGGTCGAGACGCTGCGGTCGATCGGCGTTGATGTGAAGAGCCCGAAGGGGACCATCTACGTCTGGGCACCGGTGCCAGACGGCTACACCTCGACCAGCTTCTGCGAAAAGGTGCTCGAAGAGGCGGCCGTGGTGATCTCGCCCGGGTCGATGTACGGCCGCAGTGGAGAAGGGTACTTCCGGATCTCCCTCACCACCCCGGACGAGCGTCTGACCGAAGCCCTGGAACGGATGCGGAAGCACCTGGCCTAGGGCCGGGGCCGGGCGGCGCCGGGGCTAGGCGGCGAGACCCTCGGCCTCGAGGGTCTGCCGCATTCCTGACTGAAGGTCCCGGGGGCGCCAGCCGAGCTCGTTCTTTGCCTTGGACGCATCGGCCCAGAAGGTGACTCCATCCGTGGAGCTGATCAATTCGGCCAGGTTGGGTGGCTGGTCCATGATTTTTCCGACCAGCGGCCCGATCGGCCGGAGGGCCTTCAACAGCGGCGTGGGCATGTTGCGCTTCGGTACCTTGCGGCCGGCGATCGATCCGACGCTTTCGAGCACTTCCCGCATGGTGAAGTTGCCTTCATTGAGGATGTAGCTCTCGCCGATTTCTCCCTTGTCGAGAATCAGGGCGAGACCGGCGGCGATGTCCTCGACATGGGTCAGGCCAGTGCCGAAATCGGGGAATGGCACCATCGGCAGTTTCCCCTTGACGAACTGATGGATCGTTGAACCGAGCTCCGAATGGTCCTCGGGGCCGTAGACCCCGGCTGGCTGGGCGATGACGCAGGGCAGGTTCCTGGTCCTGATCAGGTTCTTGGCGATCTGGTGGGCCTCATACTTGGTCTCCTCGTAGACGGAGGTGAACTCGAGCCCTCCCGGACTGTCGAGGTCGGGACGGCGGAAGTCCTCGGTTGCCACATCCCGATGGGTGTTGCCGAAAACGGCGCAGGTAGAGACGTAGAGGACTCGCGGAATCCCGGCTTCGAGCGCCGCCTCAAGCACGTTTGCTGTGCCTTCCACATTGGCTTTGCGAAGGACCGGAATCCGTTCCTTGGGGATCCCGACCTCGTAGAGGGCGGCGTTGTGGAGCAGGGCATCGTGACCGGTCATCTGCTCGGTCAGTCGGGGACGGGAGGAAAGGTCTCCGTCCACGAGATCGCAGCCAAGCGCCTCCAGAACGGTCGCCTTGGACCGGTCCCGGACCACACAGGTCAGTTGATGGCCCTGCTCGACCAGGTGCCTTGCTGTGGCTCCACCGATGAATCCTGTCGCTCCGGTCATGAAGATCTTCATGGCAGGGAGCGTAGCGCGGCGCCGTCCTATCTAGGATGGAAGAAGTGAATGAGTCAGTCGAGACATCGAGCAGCAGAAGGGCCAAACAGCGAGCCATGATGATCGCCGTGGACACCACCGGTGAGGGAACGGTGACCGAGCTCGGCGAGTTGCTGCGTACGGCCGGGGTAGCCACGGTAGGCGAAGTGATCCAGCGGCGGAGTGAGCCCGACCCTGACCGTTACTTCGGTCTCGGCAAACTCGAAGAGGTAAAGGAAGAGGTCAAGCGCACGGGGGCCAACCTCGTGGCGGTTGACGACGAACTGGCGCCGAGACAGGAACGCAACCTCGAAGCCGCGCTCGAGGTCCCGGTGATCGACCGCACTGCGGTGATCCTCGACATCTTTGCTGACCACGCCCATTCTGCCGAAGGCAAACTTCAGGTCGAGCTGGCCCAGCTCGAGTACAACCTCGCCCGGATGAGAGGGCTCTGGACGCACCTCGAACGCCTCGGCGCAGGGATCGGCACCAGGGGACCGGGCGAATCCCAGATTGAAACTGACCGCCGGCTGGCCCGCGATCGAATCGCCGCACTGCGGCGGAGGTTGAGGCACGTCGAGCAGAACCGCGGCGTGATGCGGGCCGGCCGCCAGGATTCCTCGTTGCCGCAGGTTGCCCTGGCCGGGTACACCAACGCTGGCAAGTCAACCCTGCTGAACGCACTTACCGGGGCCGACGTCAGCGTCGGTGACCGTCTGTTTCACACGCTCGACCCGACCACCCGCGCCTTCGAATACGAAAGCCGCCGCTATCTGGTCACCGACACGGTCGGCTTCATCGAGAAACTTCCCCATCAGGTGGTTGAGGCCTTCAAGGCGACTCTCGAGGAGACGGTGCTGGCGGATCTGATCCTTCATGTGGTCAACGGTTCCTCATCGGAGGAGCGCTTGCAGGCAGAGATGGAAGCTGCCGATCAGGTACTCGAGGAGATCGGGGCCGGGGACAAGCCCCGGATCCTGGTGCTCAACAAGATCGATCTGATCGACGAAGAAGGCCGGTCCGAAGCCAGGATTTCTCACCCTGACGCGATCCAGGTTTCGGCGACCACAGGTGAAGGCCTCGACCGGTTGCGAAGTGAGATGGAACGGGCCTTCGAGGAGACCATGGCCCCGGTGGAGCTTCTGGTGCCGTATACCGAGGGTTCGAGGCTCCACGAGCTTCATGAAGTGGCCGGCAAGATCGAGCGCGAAGACGGTCCGGAAGGGGTGCTTGTCCGTACCAGGCTTCCACTTGGAGAAATCCACAGGTTCGCCGACCTCGTCACCAACTAGAGTCCGTGGCGATGGAACTCAAGGTCCAGCTTCTGAATGATTCCGCGACCCTCCCGACCCGGGCTCACGACGGTGACGCCGGCCTCGACCTTTACGCCTCCGAACCGGCACACATCGGCCCCGGCGAACGGTGGCAGATTGCGACCGGAGTCGCGGTCGAAATCCCGGAAGGGCATGCCGGACTGGTGCTGCCGCGTTCGGGACTGGCCCGACGCCACGGGATTTCCCTGGTCAACGCACCGGGGCTGATTGACGCGGGCTACCGCGGTGAAGTCAAGGTCCTGCTCCTGAACAACGATCCGGCCGAGATCTTTCGCATTCAGCCAGGCGACCGCATCGCCCAGTTGCTGGTGACTCCTTACGCCACCATCGAGCCGGTTCAGGCGGAGGCACTCTCCGATACCGGTCGCGGCGAAGACGGATTCGGCTCAACCGGCCGTTAGCCGTTACGGGCGGCGGTGAGCGCGGCTTTATGGGCCGCATTCTCGAGATCGTCGTCGAGTGGTTCCAGGACCGGGCGACTGCCGTGATGGTGCTCGAGTCCGGTCGCAATCAGGTGATCGGCGAGCCAGGCATTCTTCGGTAGCAGGGGGCCGTGAAGATAGGTTCCGATCAGGTTGTGCTGCCGGACTCCTTCGAACCCGTCCTGACCGTTGTTGCCATGGCCGTGAATCACCCGCCCGAGTGGCGAAGCGCCACCAAGCCGCGTGCGGCCACCGTGGTTCTCGAAACCGGCCAGGATCCTCTCCTCGCCGTCGAGGTCGACGCATATTGCGACTGGCCCGATCAGTCGCGGACCCGGTTCACGGACCGTCTTCAGGTCAACCAGTCCGAGGCCGGCAATCTTCTCGCCTTCGAGTTCATAGGACTCGCCCAGCAGCTGATAGCCACCACAAACCGCCAGGATCGCGGCGCCGGACTCCAGCGAGGCGCGCATCGACGCCTGTTTCGTTTTGACCAGATCACGGGCAACCGCCTTCTGGTCACGGTCCTGGCCACCGCCCATATAGAGGAGGTCGTGCTCGGTCGGGTCGAAACGGTCACCGGGGCCGCAGCGAGTCACCTCGAATTCGATTCCTCTCCATTCGCAGCGGTGCTGGAGAAAGAGGATGTTGCCCCGGTCGGCGTAGATGTTCATCTGGTCCGGGTAGAGGCTGAGGAGGCGGAGCTGCATGGGCAAGACCTTAGGGTTCAGCGGCTTTCTGCATCGTGACGGGCGACAACGATCACCGTGGCGATGTGGCGATCGGTCTGAGGAATCTCAACGGTTCGGACGGCAACGAGACCGGCGTCTTCAATCTCGTCGGCCAGGGTGTTGCGGTCCATCCGGTCAAGGGTGATTCTGTCTTCTGACTCCTCGAGGGAACCGTCCGGTGCCACTACCTGGCGTACCCGGATGACTGTGAGTGAGTCGCCATCGTCCTCGACCGCGACGGGCCGGCTGGCGTATACCCATTCTCCGATCTCACGTACATCGGGCAGAACGTCGACCGGACGCGATTCTTCGGCAAGCCATTCGGAAATCGCGAAGGCGGCGATTCCACCAGGGGCGAGGCGCTCCTTCACACCTCCAATTACCTCTTGTCGTCGCGCCTTGCCGCCAACGATGTGAAGCAGTTGCTGGGGCGCGATGACTGCCTCGAACCGGTCCCGGACGAGATCCATCCCGGCCAGTCCGGTGACGTCGCCTGTGAGTGCCGAGACCGGCTCCCCTTCAGAGAGACGATTCAGATCCCCGACCAGCAAAGGATCGATATCGACTCCGAGAACCTGCCGCCCTTCGATCGCGAGGTGCCGGGCGACTCGCCCGATGCCGCAACCCAGATCCAGTACGGACGGGGAGTGCGCAGTCAGATCCGACCATATAGCGAGGTCAGCGGTGTATCCGCAGGACTCGACCAGCTGCCAGATCGCAGCCTCGGGGGAATCCTGGTCAGCGAGGATCATCCCTGCCAGTATTTCCCGGTGTCGCCTCGGTCCGAGAGCAGATTCCGCAGGTCGAGCAGGGCGGTGTAGGTCGGCAGGGCAAAGAGCTGGCTCCCGGCCTTGGCCAGCGCCCGGTCGAGTGCCTCCTCGGCATCGACCACGACTTCGGTCTTCTCAATCGGCCAGCCGGCGTACTTGAGTCTCAGCGCCATCTCCGAAGCACGGGTCCCGGTGCAGGTCACGGTGCCTACACGGTCGGCCAGCATCTCGAAATCGGCGTCCCAGATCCAGGAGACATCACGGCCGTCGGCGATGCGGTCATTCAGGGCCAGCCAGAGATCGATCGGGGCCGGCTCGAGCGCCAGGGTGCGGATCACCTCATTGGCTCCGGCAGGGTTCTTGACAAGAAGGATCGAAAGTGAAACGTCACCGATCTCGATGCGCTCGACCCGTCCGAACACCGCCTTCATTCCGGCAAGGCTCCCGACTGCGTCAGCGACCGGTATGCCGAGCTGCCTGGCCGTGGCGATGGCGCCAAGTGCGTTGTAGAGGTTGTAGAGACCGGGCAGGGGGAGGGTGAGACGGGCCGGACCCTCCGGCGACTCGATCGTCGCTTCGAGTCCTGACATTCCCCGCAGGGTGATTGCGGTCGCTGAGATCTGTGGCTGCGGGCGCTTCATTCCGCAGCTTTCGCAGTGGTAATGACCGAGGTGGCCAACGAAGGCCCGATCGTAGGTCAGGTTGTTTCCACAAACCCGGCAGAGCTTGGCGTCGTGGGCGTGCTGTAGTTCCGCCAGGGCCTGAGTGGGATCGTCGATACCGAAATAGACGGTGTCCGGTCCGCTTGAGTTGCCAATGTCTGCGACCAGGGGATCGTCGGCATTCAGCACGAAACCCGTCTTTCCGGCCAGCCGGGAGGCAAGGGCCGCCCAGGCATCGGCGAGGGTTTCGGTCTCGCCGTACCGGTCGAGCTGGTCGCGGAAGAGGTTCCCCAGCAGGATGGTACCCGGGTGCAGGCGATCGGCTACTTCAGGCAGCCAGGCCTCGTCGACTTCGAACAGGCCCTCGGTGCCTTTCTGCTCGAGCAGGGCGGTGGCGACTCCCCAGGTCATGTTCGAACCTGCCCGGTTGTGTACCGGGTCCCGCCCTGTGCCGGCGAGGATCGTGGCCAGCATCGAGGCGGTAGTGGTCTTGCCGTTGGTGGCGCTGATCAGCGTGGAGCCTTCGGTCAGCTGCGAGCCAAGGCTGCTGATCGCGTTCCTGTCCAGCTTGAGCAGCACCCGTCCCGGCAGAGTGGTTCCCCCGCCGCGTCCGGTTGCCCTGCTGAGACGCCCGACCGATCGGGCGACCCATGCTTTGGCGCGGATCAAGAAGCCGGCTCCGGAACGATTATCTGCAGCGACGACGGGATTACCCGGATCGTGGCCGGAAGTTCGGTCAGCGGATCGCCGTCGGCGTAGACGGTGAAAGGCTGGCTGGCACGGATCTCGATCAGGCTGGTCCGGCGGCTGCCGACCACTTCGGTGTCCTCGACGTGCGTACCTTTGAAGACTTTGGGGAGATTGAGCAGAAAGCGGAACTTGCTCACATCGCCGATCGTGACCACGTCCAGGCTTCCGTCATCGACCACGGCGTCCGGAGCTACGTTCATTCCACCACCGTAGAAGCCATTGTTGGCGACCGCCACGGTGTAGCCGGTCAGCCGGGTCTGGACGCCGTTCTCGGTCAGGGTGAACCGGGCCGGCTTCCAGGTCAGCAACGCCCTCAGGGCGGCGTAGGCATAGACGGGCTGGCCCCTCAGCAACTTCGCATCATTGGCGATCCGGTTGGCCACGGAATCGAAGCCGACCGAGGCGATCCCGAGGAAACGCTCGCCGTTTGCGTCGCCGACATCGATCGCCCGGGTGTGACCTGCCGCGAGGCAGGAGACCGCTTCTGCCGGATCGGTGGGTATCCCGAGTCCGCGAGCGAGGTCATTACCTCGTCCTGCCGGAATCAGGCCGACCGGTGTATCTACACCGGCCAAGGCACCACCGACCGCACCGATCAGTCCGTCGCCACTCATCACGACCGGAATCTCGTGGGCATCAACCGCTTCGAAGGCAAGGTCGATTCCATGCTCAAGGGAGCGGGTGCGCTCGACCCTGAACGGCATCCTCAGGGTGTCCAGCTGCCGCTCGACGGCGGGCAACAGCTGCTTCGAGCGACCGCTGCCGGCGCTCGGGTTCATGATCAGGGTGTAGGCCTGTCGTTCGCTCATGCAGGCGCCTCGAGGGTTGCCGCCAACCAGGTGCCTTCGCCGACCGCCCCCGAATGGATACTCCCGAATCCGTGGGCCTTGAGCTTCCGCCGAATTAACGGCTCCGGGGTGCTGAAGGGTGTCTCGTCGCCGCGTGTGTGAGCGAGCACGAGGCCGCCTCCGGGCCGTAGCACCTTGCTGATCTGACCGAAGAAGACCGGCATGTTCACCTGGGTGACCAGGTCGAACGATCCTTCGTTGTATGGAAGCCGGGAGGCATCGGCGACGCGGAATGTAACCCTTCCTTCGGGATCAAGGCCGATCTTGGACTGGGCTTTGTGGACCATCTGCTCGGAAAGGTCAACTCCGCGGATTCCGGCGGTCGGAAACTCGCGGGCAAGAAACAGGGTCCCGGCGCCCGTGCCGCAGCCAAGGTCGAGTACGCGTTCCGGGCGGAGCGAGAGCGCATCAAGTCCCGCTGCAAGGGACGCCAGGTGCTCGGCTGAGCTGGCCGACGTTCGTTCGTCCCAGCCGGTGGCCGCGCGGTCGAAGAAGCGGCCGACCGAACCACTGACCATCGGCCACGTCCATGGGGCAAGAGCGGCCAGGCGGCAAATCAGCCTGCCGATGATGATCGTCTTCCGGTCGGGGCCGGGCCGGGGTTCGGGCACCTGAAGATCATCTCAACTGCGAAGAGGGGATGAATGCAGCCGCGGCGACCGGGCGTCATAAGCCGATGGCTGCGTAGACTGGCGACGATGAGCGAACGCGGAAAACTTGTGGTTCTGGGAGTCGTCGGCGCCGTCCTGGCGATCGTGGTCGTGGTGGTTCTGCTTGGCCGCGGGAGTGACGAAGAAAATGGTGAAACCGCCACTCCTGTGACCAAGGATGTGAAGCTGGAGAAGCCGGCACCCGGCTCGGTTGTCGAGGAAGGGGAGGCGGCCAGCGTGGTCATGGAGACCACGGAGGGCGACTTCACGATTGAACTCGACACCACCAACTGGCCTTTGACCGCAAACAGCTTCGCCTACCTCACCGAAGAAGAGTTTTACGACGGACTCGGGTTCCACCGGATCGTGCCCCAGTTCGTGATTCAGGGTGGAGACCCGACCGGAACCGGATCCGGCGGTCCGGGCTACAGCCTGGTCGAGACTCCGCCACAGGACACGACCTATCCGATCGGGACCGTGGCAATGGCCAAGACAGGTGCTGAAGCACCGGGGACATCCGGCAGCCAGTTCTTCATCGTGACCGGGGCGCAGGGGGCAACGCTTACCCCCGACTATTCGATCGCCGGCACGGTCACTGAAGGCATGGACATCGTCGAAGTGATCGGGAACCTTGGATCTGCCGCCCAGACGCCCACCAAGCAGGTCGTCATCAAGAAAGCGACCCTGGAGCGGGGCTGAGCCCTGTCCTCGTTCGAACCGCGAGAATTCGAGTACGGGCCGCCAGGGCCGGCTCTGAAGGGTGAAGAGCAGGGAGAGGGACCGGCGATCGTCCTCTGCCACGGGTTGTCGGCCACCCGAAAGTATGTAGTCCACGGGTCGAAACACCTGCCCCGCCGCGGGTACCGGCTGATCACATACGACGCCAGAGGTCATGGCGAAAGCGCACCGGTGGATGTTTACGACTACGAGGTTCTCGGAGACGATCTGGACATGATCATGTCCAGCGCTACGGGATCAGATGTAGTTCTGGGCGGGCACTCGATGGGTTCTCATACGGTTGCCCGCCGGGCGATACTGGAACCGCAGGGAGTCAAGGCACTTGTCCTGATCGGACCGGTCTTCACCGGTGAAGTTGACGATGACGAGCGCTGGGACCGCCGCGCTGATGCTCTGGAAAATGGGGGCCCGGAAGCCTTCGCCGAGGTGGTGGCCGAGAACAGTCCCAATGAGGAGATCCGCGAGAGGACCTTCAGGCTGGCCCGCGACAGGGCCCGCCTGCACAAGTTCCCGCAGGCTGTAGCCCAGGCGCTCAGGCAGATCCCGCGATCAAGGCCCTTTGATCATCTGGATCAGCTGAGGGATCTGAGGATGCCGGTCCTGGTGGTTGCCAGTCACGACGATTTCGATCCTGGGCATCCCCATGAGACAGCGGTCCGTTGGGCGCAGTTGATCCCCGGCGCAGAGCTGGTCAGCGAGGAGCCAGGTGATCCGCCCCTCGCCTGGCAGGGCGGAAAGCTCTCGAGAGAGATCGACGCGTTCCTCGCGAAGCACAACCTGAACCCCGACCGGTGAGAGGCGAAAGGTAGCCTTGACCTCGATGGATGCAACCGAGGAAAAGCCCGGACCGCCCCCTGCGGAAGGAATGGTCTGGATCCCGGGAGGCACGTTCATCATGGGCAGTGAGAAGCACTATCCGGAAGAGAAACCTTCCGGTCCGGCGTCGGTCGACGGTTTCTGGATGGATGAGACGGCCGTTACCAACGGCCAGTTCGCACGCTTCGTTGCCGAGACCGGCTACGTGACAACGGCGGAGAAGGCTCCCGACCCCGCCATGTACCCGGGAGCAGATCCGGCGATGCTGGTTCCCGGCTCGATAACTTTCTCGAAGCCGAATGGTCCGGTGGACCTTTCAAATCCGATGGCCTGGTGGGCCTGGACTCCGGGAGCACAGTGGCGACACCCCTGGGGCCCCTCGACGACGCTCGAGGGAAAGGAAGACCATCCGGTTACGCAGGTCACCTTCGAGGATGCGGACGCCTACGCCCGCTGGGCAGGCAAGGAACTTCCAACTGAAGTGCAGTGGGAGCGCGCCGGCCGCGGGGGCATCGAGAGCGCCGAGTTTGCCTGGGGAGACGAGATCGCACCGGGGGGGCAGGAAAGGATGAATCGCTGGATCGGAGAGTTCCCCTGGAAATTCCGGCCACGGCCAGGCGGCCCCCGGAAACCGGGGACCGTCGCAGTCAGAAGCTTCGAACCGAACCCTTTCGGTCTCTTCGAGATCACCGGGAACGCCTGGGAATGGACGAGGACATGGTTTGCCGACGGTCATCCCGAGCCGACCAGCCGTTGCTGCGCGCCAGCCAATCCGCTCGGTCCCGGGGTGGAAGCCAGCCGGGATCCAGCCAGTGGCATTCCCCGAAAGGTCCTCAAGGGTGGATCCTTCCTCTGTGCCGAGAACTACTGTTCAAGGTATCGGCCTTCCTCGAGGATCCCGGAGAGCATCGAAAGTTCGACCGTCCACATTTCCTTCCGCTGCGTGGTCCCGGTCGCCGGGACGTCCGGGTAGGGTGAAGCCTGTCCGGGGCCCAGTCCAGGCTCCGGCGGCCAACATGAAAACGGAGGAGATTTATGTCTGAAACCAGTGGATCACGGCCCCCCGGAGGGTCAGCGGCCTGGGCATCATGGGTTGCATTCGCCGGCATCATGCTGATGCTGGTAGGTGTGTTCAGCGTGATCGCGGGTCTGGCGGCGGTGACCGATGACGGATACATCAAAAACACATCCAGCAATGAAGTCTTCCTGGTCAGTTACACGGCTCTCGGGGTCTTCTGGATCGCGATCGGCGTGGTCAAGGTGATGGCTGGCTACGGTCTGATTCAGGGTCGCGAATGGGCCCGGATCGTCACGGTGATCCTGGTTTTCCTGTCGGCGATCAGTCACCTGCTCGCACTTACCTCGCAGCCGTTCCTTGGCTTGCTTCTCATCGCCCTTGATCTGGTCATCCTGTACGCGGTCACAGTCCGCTGGCAGGAAGCCAAGATCGGCATGGGGGACTAGGGCGAAAGCCTGGGCTTCAAAGCTGCCTGAGCCGGTTCGCCGGTTCGGGGCCGTCTGCTGGGAGATCGCCGAATCGTTTGATCGATCGGCCGGGACCCGGCAGGCGGCTCAGCTCAGCTTCTATGTGCTGATGACCTTCCCGGCGCTGCTTCTGCTCGCCGTCTGGGTGCTCAGCAACATCTTC
>JAUPTY010000129.1 GCA_030917845.1 Actinomycetota bacterium | reverse complement strand
CGAGCGGTGGGCCCGATGCAATGAAAAGACCGGCCCCCTCAGGCCGGTCTTTTCGTCTGCACCTCTCTCCTCAAAAACTCCCTCGCCAATTGCTCTGGAGTTCCCTCCCCACTCGTGACAGAAGCAATGTCGTCTGTGTGACGGTGATCACACTATAGGGGATCGTCACGAATGATGCGTTCTCCTCAAGGACGGCTAAAGGCGACTCAGACGAAGAGAAGACTCTTGGTCACTGTGCTCAGATTCCGGTCGACTCCGTCGGGCCCGACCACAACCAGATCCTCGATCCTGACCCCGGTTTCACCCGGGACGTAGATACCCGGTTCGACGGTCACGACCTCGCCGGTCAGCAGTTCGTCTTCACTGCTCGGTCCGAGGCGCGGGGCCTCGTGAATCTCCAACCCCACCCCGTGGCCGAGACCGTGCCCGAAGTTCTCGCCGTAACCCGCGTCGCGGATCACTGCCCTGGCAACCTCGTCCACAGCGGAGCCGGAAGCGCCAGCTCTTACGGCGGCCAGACCGGCCTCGTTCGCCTTCAGTGTGGTCTCGTACAGCTCTCGCGAAAGGTCGTCCAGTTCGCTTTCACTGCCGGTCGCAAAGGTGCGGGTGCAGTCCGAGCAGTAGCCGTCGAGCCGGACCCCCATGTCAACCGTGACAAGTTCCCCGCGGCCGATCTCCCTGGGCCCGGGCTCGGCATGAGGCGAGGCCCCGTTCGGGCCGGAAGCGACGATCAGCGGGAATGAAGGCTCTGCTCCCTGCTCGCGCATCCAGCCGGTCAGCCAGCCATCAACTGCGGCTTCCGTCCGGCCGGCGAGTCCACGCTCGATCAGCAGCCCGTACAGTTCGTCGGTCATCGCGGCGGCCGCTGCGATCCGACCGATCTCCTGTTCATCTTTGACCCGACGGAGGCGTTCGACATTGCCGCCGGCAGCCACGAGTTCAGCATTTCCGGCCGCCTCCCGCATCAGGCCGGCAGTCCGGACGGTGACGTGATCATCCTCGAATCCGACCCGGCCCTCGAGCCTGCCGGCCAGGCCCTCGAGCCATTGACCGGAGATGACTTCCGTTTCCCAGCCTTCGATCGCGGTCGCCCGCTCCGCGTACCGGAAGTCGGTCAGGAAGACCCGGCGGCCCGCAGAGACAAGACAAGCACCATTGGTTCCGGTGAACCCGGTCAGGTACTCGACATTGATCAGGTCGGTGACCAGGAGGGCATCGATCGGTGAATCATCCGGGCCGGCAGTGGGCAGCAGACCTGCCAGCAGGTCGGACCGGGCGCCAGGCTCTGCGCTCATACGCCCAGTCGGTCGGCCAGCAGTTTCAGCGCGCCTTGGTAGCCGTCCAGGCCCTGGCCGGAAATCTTCGCTTCCACGAGGCCGTCGAACACGGAGACCTTTCGCCAGTCCTCGCGGTTCTCCACGTCGGAAAGGTGAACTTCAACCGCTGGCACGGCACCCACTGCGAGCGCGTCACCGATCGCCCGGCTGTAATGGGTCCAGGCGCCGGCGTTGATGACTACGCCGTCCGCCGTTTCACCAAGCCGGTGAAGGTAGCCGCAGAACTCGGCCTCCGAGTTGGTCTGGAAGAAGATCGGTTCGAGACCGAGCTCCCCGGCCCAACTGCCGATCCGGTACTCAAGCTCGGACAGGCTGAGGCCGCCGTAAAGATCGGGGTCGCGTTTCTCGAGCACGTCGAAGTTGACGCCGTGGAGCACCGCAACCCGGTTCGTGGCTGCGCTCACCGCGGACCTCCCGCGCCTGACAGAAGTTCTTCGACCGAAGCGCGGATCGCCGCGTCTTCAACCGGTCGATCGATCATTGGATGTCCGGGATCTTTCAAGAGCACGAAGCCTACCCCTCGCGAAGTTCTCTTTTTGTCGAACTGGACCGCCTCGACCACCGCTGCGGGGTTGACCGCAGGATCGAGTTCGACCGGAAGCCCGTGCCGGAGGTTCCACTCCCGAACCTGTTCTCGCAGGGAATCTGCTCCGGAAAGGCGGAGTGCCGCCAGCAGCCCCAGCGCGATCGCCTCACCGTGCCGGTAGCGGCCGTAAGCGGTGACCGACTCGATCGCGTGACCGACCGTGTGGCCGAGGTTGAGCTGGGCGCGAAGTCCGGTATCCCGTTCGTCCGCGGCGACAACCGCGCACTTGTATCGGGCGCAGGCAAAGACCAGATCGGCCCGGGTCAGAATCTCCGCGGGCTCCAGAGCCAGAACCTCGTCCCAGAGGCCGCCACCGGCCAGCAGAGCGGTCTTGATGACTTCGGCCATCCCGGAAACGAGTTCCGCCTCCGGCAGGCTCGCCAGCGTGTCAACGTCGCTGATCACCGCTGACGGCAGGTGAAATGCCCCGACGTAGTTCTTGCCTTCAGGCAGATCCACCCCGGTCTTGCCTCCGTAGGCGGAGTCGACCTGCGCGACCAGGGTGGTCGGTACCTGGACTACTGGAATCCCGCGCTGGTAGGTGTGAGCGGCGAAACCTGCGAGATCGCCAACCACGCCACCGCCAAGAGCGACCAGACGGTCCGAGCGCGTGACTCCCGCCTGCGCCATCTCCCGCAGTGACTCGTCGAATTGCGCCATCGACTTCGCCGTCTCACCGGGTGGCACCGTGATTGTGCCGTGGAGCTCACCGAGACGGTCGGCGTAAAACGGACCGACCGCCCCGTCGGTGAAACAGAATGAACGACCGTCACCGGGCATTGCCGGCGAACCGTCACGGAAAAGTGCCGATCCGAGCAGCTCGCGGCCGACGTAGACCGGGTATTCACCGCCGGAGCTTTCAGCCCAGAACATCCGGGTGCCGTCGGGTAGGCGTTCGAGGCCGACCACCGCGTCGTAGGCGCGATCCCAGATGCGGCGGGCCACGCCGGGCAGGATCGCGTCGGCAACCGAGTCGTAGAGGACCTGCCGTGATTCGAAGAGAGCACGGAAAGCGTTCTCGTCCCGGGCCAGCGGGCGACGGGAGTTGCGCACCCGGCGCCATGCCGCCTCAACACCGATCTCAAGCCAGACGACGGTGTGACCGTCAACCAGCAGGGCTTCCCGTATTGCTTCCGATTCGACGGCGCCGCCACCCAGAGCGAGGGCATCGACCGAAGGGTCTGCCAGGGCACCGAGGACAACATCCCGCTCGAGTTCCCGGAAGCCCTCCTCCCCGTCCCTCTCGAAGATCTGCGAGATCGGCAGTCCGGCTCGCTCCTCGATCAGCGAGTCGGCATCCACCGAATGAAGCCCGTGCGCGGCGAGTTCGACCAGGGCCGTCGACTTTCCGGCGCCCATGAACCCGACCAGGCAGATCATCGCCAGCCGATTCGCTCTTTGTAGGCGTCGATCGAGGCGAGCACGTCATCCATGTGATCGCCCCCGAACTTCTCGCGGTAAGTCTTGACCATTGCCAGGCAGATCATTGCTTCACCGACCACCGCAGCTGCCGGAACGACGGTCGAGTCGGTCCGTTCCTTGTGGGCCTGGGCCGGTTCCTTCGTGGCCGTGTCAACCGAGCGCAGGGGCTTGGTCATGGTCGAAATCGGCTTGATCGCAGCCCGCACCGACAGCGGATTGCCGTTGGTCATGCCGCCCTCGAGGCCGCCCGCGTGATTGGTCTCGCGGTAGTAGCCGCGTTCTTCGGAATAGAAGATCTCGTCGTGGGCTGCCGACCCGGGACGTCCGGCGACATCCCATGCCTGCCCGATCGAGACACCCTTGATCGACTGGATCGAACAGATCGCCTGGGCAAGACGACCATCGAGCCGGTCCTCCCAGGAAATGTGACTGCCGAGTCCGGGGACGAGACCAAAAACCTTCACTTCGAAGGTGCCGCCGAGACTTTCGTTCTTCTTGCGCAGCACGTTGATTTCTTCGACCATCGCTGCCGAAACATCGGGATCGAGGCAGCGGACCGGATCGTCATCGACTCCCTCGAAATCCTCGATCTCGAGATCATCGCGATCCGGGGCGACAACGGAACCGATCTGGGTCACATGGCTGCGGACGGTGACTCCGACCGCGGTGAGGAAGGCCCGGGCGATCGCGCCGGCCGCGACGCGGGCCGCGGTCTCGCGGGCGCTGGCCCTTTCGAGGATCGGGCGGAGGTCGTCGTGCTTGTACTTCCACATGCCGACCAGATCGGCGTGTCCGGGCCGCGGCATCGTGACCGGCGGGATCTCGCCTTCGATCGGCCACGGGTTCATCCGCTCGTCCCAGTTCTTGTAGTCCCGGTTGGCTACCAGGGCCGCGACCGGGCCGCCCATGGTGAAGCCATGGCGCACTCCCGTCCGGATCTCGACCGTGTCGGTTTCAATCTTCATGCGACCGCCGCGGCCGTGGCCGAGCTGCCGCCGGGCCATGTCCCGGTCAAGGGTTTCACGGTCGAGTTCAAGGCCGGCAGGCAGTCCCTCGACGATGGTGACCAGCCCCGGTCCATGCGACTCGCCAGCGGTTGTGAATCGAAAACTCATTGAGATGCCTAGGCTATTGACAACCGCATGCCCGACGCTGTCTCAACCAACCCGGGGTTCGACCCCTGCATATGGCTGCCAGACGACTGCTGATAGTCATGCTGGTCCTCCTCGGGATCTCTTCGGTCATCGCGATCGTTGTCCCGGAGCCGAATCGGGACAATCCCCCATCGGAAGAGACCGGCACAACCGGCGTTACTGGTGATACCGGAGCGACCGGGCCTACCGGTGAGACCTCCGGTGCCACCGGAAATTCCGGGACGACTGGCAGTCCCGGGGCGACTGGAAGCACGGGTCAGACCGGAGCTACCGGCGTGACTGGTGCCCGCGGCCCTGGAGGGGTCAGAGAGGTCGTGGTGACGCTGGATGCGGCGAAGCCGGCCGAGGTCGAGGCCCAGCCGGGCAAAAGAATCGTGATCACGGTCGAGTCTGAGCAGGGCTCGGAAGTCGAGATCGGCGGACTCGGGTTGACCGGATTCGCCGACAGTTTCGCTCCGGCGGTCTTTGACGTGATCCTCCCCACCGAACCCGGCCGTTTCAGGGTTCGTGCACCCGGCGAGAAACCCGCCGCAA
>JAUPTY010000128.1 GCA_030917845.1 Actinomycetota bacterium | reverse complement strand
GACAAGAGTCAGGGCTTCGGGTCGACCGGGCCGAGCAGCTCTTCCGGTGACGGGAGAGTGGTCAGCTCGGCCTGGGGCCTGGCCAGATCGCGCAGGTATTCGCGCCACATGTCTTCGACCTCCCGGACCGGGAGGTCGAAGGCAACTTCAAGGTTGGCGATCGGGCCGTCCCGCCTGAGACGGCCGATCAGCAGTTCGCAGGCGCCGCCCCCTCGATAATCCTCGAGCAGGTCGAAGATCGTGCCGCCGAGGATGATTGCGTCCCGCCGGGAAGGCGGGAAGCTCGGACGTGATCCCTCCCTCAGACGACGGATCACGGCTGGCCGGAACAGATCCACCTGGCGGGCGAAATGCTGGGCACCGCCCTCGACCAGCCAGGCCCAGCTCAGGTAGCGGTAGAAACGCATCGGGGTCCAGGGTGGGGGGATGCGCTCGTTGTTGGCGGCGAGCACGATCTGCGTGTAGAGCCGCTCGGCGGTGCCACGGAGGGCTTCATACGAAGCTTCTCCGGCAGCACGCTTCTCCATGGGCTTTTCTCCCAGCACGTGAACTTCGGTGGCCATCGGCCAACCCGCGAGGTAGCGGCGGCCGGCCGGGGCGGCGGCCCAGCGGACAAAGGGAAGGAAAGGATGGGCAGCGGTGAGCCAGATCGGCGACGGGTGGATCACGATCGCGACGTCCCCCGGCACCTCCTCGAAGCGGTCCTCGAGCTTGAGGCTCAGGTCCTCCAGCCGGTCGAGCAGATCCTCGGCATAGCTCCGGTCACCGTCCTCGTGGCGGGCGGTGAAAGTGAGGGATGTGGTCTCGATCCACGTCACCGACGCAGCCTATGGGACAACGAAAAGGGCCCGCCGGAGCGGGCCCTCTCGTGAATCTCATCTTCGAGATGCGGGTTGACGGCGATATGTGCCGTCAAAGAGCATCTCGTGAGCTGAATGCTGCCTAGACCAGGGCTGGCTCGCGGTCGCCCTGGCAGATCGAACGGATCTCGGCAGTGGCGAACTCGAATTCCTCGTCTGACATGACCGGGGTGCCCTCGAAGGGAAGATCACGATCGATCTCAACCCAGGAACGGCAGCCGTGGTACTCCTCGCGGACCCGGACAGTTACCGGGCGCGGGATCCGGTGGACCCGCAACAGGACCAGATGCAGCGGATGACGCGGCTTCCAGTCGAGACGCTTGGCCGCGTAGTCGTTGGTCCAGATGTAGAACGGCGAGAGAGCGTCGACGATACGGGGATCCTCGATCGTGATGTCCTCGGCGACCTCGGCCCAGGCGCGAATCCGCACACGGTCGGGCTGAGGGATGCCGCCGTCCTGGAGCAGGGCGCGGGCCGGGGGCTCATCGTCAGGCCAGACACCCTCTTCGAGGGCACGGTCCAGCTCCGGATGATGGGAGGCACGCACCAGATTATTCTGCTGGTGGTCAAACGTGGGGTATAGGAAGAAACGTTCGTGCTCGAGCTCGAAGTGCTTGTTCTCTTCACGGATTCCGCCTTTGCGGAGAGTGAGGAGCTGTTCGCCTTCGGCGAGGGCTCGCACGGTAACGGCCCATTCCTTGAATGCAATTGGCATAGGTATTCAGTCAGGGGTAGAGGTGGCTAAAGACAGGTACTGGTGCAGACACCTGTACGGGACGGGGGGAGGCATGACTGGCTGCCACGGGTCCCGTAAGGGGCTTGCCACTTTACATAGCCACCCGGCGAAAATCAAGGCATTGTGCCGGAGATCACGTATTTTGCCGCAGCCTGAAGCCTCAGGCGGCTCGGGTCATGCGCAACAGACCGCCGTTCTCCCCGCGGACTTTCCAGCCCTGCGGAAGGTGGAGAGTCGCCTCTCCAAGGTCCACCGTGGCCGGGCCGTCGAGGTCCTCATGCGAGGGCGGGGAGGTGCTGAACCCGGGACCGGATCGCAGGTAACGACGACGGACCGTGACAAGTTCGATCGGGGCCTCCGGGTCCGAGTACCCGTAGCGCTCTTCATGGGCCCGCTCGAACAGTTCCCGGAGCCGGACCGGGTCGGCTGAATCATCGTTCACGGTCAGCTCGAATGACTGGCCCAGGTAACGGAGGTCCCAACCTGCCTGATCGGCCTCACCGATCAGCTGCTTCAAGCGTTCCTCGGTGATCTCATGTTGCGCGGCCAGCACGGTCTGGACTTCATCGCGGCGCCTCTCGGCTGCGGCCAGGCCAAGGGCGCTGAAGACGCCGCCCGTGGTCGGCACCAGGATCGTCCCGATTCCCAGTTCCCCGGCGACCCCGGCGGCGTGAAGCGGGCCGGCACCGCCAAAAGCGAGCAGGGTGAACCGCCTGGGGTCGAGGCCACGCTGAACGGTCACGACCCTCAGGGCGCGGACCATCTCCGCGTTGGCGACCCGGATGATCCCCTCCGCGCAGTCTTCCGGCGAGATTCCGAGTTCGTCAGCAAGATTGCCGATCGCCTCCATTGCGAGGTCCAGGTCAAGCACGATGCCCCCGGCCAGCTCGTCGCCCGCGACCAGCCTGCCAAGAGCCAGGTTGGCGTCCGTAACCGTGGGCCGGGAGCCGCCGAGGCCGTAACAGGCCGGGCCGGGGCGGGCTCCGGCCGACTCCGGACCGACCCGGAGGGCGCCGCCACTGTCACGCCATGCGATCGAACCACCTCCGGCCCCGACCGTGTCGATATCAACCATCGGCAGGGCTATCGGCCTGCCAGCGATCTTCTTCGAGGAGGCTTCGTGGACCTCACCGCCTTCGACCACGCAGACATCACAGGAGGTGCCGCCCATGTCGAAGCAGAGCAGGTTCTCTTCACCGGACTCCCTGGCGATCAGGGCCGCGGCCGCGGCGCCGCCAGCCGGCCCGGAAAGGATCGCGACCGCCGCGTGGGCGGCAACTTCCTCGAGGCTGGCCACGCCCCCGCTCGACTGCATGATCTCCGGTTCCGGCAGGCCGATCTCCAGTGACACACTCGCGAGTCGGCGCAGGTAGCCGGCGAGGAGGGGAGAGAGGACGGCGTCGATCTCGGTGGTGGCAGCCCGTTCGAATTCGCGGAAGGTGCCGACCACATCATGGGAAAGGGAGACGTGAAAGTCGGGCCCCAGCCGCCGCTGGATCGCTTCACCAATCGCGACCTCGTGCTCGGGGAAGCGGTAGGAATGAAGCAGGCATACGGCGACCGATTCGACCTCCAGAGCAGAAACTTCCTCTGCCACCCGCTCGGCCTCCTCGGACGTCAGAGCCTTGACGGGGGCATCGGGTCCGTGGCGCTCATCGACGTCGATCCGGCGGTCCGGGGGAACCAGGGGCGCCGGGTGCGCTTCCTGAAGCCGGTACAGAGAAGCACGGTCCTGGCGACCGATCTCAACCAGGTCCGTGAAGCCGCGGGTCGCGATGAAGGCTGTAGCGGCACCTTTTGACTCCAGCAGAGCATTGGTGGCGACCGTCATGCCGTGGGCGAAGTGACCAACCTCGCCTGCTTCGATTCCTGCTTTGTCGAGCACCTGCCTGGTTGCTTCAACCACGCCGGTTGATTGATCTCCGGGGGTGGACGGCGACTTGCCCGTAAAAATTCCCTCGGGAGTGATCAGGACGGCATCGGTGAAAGTTCCGCCCACGTCGACCCCGAGGATCGCTCTGGCGGAGGAGCCAGCGGTCGACGTCCCGCCGGTTTCGGGATCAGGCTCGGCCATCGCCCCCTCCTCCCGGGGTTTCGATTCGCAGGCGCTCCCCGGGTTCCAGCCGGCCGGAGGCTTTCGACTCCAGGGCCTCGGTCTCACCGTCCGCGGAGACCAGGAGGTTGAGCCCCATGTCTCCCGGCCCGCCCCCGTCGGCTCCCGCCGGAGCGTGCCGGCGACGCTCGGTAAGCAGGGCGAAGCTCATCTGCTCGGTCGCCACGATCTCCCGGACCAGGCCGTCGCCACCCCGGTGGACGCCCTCGCCGCCGCTGCCGCGCCGGACCGAATACTCGCCAGCGCGAAGGGGAAACTCGGCCTCCATCGCTTCAATTGGTGTGTTCAGGGTGTTCGACATCGCCACGTGGACCGCCGAAGGCCCGTCGGCCTCGGCCGAAGCGGCCTGACCCCCGCCGAGAGTTTCGTAATAGGTGAAGTCTTCATTGCCGAGAGTGAGGTTGTTCATCGTGCCCTGACCCTGGGCAAGGCCGAAGGCGCTGAGGCAAAGGTCGGCCACCCGGGAAGAGGTCTCGACATTGCCCGCCACCACCGCGCTGGGTGGCCTGGCGCTCAGCAGACAGCCCTCCGGAACCACGACCTCGACCGGCCGCCAGGCGCCGGAACTCGAGGGGATGTCCGGGTCGGTCAGCACCCTGACCGCGAAAAGGCAGGCCGATTCCGTGACCGCCCGGGGACAGTTCAGGTTGCCTTCATCCGGTCCGGAAGTGCCGGTGAAGTCAAAGCGGATGTTGCTCCCTGAGACGGTCACTTCCAGCCGGAGCCCGATGTCTCCGCTACGGCCTTCCAGCACATCGGTCGCCTGCCGGACTCCGTCCGGAATCTTCTCGATTTCGGCCCGGGTCCGGTTCTCTGTGTAGCTGATGACGTCTGCCGTTGCCGCGGCCAGCCCAGCGGTCCCGCGGTCCGCGGCCATTGCTTCGAGCCTGTCCACCCCGGCCCTGCTGGCGGCGAGCTGGGCCCTCAGATCAGCCCGGCGTTGCTCGGGCTGTCGCATTAGGGTGACGACTTCGAGAATCGATTCCTCGTCGAGGATGCGGGGCGGGATCACAACTCCCTCGTCGAGCAGGGTGGTCGAATCAGCGGGCATCGAACCCGGCACATTGCCCCCGACATCGGCGTGGTGGGCCCGGTTGGCTGCGAATCCGATCAGCTCGCCTGCGGCGAAGGCGGGCGTGACCACGGTGATGTCAGGCAGGTGGGTGCCGCCGGAATATGGGTCATTGAGGAACCAGGAAACCCCGGGGAGGTGGGGCTTGCCGGCGACCGCCCGAACCGAGGCGGGCATCGAGCCAAGGTGCACCGGGATGTGTTCGGCCTGCATGACCATCTCTCCGTCGGGACCGAAGACCGCGGCCGAGCAGT
>JAUPTY010000021.1 GCA_030917845.1 Actinomycetota bacterium | reverse complement strand
CACATCTCCGAGTTCGTCGCGCATCGCGGCGTCGTCACCCTCGCGGGCTGCCTCCGCCAGTTCGTAGGCCTCCTCGACCGTATGCGGGACGATCGAGCGTGCGTCCTGCTCGCGGTCCCACGGGCATTTCTCGCGGAGTTCCCGCGTCACCCGGTCGAGCCGTTCGAGGGCTCCGGCGAGATCGCCGGCTTCCACGCCTGCCTACTGGCCGGCCGCGCCGGTGATCTGACTCAGATCAACCGCGCCGCCCGCAGCACCAGCTGCGGCGTCAGCGTTCGCATCGGCAGGCTGAACCGGACGCTGCGGCAGGCCCTGAGTCTGACCGAGCAGGCCTGCGGCAGAGGAGTTCCCACCGGGAGCCATCGGCTTCGGCAGCTCGATCGGAGCCGGGCAGGCCAGATCCGGATTCTTGCCGGCGCCAGCTTCGTAGCACTTCGGATCGGCCGCTTCGAGGCGGCCGTCGCCTTCGAAGTTGTCGCAACGGGCGACCAGATAGTCCTCTTCGCAGAAGGTGCGGGAAGTCCACTTGGCGTTGTAGTCAGCCACGAAGTCGGTCATTGCCTGCTGCTGCAGGGTCGGCAGGAGCTGCTGGGTGATCTGCTCGCGGACCTCGTCGAGCGGCTTGGTCTCTTCCGGGGTGACCTTGGTCACCCGGTAGACGTAGAACTGCTCACCGGCTTCGACCGGTCCACCGATGACGGCGGTCTCGGCGCTCATGATGTCGGCGCCGGCCGGGTCCGGGAAGGCACCTTCGGTCGCGACGGTCGTGCCACCCTCGCTCTTGCTGGCGTGAACCGAAACTTCACGGGCAACCTTCGCGAATTCCTCGGCGGAGGGGTCATCCCCGAGTTCCTCGACTGCCTTGTCGGCGGCGGCCTGGTTGTTGGTGACGATCAGTTCGATGTCACGCGTCTCGGGTGTCGTGAAGCTGGCCTGCGAAGACTCGTAGAACTTTTCGATCTCGGCGTCGGGCACCTCGGTGACCGAAGTGGTGATCTTGTCCTGGATCTTGCGGCTCAGAACCTGGAGGCGGACCCGGTCACGGACCTCCTCCATGTTGAAGCCGCTCTCCTTGAGGAAGTCGTTGAATGCCTCGGGAGTGGGGAACTGGTCCTGCTTGATAGTGGCCAGTTCGTTGTCTAGCTCGCGATCGGTCGAGGTCACGCCCAATTCGGCAGCCTCACCGGTCAGCCAGGCCTGGTCGAGAAGATCGTTGATCGCCGCTTCCCTGACCTGCTCGTACTGGGCGTCGCCCTCCTTGGGGGCGGACTGGAGGCCGCCGCGCTTCCAGGTCTGGGTGAAGGAGCGGTTGTAGTCGTCTTCGGAAATGTTGCCCTGATCATCCGGAACTTCCTCGACCTTGATGATGTCGCCGCTCGGGATGGTGGGGTTACCAATGCCCTGGGCCAGCGCGATGCCCGCAAAGAGAGCCACCAGAATGGCTCCGAAAACAATCAACCCGAATTTGCGTGCCCCGCTCATGCAGTGACTCCTCCTCGAAAGGTCATGTGGCCTGTCGGCAAAACTACGACTGGCGGAGCATACCCATATCGGCCAGTGAACGGCCCAGTTCTGACACCGTTGCGAGCCGTTTGGCCGGGTCATTGTCAACCTTGACTGACAGTTCGTGGCTGCGCCACTCGTAGACCGCACCGGGAACTGCCTCACGCACCTTCGCGGCTGCTTCGGAATCGAGCTCGATTCCCGTAACGGTGAGCTTGCCGCCTCGGAACTGGACCTGTTCGGCGCCGATCGATCCGAGGTCGATGCGGGCCTGCTGCAGGATGATCAGGTTCTCGACCTCGACCGGCAGAGGCCCGAAGCGGTCGATCAGCTCGTCGGTGATCTGACGCAGGTCCCCGGCACGACGGGCGGCCGCGATCCGGCGGTGAATGTCAATCTTGGCGGCCTCGAAAGGCACATAGGCAGCCGGCAGGTAGGCGTCTACCCCGATGTCGAAACGGACCGGCTCGGGCTGCAGGGCTGACTCGTCGCGACCGGCCATCTCGGCGACCGCCTCGTCGATCAGCTGGCAGTAGAGCTCGAACCCGACCGCGGCGACATGTCCCGACTGCTCGTCCCCGAGCAGGTTGCCCGCCCCGCGGATGTCGAGATCCCGCATCGCGATGCGGAAACCGGAACCGAGTTCGGTGTGGTCTGCGAGGGTCGCCAGCCGGGTTGAGGCTTCCGTGGTCAGGGACTCCTCTGAGGGATAGAGCAGATAGGCGAAGGCCCGCTCGCGGGACCGCCCGACTCGGCCGCGTATCTGGTACGCCTGAGCCAGGCCCAGATGGTCCGCCCGGTCGACGATGAGAGTGTTGGCTGCCGGAATGTCGATGCCCGACTCGATGATCGTGGTCGCGACCAGGCAGTCGGAATCGCCACGCAGGAAGTTCAGCATGGCGGCCTCGAGTTCGCCATCGTCCATCCGGCCATGGGCAACCTGCACCCGGATCCCGGGCACCAGGGCACGCAGGCTCTCGGCCGCGTCATCGAGGCTCTCGACCCGGTTGTGCAGGAAGAAGACCTGGCCCTTGCGGGCGATCTCGCGCTTGATCGCCCTTTCCACCAGCTGCTCGTCCCAGGGCCCGACATAGGTGCGAACCGGTCGTCGGCCTTCGGGGGGCGTTTCGATAACCGAGATGTCACGCAGGCCCGCCATCGACATCTGCAGGGTCCGCGGAATCGGAGTTGCCGACATCGAGAGCACGTCCACCTTCAGTTTCATCTGGCGTAGCAGTTCCTTCTGCTTGACCCCGAACCGCTGCTCCTCGTCGACCACTATCAGGCCCAGTTCCTTCGCCCTCACATCCCGGGAGAGCAACCGGTGGGTGCCGATCAGGACATCGACCTTGCCTTCGCCCCACTCCTTGATCACCTGTTTGACCTCGGCTGGCTTGCGCAAACGGCTGACCCCGTCGACCCGGAAGGGCAGATCAGCGAGGCGTTCGCGGAAAGTGCCGAGGTGCTGCTGGGCGAGAATGGTGGTCGGGGCGAGGATCATCACCTGCTTGCCATCCGAAGCGGCCTTGACCGCCGCCCGGATTGCCACTTCCGTCTTGCCGTATCCGACGTCACCGCAGACCAGCCGGTCCATCGGCTGGTCCGATTCCATATCCGCCTTGACCGCCTCGATCGCCTCGATCTGGTCGGCCGTCTCCCGCCAGGGGAAGTTCGCCTCCAGCTCCATCTGCCATTCCGAGTCGGGGCCGAAAGCGTGGCCCTTGCGGGTCTTGCGTTCCGCGTAGAGGTTGACCAGCTCACCGGCGATCTCGGAGGCGGCGCCACGGGCGCGGGCCTTCAGGTTCAGCCACTTCTTGCCGCCCAGAGCCGAGAGGGTCGGGGATCCGGCGCCGCCCGAGTAGCGGGAGAGTTTGGCGAACTGGTCCGTGGGGACGTAAACCCTGTCCTCGCCCTTGTACTCGAGGTAGAGGTAGTCCCTGGTAATGCCACCGACCTCACGGGTCTCGAAACCGGCGAAGCGGGCCACGCCGTGGTCTTCGTGGACGACGAAGTCGCCGACCCGGAGTTCGGAGAAAGTCAGGCGGCCGCGGACCGCTTCCGGGGCAGTGTCATCTGCCCGGCGCCGGCGGTTCAGCAGGCGACGGAACGGGAGCACGGCGACCCGGCTCCGGGGTGAGACGAATCCTTCGGTCAGCCGAGCCTCGACCAGACTCACCGCCGGCTCGACCGGAATCGTGCCCTGGTCGACGATCTTCGTGTCAATCCGGTCGAAGCTGTACCGGGCCCGCTCCGCCTCTCCGCGCGAGTCGAAGGCGACCACGGTCCGGTATCCCGCCTCGACCAGCTTCCTCAGTTCGGCTTCGGCTTCCCTGAGGTTGCGGGCGGGCGTCTCGGCGCTCATCGCCCGCATCGCTTCCTCGCCCTCCCCCGGCCGGGTCAGTATCAGCGCGGCCCTGGAGTTCAGCGGCCCGGCAACATCCTCATAGAGGTGGCGGGCGTCGTCCGCGTGCATCGCCGTGGTGACGTCCTCCCAGTGGTCCTTGAGGGCCGGGACGATTTCCTCGTCCGCAGTGAGGATGACCGCGGCAGTTTCCGGGATCAGGTCAAGCGGGGCGCGAAAGTGGTCGAGCGGCAGAGCCTCAGCCAGGTCGATATCGGTTTCGTTCTCCCTGGCTTCGGCGATCGTCAACTCGGCCAGTTCTCGGTGGTCGACATCCAGCTCGGCAGCTGGCGAGAGCTCGATCGACTCGGCCTGACCCAGAGTGCGCTGGGTGAAAGTCGAGAACCAACGCATCGACTCGATCTCGTCGCCGAAAAAATCAATCCGGGTGGCCTGGTCCTCTGTCGCCGAGAAAACGTCAAGGATCCCGCCGCGGACGGCGAACTGGCCGCGCTCCTGAACCTGGTCGACCCGTTCGTAGCCGGCCGCGACCAGGTCCGCGGCGATCTGCGAGGGCTCCTTCTCTTGGCCGACAGTGAGACGGAAACCGGCCGGACGAAGCGAAGCGTCAGGCACCGATTCGGCCAGGGCGATCGCGCTGGCGACCACTATCGGGGGGCGGTCCTCCTCCCGGCCGAAGGAGTCGAGGGCGTCGATGCGCAGGCCGGTCAGATGGGGCGGCGGGGTTACCTGGGAGGCGTAACCGGTGCCACGTGAAGGGTATGAGCGGACCGTGCGATCACCCAGATAGGCGCCAAGTGCGGAGGCCATTTCACGGGCCGAACGGTCATCCGGGGTGACGATCAGGGCGGGCCGGTCGTCGAGGCCCAGGTCGTCCTCGAGCAGCGCGGCGATCAGGGCGGGCCTGAGTGCGGCCGAAACCTGCGCCTTCACGGCCTCTTCCCCACCGGCCTTCACGGCATCGCGCACCTCGGCCGAAAGCCGGGCGATCTGCTCGTCCTCGAGCAGGAGATCGATTGTCGGACGCAGAGACACGGCCAACAATCAAACAGGAACCGGACCTCCGACCGCTTCAACGGAGATTTCGGATGCGATGCGGGAAATCGGGTGGGGATGGTCGAGCAGACCTTCCGGATCGACTGCTTCGTAGAGATCGGCGAGGCGCTCGATCGTTTCCGGCGGGTAGGCGGTCTGGCGACCGGTTCGCTCGGTCATGAAGTTGAAGTAGGTGCGGCCCCGGCCGAAGTCGGAGAGCACATCCCCTGCGTGAGCCATTGCTACCGCCCCATCCTGTGGACCGATCATGAAGAGCGAGAACTCCCCGTCGATCCGGTCCAAGGCACCTCCCCGTGAAGACGGCCGACCGAGTGCGCCGCCGAGGTGACGTAACTCGATCATCATCGCGCCACAACCGGTCAGCGGCTGGGCGAATTCGGCGGCGGCCTGGCAGGCCTCCGCCGGGAGGCGGTCGAGCATCACGTGCTCGTAGGCATCGGGAGGTGTATCCGGATCTATCTCGGGGTCGGTGTACTCGGCCATGAAAGACTCGGGACTGGTGTTCCTGACCGTGTTCAGAACCGGCTTGAGGTCGGTCAGAGGTGCGATCAACCCGGCCAGATCCTCGGCCTCGCGGGGGGCCGTTACGACTACGACCGTGAGTGCGGGACCTTCCGGAGGATGGACCAGACGGACGGCGGTGGTCACGTCATCGGGTGCGTCGGCAGTCCATTCGGACCACCTCTCGAGCACCTGTCCGGCTTCCTCGATACCCCAGCCGAGCACCCCACCGGCCATCTGCGGCACCGGGGTCAGGTCGATTTCGAGTTCGGTGATGACTCCGAAACCGCCACCACCGCCCCGGAGGGCCCAGAAGAGATCGGGGTCGGAGCCGGCGTCGATCCGGCGAATGTGACCTTCCGGGGTGACCAGCGTTGCGGCCCGGATCGCACTGCAGCCGAGACCCAGGTGACGGGACATGAAACCGATACCCCCACCCATCATGTAACCGGTAACACCAACCGAGGAGGCGGAGCCGAAGGGAGCGGTCAGGCCGTGCCTGCCTGCGGCGGCGACCAGCTGATGCCACTGGACCGCGCCACCGATCCGGGCGACTTTCCTGACCGGATCGATCTCGACCTGGTTGAAGGCGCTGAGGTCGAGCAGCATCCGCTCCGAGGTATCCCCGATAGGCGGAATGCCGTGGCCGGTGGAGAAGACCACGACCTTGCGTGCGGTACGAAGAGCCTCGTCCAGCGCCAGGGCCACCTGTTCGGGGGTTTCCGGCGCCAGGCGGGCCGCCGCGGGAAGCAGGTCTATGAGTGATGTCGTTGACATGGCTGGCAGAATTGCCGGGGTACCTTGCCCCCGGATTGCAGCAAAATGACTGGCACCTTGCGATGACAGACCCACGGATAACCCTCTGCGGCCGACTGACGGTCACCTGGGACGGGGATGAACTCGGGGAATCCCTGCCGGGACGCCAGGGAAGGCTGCTTTTCGCCTATCTGGCGCTGAACCGGAACCGCCCTGTGAGACGGGATGAACTGGTCGAGGCCCTGTGGGCTGATGAAGGCCTGCCGAGCGGCGGCGAGGCTCTGCTTGCCCCGCCACTTTCACGCCTGCGGAAGGCCCTTGGTCCGGGCCGGCTGGAAGGCCGCTCGGAGCTCAGCCTCACTCTCGGCGAGGAAGCCTGGGTCGACTGGGAGGCAGCCCAGGCCGGAATCGAAAGATCAAGGGAGCTGGAAGTGGACGGGGACCATCGGGGTGCCTTCGAGGCGGCCGGTGAAGCCGAACGAATCCTTTCCGGAGGCTTGTTGCCGGGGCTCGAGGCCGGCTGGATCGACGAGTACCGCAACGAGCTGGAGGACCTTCGCCTCCAGGCCCTGGAGATGATTGCCCGCTCGGGCAGCCACCTCGGTGATGCAGAACGGGCACGCGGGGAGCGGGCAGCCAGGGTCGCGGTCGAAGCCGCCCCTTTCCGGGAGTCGGCCCGCACCGCCCTGATCGAGGTGATCGAGGCCCAGGGGAACATCGCCGAAGCCCTGCGGGCCTATGAAGATTTCCGGATCCTGCTCCGGGACGAGCTGGGCACCTTCCCGGCCCCGGAATTGAGCGCCGTATACGAGCGCCTGCTGAACGCACATGAGAGCAAGGCTCCCGCCGCGGAGAAAGTGTCGGCGGATGCAGGCGGCTCCTCGATCCCGGCCGAAAGGCAGGCCACCCCGGCAGCGATTGGCCGCCTGATCGACCCCCGGATCGCCGAGATCGGTCTGGTCGGCCGGGAGGAGATTCTGCGACAGCTGAACAGGGAGCTGGACCTGGCAGTGGCCGGCGACCTCCGGATCGCCCTGCTGGCCGGTGAAGGCGGGATCGGCAAGACCCGGATCGCGGCCGAGCTGGCCTGCGGTCGCGATGACATCACCGTTCTTTACGGCCGTTCCGAGCCGGATGAGGTCCGGCCCTTCCGGATCTGGTCCGGCCTCCTGCGCTCGGCGATGCGACAGGCGGGGGACATCCCCCCGGCCGAAATCGTCGGCGGCGACGGTCCCACACTTGCCCGGATCCTGCCGGAGCTGGTCCGGAGCATGGAACTGCCAGCCCCCGGGCCTGCCGGCGACCTCGAATCCGAACGGCGGGCGCTTTTCGGAGCCGTGATGCGGATGATCGGACGTCTCACCGCGAGAAAGCCGTTGCTGATCGTGCTCGACGACCTGCACTGGGCCGACCGCTCAACTCTGATGCTGCTGGCCAGCCTCGCCGGCGACAACCCGCCCGGGGGCGTGCTCGCGCTTGGCATATACCGCGACACGGAACTGCCCGATGACAGCCTCCTTCCGGAGACGCTGATCAACCTCCAGCGCAGGCTGCCCACCCTGAAGCTCGATGTCGAAGCGCTCGACAGTGCTGGCGTCGGCCAGCTGATCGGAGGCCGGCTCGATGAGGCGCTCGCGGTCTCCCTCCACGACCAGACCGGCGGCAACCCCTTCCTGATCGAACAGCTGGTCAGGCATCTCGAGGAAACCGGAATCAGCGACCCCGGCAACGCTCCCGCCGAGATCCGCCAGGTAGTCGCCCAGCGCGTCAACCACCTGCCCGAGGGCGGTCCCGACCTGCTCAGGAGGGCCAGCCTGATCGGACGGGACTTTGACCTGTCGATCCTGATGGCTACCACCAGCCTGAACGAAGACCAGGTAATCGACCTGCTCGACGCCGCTGTGGCGGCCGGGCTGCTCGATGAATCGGAAACAGTCCCGGGCCGCTACTCCTTCGTCCATGCGCTGCTCAGAAGCACCCTGGAGGAAGAACTCGGCCTGACCCGGCGGGCGATGGTCCACCGGGACATCGGCGAGGCGATCGAACGCCAGACCAGTAGCCGGCCCGACCGGCGGGTCGGGGAGAAGGCCTGGCATTTCACCCAGGCCGGCCCGGCCGAAGCGGACCGCGCGATTCACTGGGCCACCCAGGCCGCGGAGCAGGCCGAGGGTCGGCTTGCGTACGACGAGGCAGTCACGTTCTACGAGGGGGCGATAGCTGCGACCGAGGCCGACGAGCCGGTCGACCAGGGCCTGCTCGCCCGCCTGCTGCTCAGCCAGGCCAACGCAAAGTGGAAAAACGGCGCCCTGCAGGACGCCGGTGACACCTTTCTCGCCGCCGCCCGGGCAGCCCGCGATTCCGGGCTGCCGGAACTGGCCGCGAAAGCCGCGATCGGCAGCAGATGGGGCGGCTGGGATGCTTTCGACACCGATCTGGCCGAGCAGGTGAAGCTCATGCGCCAGGCACTGGAGGGCCTGCCGGCCGCCGACAGCCCGCTCCGGGCTGAACTGATGGCGATGCTGGGGCACACGCTCTACTACGGCAGCGGCCAGGCGGCGGAAGCCAGGGAACTTGCCGACCAGGCGCTGGAGATGATCGCAAACCTCGACGCTCCCGAGGCCGAGTTCGGGGTGATCCAGGCGACCGCTTACCGGCGGTGGGAGCCACCCAACCTGCCCCAACGGCTGGAGGCCTCCGAGCGGATGCTGGAAATCGCCGAGTCGGTCGACGATCACGAACTGATCGGCCAGGCTCTGGTATCCCGTTCGCTTTCCCTGATCAACCTCGGGCGGGGTGCCGAGGCCGAAGCCGACCGCAGCAGCCACTATGCGATGAGCGAAACCCTGCCCCAGATCCGGGTGATCTCGAAGGCGATGCGGGCCACCTCCTGGTTCATGACCGGAGACTGGAAGGACGGCGAGACACTGGCCCGTGAGCTCGAAGAGGAAGGGATGCCCCGCGGCGCGGCCCTCCTTCTCGAAGACGCCCTCCGCTTCATGGTCCGGGCCCAGCAGGGCGCCCTGGCCGAGCACCTGGGCCGACTGGAACTTTTCGAGGCGGGAGCCAAGGGATGGGAAATGTGGCCGACCTGGCGACTTGGGCTGCTGCTGGCCAAGGCCCAGGCGGGCCAGACGGACGAGGTGCGGGAGCAGGTCGCCCAAATGGGGTACTCGGGTCTCGACCAGACCAAGGATTTCAATAACACGCTGCTGCCTTTCTGCGCGGTCGGCAACCTGCTGGCCGGGGAGCTGGATGACCGGAAGGGCGCGACGAAACTGATCGAACTCCTCGCTCCTTACAGCGGCGAGTGGATCATGATCGCGAGGATCGGCTCAACCCTCGGACCCGTCGACATGCATCTCGGCGAGCTCCACCTGCTGGTCGGCAACGACCGGGAAGCGGCAACCGCCCTGGAGCGGTCGCTCGCCACCTGCGAAGCGATGGATTCGGCTCCCTACCTGGCCAGGACCCGGCTGGCCCTGGCCTCGGCCTTCGAGCGGATGGGTGACCCGGACGGGCAGGAGCGCCGGCTCCTGCTCCGGCATGAGGGTGAGGAAGTCGCAAGAACGCTTGACATGCAGGCAATCCTCAAGCGGCACCTGCGCCCCTGAAGCCGGATAGCCGACTTAATGGGGTCCAGGTCCTGATGGCATAAGGACCAGATCAGGACCTTCCCTGTAGACAACTAGTGGAGTCCAGGTCCTGATCTTTGCCACTCGACCTGTCCCTTGCCCTCGGCGATGGAACGGCCTTCGATGTCGTCCCAGTCGTGCAGCATCCGTTTGAGCCTTGCCACTCCCTCGGGATCATGGGCGGCGATCCGGCCGGCCAGGTCCATCGCGGCGTTCTCGGTCGCGGCCCCCGGTGAGACCTGGTTGACCAGGCCCATCCGCAACGCCTCGTCGACCTTGACCGTGTTCGAGGAAAGCAGCAGATACTTGGCGTGGCTGAGCCCGCAGAGAGTGACCAGACGGGCCGGACCGACCGGCACGCCGAGGGCGGCGCCGGGGAACCGCATCTGCAGGTTCGAACCGCCGATGCGGATGTCACAGGCCACCGCGATCTCGGCTCCGCCTCCGACCGTGTAGCCGTGACAGGCGGCGACCGTCGGCTTGGGAAACTGGACCACCGCGTCGTAAAGATCGGCGAACAGCTGCATCTTGTTCACCTTGGCCTCGTCGTCGATGTCTTCCTTGATGTCGGCCCCGGCCGAAAAAGCCATGTAATCGGTAGACGAGAAGACCAGTGACATGACGTCTTCGTCGCCTCGCGCTACAGCCACGTGCTCGATCAGTTCAACCAGCATCTCCGTATTGATCGCGTTCATCGCCTTCGGACGGTCGAGCTGGATCAGGGCGACCCCGCGGTCGTCGACTTCATAGGTGGTAAGGCTCATTGGCTCCTCGATTCGTCTTCGACCGGCCCGGTTTCCCCGGCGGCGATTCTCTCTACAAGTCTTTCGGTCTCGCGGGCAGCGTTGTCGATCAGGTTCTCCACCTGTTCGCGACTTTCCGAGAACTTTCCCAGCACATAGCCCGCGACCTGCTCGGGGTCGGTTGAGTCTGGCCGGTCCACGCCGATCCGGACCCGCCAGAAATCGGCTGACCCGAAACCCTGCTTCAGACTCTTGACCCCGTTGTGACCGGCGGCTCCCCCTCCGAGCCTGGTGCGGATCTCGCCGAAGGGAAGGTCGATCTCGTCGTACACCGCGACCACCTTTTCCAGCGGGATCTTCTTCGAGCCACGGGCCGGGCCGGCAGAGTTGCCGGACTCGTTCATGTAGGTGAGCGGGGTCATTAGCACGACCCTGGGACCGCCGGGACGGATCCGTCCCTCGGTGATCCTCGCGTTGAACTTGTCCTTGGCCCGCGGCATGTCCCAGCGCTCGGCCAGGAGCGCCGCGACCATGAAGCCCGCGTTGTGGCGGCTGCGTTCGTACTCCCGGCCCGGGTTGCCGAGCCCGATGATCAGGATCGGGGCATCGGACCCGTCGTCGGGGCCGGAGCGGCGCAGGAAAGACAGGGCCTACTCCTCGTCTGAGGAGGAATCGCCTTCGTCGCCACCGGCGGCAGCTTCGCCACCTTCCTCGCCCTCGCCGACAACTTCCGGCTCGGATTCGGGCTCGTCGGTCTCCGGCTCGACCTCGACGCGCGGCGGCGAGAGAGTGACCAGAGTGACTTCGGCGGGATCGTCGGCGATCAGCTCGACACCTTCCGGCGAGGAAAGATCCTCGAGCGTCAGGGTGTCGTTGATCTCCATCTCGGAGACATCGAGGGTCAGCGAGTCGGGAATCTCTGTCGGGAGGGCCTCGACAGTGACTTCACGGGTCACATGCTCAAGTACACCGCCCTGCTTGACGCCGGGGCTGATGTCATCACCGGTGAGTTCAACCGGGACTTCAGCCTGGATCGCCTGCTTGAGGTCGACCTGCTGGAGGTCGAGATGCTGCAGGTCACCACGAACCGGATGGTGCTGCTGCTCCTTGACCACGACGGGGACGGCCTTTGAGCCTTCGATCTGGAGATCGAAGAGCGCGTGACCTTCGCCCAGAATGATCCGGGCGTCGCGGCTTTCGACCTGGAAGGTGGCGGCGTCATTGCCGTCCGAGTAGACGACCCCGGGGACCTTGCCCTCGCGACGGAGGCGACGGGAGATCCGGGTACCGAATTCGGAGCGGGGAGTGGCGGTAAGAGTTGCGCGTTCTGAAGACATGGGACAGGACAGGATAGGGAAAGTCATACGCTTGAGGCATGGCGGATGATTCAAAGATCCCGAAGGGGCGCCTGCGCCGGTCGGCGAAGCTGGGCACGGTGATTGGTTCGCAGGGTGCCAAGTACGCCGGAACCAAGGCCTCCGGAATGCTCCGCAAAGGCGATTCCAGTCAGGAAAAACTGGATGAAAGGCATGCCGAAACTGCCGCGAAAATGGTCGAAACTCTGGGCCAGATGAAGGGTGCGGCGATGAAGATGGGGCAGTTCGCCTCTTTCATCGACATCGATTTCATCCCCGAGGAGTACCGCGAGATCTACCAGGAGCAGCTCGCCAAGCTGCGCAACGACGCGCCGTCCATGCCCTGGGAAGACGTAGTTGGCGTGCTCGAAGAGGAGTACGACGGCGACTCGGTCGAGAGCCTGTTCGACTTCGTTGAACATGAGGCCTTCGCTGCCGCCTCGATCGGCCAGGTTCACCGGGGCCGGCTGATCGACGGCCGCGATGTCGCGGTCAAGATCCAGTACCCGGGGATTGCCGAAGCACTTGAATCAGACCTGAAGAACGCCGGCATGCTGGTCCGCATGGCCCAGGCCGTGGCCCCCGGACTCGACGCGAGGGAAGTGACCCGGGAGCTGAGGGAACGCGTGCTCGAGGAACTCGACTACGAGTACGAAGCCCAGAACCAGCGCTCGTTCTCCCGTGCCTACCGTGACCATCCCTTCATTTATGTGCCGGATGTGATCACCCGCCTTTCCCGCCGCCGGGTTCTGGTCACCGAGTACGTCGAGGGCATGAACTTCGACGAGATCCTCGAACTCGACCAGGAGGAACGGAACCGTTTCGGGGAGATTCTTTTCCGGGGCAGCTTCGGTTCGGTCTACCACCTGCAGCACTTCAACGCCGACCCTCATCCGGGCAACTACCTACTGATGAAGGACGGCCGGGTCGCCTTCCTCGATTTCGGCATGACCAAGAAGCTCGACAAGGAGCAGATCGAACTCGACCAGCGGGCAGTCGATGCCGCGGTCCGGAATGATCCGGACGGGCTGAGGGACGCCCTCCATGACCTCGGCTTCATCAAGAAGCCCTCGAAGCTGGACGCCGAACACCTGATGAACCACGTCAAGGCAATCGGCGGCTGGTACATGGAGGACCGCGAGATCGAGATCGACGGCGACCGGGTGATGAAAGTGATCGAGTCAACCCATGATCCGAGATCCGAGTATTTCGACCTGATGCGGCGTGAGTCGATCCCGGCTGACGAGCTGATGGGCCGTCGCATGGAATTCGGCGTGCTGGCCGTGCTCGGCAGGCTCCGGGCGAAGCGCAACTGGCACCGGATCATGCGTGAGTGGGTTTACGCCGAGCCACCGGCGACCGAGCTGGGCAAGGAGGAGTGGGCCTACTTCGAGGAGCGAGGCATCTTCCAGGTCCCCGGAATTTCGGGGTAAGCACCCAGGTCGCTTCGCTCAGGTCACAAAATGACGGATTCGCTGTGCGACCTGGACGGTGGTGAAATGAAGGTCATCGCCACGCGGTAGGTTTGGGGCATGAAGCGGATCAAGGCTGGTTGGCAGTTGACGAAGAAGAGCTGGCGGGTCCTGCAGGACTCGCCCGGACTCGTGCGATTCCCGCTGATCGGCGGTGTGATCGCGTTGCTGATCGCGATAATCGTGATTGGTCCGGGCCTTTACCTGATCGGTGAACAGTCGACTGTCCCCGGCGCGATCCTGATCGCGGTCGGTACCTATCTCGCCGCCTTCGTGACTTATTACTTTGCGGTCGGCCTCGCCCACAATGCCGACCGGCAGATGCACGGCGAATCTCCAACTTTCGGCGAAGGCATGGCCCTCGCTTCCAGCCGGATGAGCGCAATCGCCGGCTGGGCTTTCGTCGCCACCGTCGTGATGACGATCATCCGCGCGATCCAGGAGCGCTTCGGGATTGCCGGAGCGATTGTCGGCGGACTCGCCGGCGCGGCCTGGGGCATCCTCACCTTCCTTGCGGTTCCGGTCATCGCTCTCGAGGGCACCGGCCCGATCGAGACGATCAAGCGCTGTGCCGGACTGGTCAAGAGCCGCTGGGGTGAGCAGATCGCGGGCACCATCGCCATCGGTGGCATCGTCTTTCTGGTCGGTTTCCTGCCGGCGATCCTCCTGATCGTCGCCGGGGTGGCGGTCTGGGCGACCTCGGGAGTTGGCGGGGCGATCCTGATCGCCTTCGGCGTGATCATCCTGATCATTGCGGCACTGGTCCAGCAGTCACTGGCGACGATCTTCGGAGTAGCTCTCTATCGCTATGTGGCTGGCCAGGAAGCGGTCGGCGGGTTCACCGAGGAGGAGCTTCAGAGCGCAGTCCGCCTCAAGCGTGGCGCCCAGACTGCTGCCGGAACGATCTGACCGGGTCGCTATTCAGGCGCCGAGCTGCCTGGTGTAGAGCAGGCCCGGATCGTTCGAACAGATCCCGTCAACACCAAGTGCCATGAGTGAATCGATCTTTCGCGGGTCGTCGACAGTCCAGACGTAGAGCTTCCTGCCGGCACCCTGGACGGTTTCGACCAGCCTCGGGGTCACCACCCCGAAAAAGGCCCAGACCGAATCGACACCGAGTTGCGGCAGGCCGCGACGCACCTGACCGGGCGTTCGCACCCGGACCGATGCGAGTCCCATGGCGAGAGCCGGGCGAATCACCTTTGGCATCCCGAGCCAGTCCCTGGTCACCTTGGGTACCGTCCAGCCGAGGCCTAGGCCCGACTCAAGCCCCTCTTCCCGCTTCAGCTGGCCGAGCCGCTTCAGGGTGGATATCTCCATTGTCGAGACCGATGTTCGCTCGAGTAGCCCGTGCTCACGCACCGCAGCCATCACCTCTTCATCCCGTCCGGGCAGCTTGATGTCCAGGTTGATCAGGACCTGATCGAGCGGTGGCCCGGTGAAAGCCTTGAGGACGGTGTCAAGAGTCAGGCGCTCTCCACGTTCGTCAGCTGCTGCTGCCGCTTCCCAGTCATGCGCGACCACCAGTTCGGATCGCTCATCCGCGAGGATCGAAGGATGTCCGTCCTCGGTCCAGAGAACATCGAATTCGATCATGTCCACCCCGGTCTCGACCGCCCTCTCAAAGGAAGCCACGGTGTTTCCCGGGACCAGTGCGTCTGCGCCTTTGTGACCAATGCGCAGCAAGATAGTCAGGTGCCCAGTTGTTCGGTGTCGAGCAACCGGGCGGCGTCGACCAGTCGCTCGACCCCGTCGATGTCCCGGACGGCGCCGGTGTCGGCCGAGGTTGCCATCATCGCGTAGGCCCGGAGGGCTGGCGAGACGACCCGATCGCGGTCGACCGGCCGATAGCCACCGGATGCCTCAATCGCTTCGCGACGGGCTGCCAGGGCTTCGTCATCGACTTCCAGCGAAATCGTCCGGTTGGGGATATCGATCGAGATCTCATCGCCGGTCTCGACCAGGGCGATCGCCCCGCCGGCTGCCGCCTCGGGCGAGACGTGACCGATCGACAGTCCCGAGGTGCCGCCGGAGAAGCGGCCATCGGTCAGCAGCGCGCATTCCTTGCCGAGTCCGAGGCCCTTGAGGTAGGAAGTCGGGTAGAGCATTTCCTGCATGCCGGGTCCGCCGCGCGGTCCCTCGTAACGGATCACGACCACGTCACCTGACTTGACCCGGCCGCTGAGGATCGAGTCAACCGCATCGTCCTGGGACTCGACCACGAAGGCTGGCCCACTGAACTTCAGGATCGACTCGTCGACCCCGGCCGTCTTGACCACACAGCCCCGTTCGGCGATGTTTCCGTAGAGGATGGCCAGGCCGCCGTCCGTCGAATAGGCGTGCTCGACGTCGTGGATGCATCCTTCGGCCGGGTCCAGATCAAGCGACTCCCACCTCTCCGACTGGGAGAAGGCTTTGGCCGAGCGCACGCAGCCGGGTGCGGCATGAAACAGGTCGATGGCCACCTCTGAAGGTTTCGGGCCACGCATGTCCCAGCTGCCGAGCCAAGTGTCCATGTCCGGGGAGTGCACCGTGGAGACATCCTCATTCAGCAGCCCGCCGCGACGGAGCTCGCCGAGGATGGCGGGGATGCCGCCCGCCCGGTGAACGTCTTCCATCAGGAAGTGACCGTTCGGGGCGACCTTGCAGATGCAGGGCACCCGTCTGGAGAGATCATCGATATCGCTCATCTCGAAGTCGACTTCGGCTTCGCGGGCTGCCGCCAGCAGGTGGAGCACGGTGTTGGTCGAGCCGCCCATCGCGATGTCCAGGGTCATCGCGTTCTCGAAGGCGTCCCTGGTCGCGATCGACCGGGGCAGGACCGACTCGTCGTCGGCCTCGTAGTACTTGAGGGCGATTTCAACCGCGGTGCTGCCGGCCGACTCGTAGAGGGCCTTGCGGGCGGTGTGAGTGGCCAGAGTCGATCCGTTGCCCGGCAGCGACAGGCCGAGGGCCTCGGTCAGGCAGTTCATCGAGTTGGCGGTGAACATTCCCGAGCAGGAACCGCAAGTCGGACAGGCCGCTTCTTCGATCAGGGCTATGTCCTCGTCCGAGACCTCGTCGGCGACGGCGTCGGCGATCGCCGAGATCAGGTTGACGCGCTTGCGGACGGTGCCATCAACCAGGGTGGCCTCGCCACCTTCCATCGGCCCGCCGGAAACGAAGACAGTCGGGATGTTCAGCCGGAGCGCTGCGTTGAGCATGCCCGGGGTGATCTTGTCGCAGTTGGAAATACAGACCATGGCATCGGCGCAGTGGGCGTTGACCATGTACTCGACGCTGTCCGCGATCAGATCCCTGGAGGGGAGCGAATAGAGCATGCCGCCATGGCCCATCGCGATTCCGTCATCGACCGCGATCGTGTTGAACTCCAGCGGCACCCCGCCGGCCTCATGGATTGCCGCCGAAACGACCTCGCCGACCGGCTTCAGGTGGGTATGGCCGGGCACGAACTGGGTGTACGAGTTGGCGACCGCCACGATCGGCTTGCCGAAGTCCTCCCGGGCCACTCCGGAAGCGCGAAGAAGCGCCCGGGCCCCGGCCATGTTGCGTCCATGAGTGACAGTGTTCGATCTGAGCTTCGGCATGCCGCCAGATTACTCCCCGAACATCCGCACGGGATTCGGTCTCGCCGGATCGTTGCGCAGACCCTTCGGGTCAGAAGAGCTGGTTCTCGCCGGCGAAGATCTCGGAGACCGAGTCGTCGGTGAAGATGCGGCGGATCGAGTCGGCCAGAGTGCCGGCGGTGCTGAGGACGTTGATGTTGTCCGGGGCACCTGGGCGGAGCGGGATCGTGTCGGTAACTACGATCTTTTCCAGACCCGAATTTTCGTAAGGGAGGCGCTCGAAAGCAGGGCCCGAAAAGACACCGTGGGTGGCGCAGGCGATTACTGACTTGGCGCCTTCATCGAGGACGGTGCGGGCGGCGGCACAGAGCGTGCCGGCCGTGTCGATCATGTCGTCGGAGATGATCGCGATCTTGTCCTTTACGTCCCCGACCACGTAGCCGATCTCGGCCACCTGCTGTTCGGGCCGTTCCTTCTCCATGATCGCCCACTCGGTACCGAGCTTCCGGGCGAAGTTGCGGGCCGCCTTGGCCCGGCCCGCGTCCGGGGAGACGACCACGAGCTCGGCCGGTTCGTACTGGTCGGCGAACCACTGGGTCAGCATTGGCTGGGCGGTCATGTGGTCAACCGGAACCGTGAAGAAGCCCTGGATCTGGCCGGCGTGGAGGTCCATGGTCAGGACCCGGTCGATTCCCACAGCTTCGAGCGACCGGGCGACAACCCGGGAGGTGATCGGTTCACGCGGAGCTGACTTCTTGTCCTGGCGGGCGTAACCGAACCAGGGCATTACCGCGATGATCCGGTGGGCCGAAGCGCCCTGGGCGGCATCGGCCATGATCATCAGTTCCATCAGGGCGTCGTTCGGGGTCATGTCCGTTTCAACATTGGCGCATGTCGACTGGACCAGGAAGACATCGGCGCCGCGGATCGATTCTTCGTAGCGACCGTAGATCTCGCCGTCGGAGAAGGTCTTCAACGTGACGTCACCAACCGAGAGTGAAAGCTTGCCGGCGATCTTCGCGGCAAGGTCCTGCGAGCTGCGGCCGCCGAAGACCATGGCCCGCTTCGAATAGTCATGCGGGATGGTCGACGAAACTGAAGTCTCGGTAATGGTCACTGACTTGATTCCCCTTCTGCTTCACGGGCAGCGAGCCGCTCCGCATAATCATCAACGTTTCTCTGGTCGTTCTTGCTGACCGACAAAGCACCGGGCGGAATGTTGTCTCGGATCACGGCACCGGCGCCAGTGTACGCACCATCCCCGACTTCCACCGGTGCCACCAGCATCGTGTCCACCCCGAGGCGGACATCGGACCCGATCTTCGTCCGGTGCTTTTCCCTGCCGTCGTAGTTGGCGGTGATGGTGCCGGCACCGAGGTTGGAGCCCGAGCCGATATCCGCGTCCCCGATGTACGAAAGGTGGGGCACCTTTGCACCCTCTCCTACCGTCGAGTTTTTGATCTCGACGAAAGTGCCGGCCTTGGCACCGTCTTCCAGCTTCGCGCCAGGTCGCAGATAGGCGAAAGGTCCAACCGAGCAGCCTTCGGCCAGCTCGCAGAGATTCAGATAGGACTGGATCACCTGGCAGCGGGCCCCGATCCCGGAATCGATGATCGTCGAGTGCGGCCCGATCACGGCGTCTTCGCCAACTTCGGTCGCGCCCCTCAGCGAGGTACCGGGCTCGATCCTGGAGTCCTGCCCGATAGTCACCCCGGCGTCGATCCAGGTGGTGGCCGGGTCAACGATTGTCACCCCGTCAAGCATGTGCCGGTTGAGGATGCGCTGCCGGGCCTCCGCCTCGACCACGGCAAGATCGGCCCGGTTGTTGATGCCCAGGTTGATGCCCGGATCGCTCGAGACATGGGCGGTGACCAGCTCGCCGCGGGAACGCATCACCGCGATCACGTCAGTCAGGTAGTACTCGCCCTGGGCGTTGTCGCTGGAGAGTTCACCCAGCGCCGAGGCCAGCGAAGGACCATCGAAGACATAGGTCCCCGAGTTGATCTCCCGGATCGCCAGCTCTTCCCGGGTCGCGTCACCCTCGGCCTTGGCTTCGACGATCTTGCGGATCGTGCCGTCGCCACCCCGGACGATCCGTCCGTAGGAGCCGGGGTCATCGAGGATCGCGGTCATCACCGTGGCCGAGGCCCCGCTCTCCCCCTGAGAGGCAAGCAGGCCAGTGATCACCTCAGAGGAGATCAGCGGCACGTCACCCGAAAGCACCAGAACCCGGGCGGATTCCTCGACTATCGCGAACGCCGACCTGACCGCACCCCCGGTACCGTTCGATTCAACCTGCTCGACCGTTTCAACCCCATCCGGCAGGGCGCCGCCGAGGTCACGGTCAGGGGAAACGATTACCGCGACCCGGTCAGCCCCGGCCCCGCGGGCAGCGAGCACCGGCCAGGCGATCATCGGACGACCACAGACGGGGTGAAGCACCTTCGGCAGGGCCGAGCGCATGCGCGTGCCCTGACCGGCCGCCATGATCAGCGCTGTTACGGGGGGCCCAGTCACTTGGGGCATCATAAGTCGGCGAGCTTCGCTTCGCTCGCCCCGCCTCCAAGTTGAACCCGCCGACCCAAGAAGTCAGACGATGGATGGGTCGGCTCCGTTGGAGGCAGTTCAGAGGGCGGGTCTGGCGCCCGGAGCTACTCAGTGAGGACTTCGGACTTGGCTTCCCGGGAGAGGAGGATCAGGGTCCAGCCGGCGAAGATCAGGTCGATTCCGACCAGCAGACCGATCGCCCAGTCGGCCGATTCCGGGTAGTCGGCGAGGAAGATCAGGCCGATGATCAGGGAGAGGGCACCGCTGAGACCGAGCCAGCCGGCACCGCGCATGCCCCGCTGGGAGAAGGCCGCCGCGAGCCTGATGACGCCGGAAAGCAGGAAGTAAATGATCAGGATCAGGGTGAGCGCCTTGGCGCCCTTATCCGGATTGATCAGCAGGAAAAGGCCGGCAGCCAGGGTGAGCAACGACCAGGCCATCCTGGCGATCACGTTCAGGGCGCTTGGGGCGGTAAACGACCAGGCGAAGAGGAAGGCGGCGCCGATAACGAGAATCCAGCCGATCAGCACTGTCATGCCCCAAGAGGCGACGTTGGGAATCAGGACGGCGAAGGCGCCAAGCAGGATCAGCAGCACGCCTAGGCCGGTGTAAAGACCGGCCGCCCGTTTCACATCCTTCTGGACTTCCTCTTCGTATTCCATGACAGGAGCCTATCCCGGCCGTCGGAGGTAGAGTCAGCAAGGATTCCGGGGTGGGGTAATGGCTAACCCACCTGGTTTTGGTCCAGGTAATGGAGGTTCGAGTCCTCCCCCCGGAGTTCCCCCGCTTCGCAACTTGAGGCGTACCGCTGCGTTCTATATTGTGACCGGACCGGGCAGCCGCTCCGCGGCAGGGAAACCAGGGGAGAACCGGAGATCTGCTGAGCAAGCTTGCAGTACTTTTCGCCCTTTTGGGCAGCCTCTTTGCTGTCTCGTCGGCCCAGGCGGCACCGCCCGCATCGGTCTTTGACGGCACCATCGCCTGCGTCACCCAGGGGGTGGGCGACTACGAAGGCCAGACCTGGTGCGGCACCGGCCAGCACAACGTCAACAACGGGACCCGCAGCACCGTCCAGTCGTTTGATGGTGTGCCAATCGACGTGAACGAGGTTCCCCCCGGAAGCCGACGCCGGTGTCGGCCCCTACCCGCTGGTCTACATATTCCACGGGTATGGCGGTGGCAAGATCAACTTCACCTCGATGGACCGCTGGCTCGACCGCGGCTACGCGGTTTTCTCCCAGACCAACCGCGGCTTCCACGAGTCCTGCGGCACCGCCACTTCGAAGGCGGCCGACCCGGACTGCGTCACAAAGGGCTTCGTCCGGCTGGACGACACCCGCTTCGAAGTGCGTGACGCGCAGCTC
>JAUPTY010000127.1 GCA_030917845.1 Actinomycetota bacterium | reverse complement strand
GCAGCCGGCTCGAGGTCGTTGTCCAGCAACGCCGGGTAGGCCAGCGGAGTTACCGCGTTGGTGGCTACTGCCCAGAGCCGGCCGGAGATCTCGTCGATCTCCTCCTGGCTTCGGCCCAGTTTCAGCCGGTCTGCTTCATCAAATACGGCCCGGGTCGAGAGACCCTGTTCGAAGGGAAGTAGCACCACCCAGTGCTCGGCCGGCTCGGGCAGTGAAGTCAGCTTCTGGCCGACTCCTTCAACCAGCATCGGCTTCGGGTTGAGCTGCGAGGGAACATCGGCGCCGAGCAGCAGGGCGAGTCCGGCAAGGTCCTCGACCTCGCCGACTGCGAGCCGGAGGATCGCGGCCGCGTCTGCGCTGCCTCCGCCGAGCCCCGCCTGGACCGGAATCCGCTTCTCGATCTCGACTTTCAGCAGCGGCACCGACCAGCCTTCGGAGCGCATCATCCGGATCGCTTTGGTGACCAGATTCTCTCCCGGTACGGTCGGGCAGATCACCTGGTCTACCAGGGCATCCGGGCCTCCATCGGACACCGTGATCGAGTCGTGAAGGGTAAGCGGCTCGAAGATCGAGGCGAGTTCGTGCAGGCCGTCCTTCCGCCTTGGTCCCAGATACAGGCAGAGGTTCAGTTTCGCCGGCGCTTCCAGTTCGAGCGGGAAGGTCAGGCCTGATTCAGCGCTGGTCATCGGTGCCCGGTTCGATCATCCCTGCAAGCTTTGCGAACTGGTCGGGCGAAAGGGCTTCCGCCCTGATACCCGGGTCGATTCCGGCCGCTTCGAGCGCTTCCCGGACTGCCTTCAGCGAGCCGGGGATGGCCAGATCAACCGAACGGGCCATCGCCTTGCGTCGGTGAGCGAAGCCGGCGCGGACCAGCTTCCGGGTTGCCTCATCCGGGGCAGGTCCGGTGCGGCGGATCTTGATGATCGCCGAGTCCACCCTGGGTTGGGGCCTGAAAACGGTACGGCTGACCTTGCGGACCTGTCGCACCTCGCCGGTCAGCTGAATAAGGACCGAAGGTGCGCCGTAAGTCTTGGTGCCGGGTCCGGCACGAAGGCGATCCCCGATCTCCTTCTGGACCATCACGTTCCAGTGCCTGATCCCGGGCAGCGCGAAGGCGGTCTCCATGATTACCGGGGTCGCCACTGAATAGGGCAGGTTGGCGACCATCGCGGTCGGCGCGGGATCGAGACTGGCGAAGTCGAACTTGACCGCATCCGCCCAGATCAGGTTCACATTTGGCCGGGCCATCACAGCGGTGAGTCCGGGTTCCAGCCCACGATCGAGTTCGATCACGTGGACATGCGCGGCAACGTCGGAAAGTCGCTCGGTCAGGACTCCTTCCCCCGCCCCCACCTCAAGTACAACGTCATCGGAAGTGAGGCCGGAATCCCGGACGATGGCCTCCAGCAGGTTGGGGTCGGCCAGGAAGTTCTGGCCGAGCTTCACCATCCGAACAGGCGGGCAGCGTTGGTGGTTACCTGGGCTTCAAGGTCGGCGTAGCTCACGCCTCGCACCTCGGCGACCTTCTCGGCGGTCTCGACGATGAAGGCGGGCTGGTTGCGGTCCCGCCGCCGGGACTGGGGCGTGAGGTAGGGCGCATCGGTCTCGACCAGAATCCGTTCATCCGGGACCTTCGCCGCTGCTTCCCGCAGGTCCTCGTTTGCGGGGTAGGTCACGTTGCCGGCAAATGAGCAATACCAGTCCCGCTCTGCCGCGCGGTCCACCCATGCGGGGGCCGAGAAGCAGTGAAGGATCACGGTCAGGTCCGGGAACTCCTCGAGGGTCGCGAAGACCTCGGCCACAGCCTCCTCGCTTCCCTGCCGGTCACGGACGTGGATGACCAGGGGCAGGTCGAGCCGGGCAGCAATATCCGCCTGGGCGATGAAGGCGCGGCGCTGGGAGTCGGCTTCGGCCGTGTCCCGGTAGAAGTCGAGGCCGGTTTCTCCGATCGCCACGACCTTGGGGTCAGCGGCGAGTCTCTCGATGTCGGCAATTGCCTCGTCGTCAAAGCCGTCGGCATCGTTCGGATGCCGGCCGATCGCCGCGAAAAGGCCCTCGAATCTTCCGCAGAGGGCGATCTCCTCACGGTTCGTGGCCTCGTTCAGCCCGACCGTGAGGATCTTCTCTACGCCAGCCTCGCGGGCGGCCCCGATCACCTTTTCAGGCGAGTCGGGACAGCGCGAGACATGGGCGTGTGAATCAATCAAAGACGTCGCCGGATCTAGCCGAGACGGAAGCGGAAGATCTTCGTCTTCTTCCGGGTCGTCCCGTTCTCAAGGTTTCTGCCTGTCACCGCAACCTTCAACCTCGAGAACCGGTAGTGGTTCTTCAGAACCGAAACGCCATAGTTGGTGAGGATCATGCCAGTGATCCAGCCCCGGTTGGCCTCGAGGTTGCGGCCGCCCTTGACCGTCGAGTTGCCGGCCGGAGTGATCATGGTGACCTTTACCTTGGCGGCGCAGTCCTTTGAGCAGGAGACGATTACCTTCAGCTTCTTTGCGACCTTGACCTTGGTCCCCGCATAAGGGGCGATCTTGACGTTCATCGGCGTTGCGGCAGTCGCCGTCGAGGCCATGGTCCCAATACCGACGGCGGCGATCAGGAGTCCTGCGGCGATGTTCCTGGCTGTTTTCATGTTCTGATCCTAGTTCCTAGAGCTTTGGAAAAAGCGGTTTGATCTTCTCGGTCTGTGTACCACCGGGGCGGCTGCCATATGCGGCCAGCTCGAGGTCGGCCTGGCCGAGGGCGGCGAGCAGGATGTCGGTGGAGTTCGGCAGATACGGATGAAGCAGCAGGGTCAGCACCCTCAGCCCTTCGGCCAGGCTGTAGAGCACCTGATCGAGCCTTTCCGCGTCGGCCTCGTCCTTGGCCAGGACCCACGGCTGTGATTCCTCGACGTAGCGGTTGAGCCGCCTGACCAGGACCCAGATCTCCTCCAGTGCCTGACCGATCTGGGCTTCATCGAACAGGGCCCGGACCCGGTCGGTGATGCCGTCGAAGTCGGCGGCAAGGAGCGGATCCGGCTCGGCTTGCGGCTGGATCCCGTCCCGGTAGCGGCTGATCATCGCCAGGCTGCGTGAGGCGAGGTTGCCGAAGTCGTTTGCAAGTTCCGACTCGTAACGGCCTTCGAAGCCCTCGGTCGAGATCGAACCGTCCTGGCCGAAGCTGACCTCCCTGAAGCAGTAGAAACGAAGCGCGTCCGCACCGAACTTCTCGATCACCTCAAAGGGGTCGAGCACATTGCCGAGTGACTTCGACATCTTCTTGTCACCCATCAGCAGGTAACCGTGAATGAAAATCCGCTGCGGCACTTCGATCCCGGCCGCCATCAGGAAGGCCGGCCAGTAGACCGTGTGGAACTTGAGGATGTCCTTGGCGATTATGTGCCAGGAAGCCGGCCAGTAACGGTCGGTCAGATCCTCACCCTCGTTAGCGTAGCCGAGGGCCGTGTAGTAGTTGAGCAGGGCGTCGAACCAGACGTACATCACCTGTTCCGGGTCCCAGGCCAGGGGAACGCCCCAGGAAAGCTGTGAACGGGAAAGCGACACGTCGTTGAGTCCCTGGCGGATGAAGGCGAGTGCCTCGTTGCGGCGGAAGTCGGGCCGGATCATGCCCGGGTTTTCCTCGTACATCCGCTCGAGGTCCTCCTGGAAAGCCGACAGTTTGAAGAACCAGTTGTTCTCCTGCTCCCGGTCCAGCGGGATCTCGTGGATCAGGCAGGTATCTCCCGGACCGATCTCGTTCTCGTTCTTGAAGTCGGCGCAGCGAGGGCAGTACCAGCCTTCGTAAGTGCCCTCGTATACGTACCCGTTTTCCTTGACCTTGTTCACCACCGCCTGGACCCTTTCGATGTGGCCCTGATCGGTGGTGCGGATGAAGAAGTCATTCGTGGCGTCAACCCGGACGACCATGTCCCGGAAGCTGGCAGCGCTTTTGTCGACCAGTTCCTGGGGCGAGACGCCCTGCTTTTCGGCAGCCTGCGCGATCGGCTCGCCATGCTCGTCGGTGCCGGTCAGGAAGAAGACATCCTCTCCGCGCTGGCGCATATGGCGGGCGAGGATGTCCGCGGCCATGGTCGAATAGGCATGCCCCAGGTGTGGGTCGCCGTTGCCGTAGAAGATCGGAGTTGTTACGTAGAAGCTCAAGTCTTGTCCAGCATAGGTGGGCTCAGGCGAGGGCTGCCTCGACCGCATCGGCGAAAAGCTCTCCACCGGGTATGTCCAGACCGGTTGTCTGGCCGAGGTAGAGGCTCGGTTCGGTCGCTTCGACCTCCATCAGAACCGCTTCTCCTTCGGGAGAAGACACCATGTCAATCCGGGCGTAGAGGGGCAGGCTGCCGAAACGCCTGGTCAGCCAGGCGACTGTCCGGGTGCCAAGTTCAACTTCGTTTTCTGTGGCTTCGCCCAGGGTGACCAGGCCCTCGTCGAACATGGCTGCGGCTACAGTCGTGCCGGGCTGAACCGGAGCGACCCCGGATTCGGGCAGGAAGGCCCGCTTCTTCAGCGCATAGGCGAACCGTCCGCCAACGAAGATCACCGCTGTCTCGCCCGACTGTTCGACCCAGGGGATGTATGGCTGGATCATCGCGATCTCGTCCTGCTCGCCGAGCCGGGCCAGCAGGTCGAGACCTTCTTCCCGGTTCTCGTCCGAGAAAACCCCGGTGTCCCGCGCCCCGGCGCCCTGGATCGGTTTGATCACGACCCGGCCGCCGAACTCGGGGACTGCGCCTCCGGGAGCGACCAGAGCGGTCGGCGGCACCGGCAGACCAGCGCCGTCTAGTTCAGCGAGGTACCGCTTATCGGTATTCCAGCGGAGCAGCGCCGGCACATTCCGGACCCTTTCCGGGCCGACCGAATCAGCCCAGGCAAGGAACTCCTCTAGCCTTTCCGTGTAATCCCAGGTCGACCGGATCACCGCAAGATCGAAGGATTCCCAAACAGCTGCGGAGTCGTCCCAGGCGACGAACTCAACGTCGACCCCGCGGGCGATCAGAACGTCGGCCGAGTGAAGGTCATCCTCCCACTGCGTCATACGCGGTTCGCAGGTGACATAGGCGAC
>JAUPTY010000126.1 GCA_030917845.1 Actinomycetota bacterium | reverse complement strand
CTTCGAACTCGGAAGCGTAGACCAGGGACAGGCTGAGGCAGTGGCCGACGCGTTCGCAGCGGGCGGCAGGCGAGCACGATCGGTTCGGGTGCAGGCTTCAGGGTCGTGCCGCGATCACCGGAGCCGGCAAGATTCGGAGTGCCGTCGCCGCGAAGCCAGGGTGTCGCTGACCTCCAAGCCGGCGTCCTCGATTCCGGCGGTCAGCCGGTACACCGTTCGGGGTGAGCCTAGTGCGGCCAGATGGGCTCCAGGTTTCAGGACCCGTAGGCACGCGGTCGCCCATTCCAGGCATCACATTTCATAGGCCTTGCCGATTCCGAGTCGTTCATGGCCTAGGGCAAATCAACCGAGGAGGCCGCGAGCCTTTGCGGCATGTCGGTAGCACCCGGCACAAGGCTGTTCCGGCAGGGTGGCGGCATGCCAACCATTTTGCTTACCCCGCCGTCGGGCCGCTATCTGACGTTGAGTGTCCGGCTGTGCCGACCCCCGACAGTTCTCTGCGGTGCCCCTGCTGCCGGGTTGGCTCCCGGGGAAGGGACTATTGGTCTGCCAAACTACTTATCTGTCTTGGACGGGTGTCCTTCCCCGGCTGCTTCTAGCCAGACAGTGCGGGCATCCTCATCGACTAGGAACCAGATTCTTCCTGCTCCCGAAATCTTGTGTTGCCATCGTTCCAGGGGCTTGCCGCCTTTTGTCTTCGTTGCCAGCTCCCCCTTCAGCTGATAGTGCTTGTCCGATTTGGGCCAATATCTCGAGTCTGAGGCGAGCTGGTCGTAGAGCTGGGAAAGCTGAGACGAGAACTTCGGGAACAACTGCTCCCATTCCCGAACCACAGAGCGATTCTCATAACGGATGTCCATTCACCCTCACCTGGGGGCCGGGTTGCAAGTCCTCCGCGCTTCTGGCTCACTAACTGGGCCGGGGAACGAGTCCCCCGTCCTCAGGCTCCCTATGAAGCCGCTCCAGCGCACTGGGGTCGGCCCAAACTTCAGCAGTCCCCCTCCACTGTTCGACCAGCTGGTCAATGGCTCCGGGCTGATTTACCTGCGAGGCACCTTCGATTACTTCGGCCAGCTCGCTGGCGAAGGTGATGCGATCGCGGTCCGGCAAGAACCTTGCCCATGGAAACGTCTTAGTAATCGAATCGCCGACGAGAGACCTGCCGGACTCCAGGGCGATTACCTGCGCCAAGAGCCTTACCGCCGCTTCCATCCCTAGGCGACCGGCGCGATCTCGCTCAAGGCTTCGCACGATGAGGTCAGCACCATCTCGCCGCTCAAGATGGAGATCATCGACGTCAACCGACTCAAGGGCATCGCCCGAGTGCCTGAGGAAGCTGCTGAAAGTCATGGTGGCCATGTCCACATCATACATAACTAGTTCAGAAGTGTCCAGATTTCCTTAGAAATCTTGGAGCACGAGACCCAGAAACCACCACGGGCCCCAAGTGGTCGAACTCGGCATGGGGAACCTCAGGCCTACCAATCCCCTACGACATTGCAAGGACCTTTCGTACCTCCACTCCGGCCTTGACATACGAGACGCCAACCGCAACCAGAGCAGACCTGCCCACCCGAGTTCGGCTTGTAGACGATCATCTGCTCAGGCTCTTGGACGCTCTTGCCTGCCCCTGGAAGAGTCGTATCCCCAAAGTGTTTCCAGTAGACCGGCTCATCGGCTCCGCTGGCTGAGGCCGAGAAGGGCAAGACTCCCACTGCCGTCGCCACAATCGCTGCTAGTCGCTTCATGCTTCTCCCTCCGTTGTGATGATTCCAGCGTATTGGTCGTCATCCATCGCTACAAGCTGACTGACCAGTCTCTCGGTTCTCTGACCAGCTTCGAAGTCGTCTTCAAGCCACTGCTCGATCAGGAGATCCCTCAGATAGAGGATGGCTCTCTGTCTCTCGGTCATCTCTCCCGCTCCCTCGCTGCCGAAGCAGTAGGCATCTGAGACCCGTCTTTGTGACCTCTTTGGAGATCTTGTGACCAGACCAGTTTGGTCAAGAATTGGCCCTCGGACGACATTCCCAGTGTTAGAGCCACTGTCAAGAGGGGTGAGCGACGGGATTCGAACCCGCGACCGCCTGGACCACAACCAGGAGCTCTACCAACTGAGCTACGCCCACCGCGAGACGAGGAAATCTACCGGTCAAGGGTCGGATACGCTGCGCCGGTGCCGGATCAGCTAACCAGGGGAGCAGGGCGTTTGACAGTGCGTCGCGAGATGCGCGGCTTTGCGATCGGTTCGCTGCTCTTCGGCCTCGGAGCAGCGCCGGGATACATCGGTCTGGTCGGGGTCACAGCCGACAACCTGACCTACTTCCTCGGTTCGATCTTCTTCACGATCGCCGGTTTCACCCAGCTCCGGCTTACGGGCCGCTGGCAGCGCGGTGGCTGGTCCTCGAAGGAGGCCTGGGATGACTGGTGGGCTGCCGCGATCCAGTTCATCGGCACCATCGCCTTCAATATCTCGACCTTCTTCGCGATCGCCGGAAGTCTCGACCCCCAGACCTTCGATCACGTGGTCTGGAGACCGGACTTCATCGGTTCGATCTGCTTCATGGTCGCCTCGGTCCTTGCCGTGAGGGCAACAACTCACCGGGAATCCCTCTGGGACCCGGAGGCCCGCAACTGGTGGAACACCTGGCTCAACATGATCGGTGCAATCGCCTTCATGGTCTCGGCAATCTTTGCCTGGACGAATCCTTCGACAGGCGAGGCGATCAACACCGACCTGGTCAACCTCGGCACCTTTATTGGAGCGATCGGCTTCTTCAGCGCTGCCCTGCTGCTGAAACCCTCCAGAAGCTAGAGCTCGATCGGAGCCGGGGCCCGACTCGACCAGAGAGCCCCCGCAGAAGCGGCCACCACCAGTCCGATCGCCACGGTCTGCATCAGGCTCACGCCCTGGGAGAGCAGGATGAAGCCAACCGTTGCGGCAACGGCAGGCTCGAGGCTCATCATCACCCCGAAGACGTTTGACGGCAGGCGCCGCATCGCTTCAAGCTCCAGAGAAAACGGCAAGGCGGAACCGAGCAGCCCGACCGCGAGCCCGATCGCAAGAACGGTCGGGTCGAGCAGGTCGGTGCCTCCATCGGCAATTCCGAAGGGAGCACAGATCACCGCCGAGATCGCCATCGCGACGGCGAGCCCCTTGCCGCCGCTGGACTTCTCCCCCAGTCGCTTGCCGATCAGGATGTAAGAACCCCAGAAGACACCGGCGATCAGGGCCAGGGCAATGCCCCAGGGTTCAAGCGCTTCGTCGCCGATCCCGCCGCTCAGGAGCAGGATTCCGGCGGCTGCAAGTCCGGCCCAGATCATGTCGCGCCGACGCCGTGAAGTGATCAGGGCGACGGTGAGCGGACCGGCGAACTCGAGGGTGACCGCCGTGCCCAGCGGGATTCGTTCGATCGCCTCGAAGAAGCAGAGGTTCATTCCCGCCAGGGCGACACCGAAAGCCAGGGTTACTCGCCTCGCCTCGGGGGCAACCCGGAAGCTCGGACGCCAGATCAGGGTCAGCAGGATGGCCGAGACGATCGCCCGCAGGAAGACCACACCCGCCGGACCGACCTGGTCGAAGATCTCGGTGGCGACCGCCGCTCCGATCTGGATCGAGCAGATCGCCGCAAGAACCATGCTGACCGCGGGCAGGGTCGGGCGGGGCTCTTGACCGGGGGAAGCGGGCATCGGGGCAGTGAATCACCCGCGGAAAATCCCTGCCGCGACACTCCAACCCGGTGTCGCTCCGCGATAATCGCGTCATGACCGACTCCCCACCTTCCCGGGATGACTTTCCGCACTTCCTCACCATCCCGACCCGCTGGAAGGACAACGACATCTACGGCCATGTCAACAACGTCGAGTACTACTCGTATTTCGACACGGTGATCAACCAGTTTCTGATCAGCGAGGGCGGGCTCGATATCCACGCGGGAGAGACGATCGGAGTCTGTGCCGAGTCCCATTGCCGGTTCCTTGCCGCTGTCGCTTTCCCCGACGCGGTTGAGGCCGGACTCCGGGTCGGTCATCTCGGCGGATCATCGGTCCGCTACGAGATCGGGCTGTTTCAGGAGGACGGCACCCCGCTGGCGGAGGGCTGGTTCGTCCACGTCTTCGTCAACCGGGAGAACCGACGACCCGCTGGAGTTCCCGACTCGATTCGGAATGCCCTGCAGAAGATCGAGGTGTCCGGATGAAGACGACGGCAACCGTGCTTCGGGAGATGGGCCTGCCCGGGCCCTTCGCCGAAACTAAACCCCTGGAACGGGTGGAGCTCGAGCTTGATCCGCCGGGCGAGGGCGAACTCCTGATCCGGATCCGGGCGGCTGGGCTCTGCCACTCCGACCTCTCGGTGATCACCGGCCAGAGGCCACGGGTCATGCCGATGGCGCTCGGTCACGAGGCAGCGGGTGAAGTGGTCGCGGTCGGAGCCGGCAACCACGGTTTCGTCGAGGGCGACCACGTTGTCCTCGCTTTCGTGCCGGCCTGTGGCGAATGCCGGTTCTGCATTGAGGAGCGCCCTGCGCTCTGCGAACCTGGCGCCGCCGCGAATGTAGACGGCAGCCTCCTCGGTGGCGGCATGCGACTGCACGAGGACAACGGCAACGATGTCCACCATCACCTCGGCGTCTCGGCGCTCTCGGACCATGCCGTGGTCTCCGCCCGATCGGCGGTCAAGGTGCCGGACGATCTGCCTTTCGACATCGCCGCATTGTTCGGCTGCGCCGTGCTGACCGGAGCCGGGGCTGTCCTGAATACCGGGGCCGACGCCCTGCCCGCGCAGTCGATCGCAGTTTTCGGACTCGGTGGGGTCGGCCTCGCCGCCCTGCTCGCCGCGAAGTCACAGGATCCGGAAACTCTGGTTGCCGTGGACACGGTGCCGTCAAAGCTTGAACTGGCGAAAGAACTCGGTGCTGACGTGACAATTCACGCCGGACCGGAAGCGGTCGACGAAGTCCGGGAGGCGACCGGAGGAGGAGTCGATCTCGCGGTCGAGACCGTCGGCAACGAGATCGTCCTCGCCGAGGCGTACGCCGCGACGGGCCGCGGAGGCACCACGGTGACCGCCGGCCTGCCCCACCCCAGCC
>JAUPTY010000125.1 GCA_030917845.1 Actinomycetota bacterium | reverse complement strand
CAGGCCCTGGCCAAGGCGAGCTGACCTACCGGGATGACGCCGCTAGGTTCCAGGAGTTGAGCGGCGTTGCCCCACGGGTCCGCCCGTAACGCCCTGCTGCCCGAGGAATCCCCGGGCGGCGTGGGCATCGTCGAGACAAAGCGGGCGGTCGTCTTTTCAGGCGACCGCCCGCTGACTCTCGCTTCCGGGGCCACCCTGCCGGAAGTCGAGGTCGCCTACGAGACCTACGGCGAACTCAACTCCGACCGTTCCAACGCGGTATTCATCTGTCACGCCCTTTCGGGTGACGCTCACGCCGCCGGCCTCCACGAAGGCGATGACCCGAACCGGCCCGGCTGGTGGGACAACATCATCGGGCCCGGCCGGCCGCTGGACACCGACCGCTTCTTCGTTATCAGCGCCAACGTGCTCGGCGGCTGCAAGGGCACTACCGGTCCCTCCTCCATCGATCCTTCCACGGGCAAGCCCTACGGACTCCGTTTCCCGCTGGTCCAGGTGCGCGATCTGGTCGAAGTCCACCGGGCCCTGCTGAGGGAACTCGGGGTCGAGAGGCTGCTCGCCGCGGTCGGCGGATCACTCGGCGGCATGCAGGCACTGCAGTGGGCGATCGACCATCCGACCGAGATCGACGGCGCCGCGATCATCGCCGCCTCGGCCCGCCTGTCGGCCCAGAACATCGCCTTCTCCGCGGTCGCCCGCGAAGCGATCATGCGTGACCCCGATTTCGCCGATGGTGATTACTACGCGAACGAGCGACGACCCGATGCCGGGCTCGCCCTCGCCCGGATGATCGGCCACATCACTTACCTCTCCGAGGAATCGATGCGGGAGAAGTTCGGCCGCCGGATCCAGGATGCCGAGGTTCCGCGCTTCGGCTTCGACGTCGATTTCCAGGTCGAGAGCTACCTCCACTACCAGGGCCAGTCCTTCGTCGAGCGCTTTGACGCCAACACCTACCTGTACATGGGCCGGGTGATGGACTACTTCGATCCGTTCGGGGATCCGGTTCACGTCCAGAAACAGATCAGCCAGGGCGAGACCAGTTTCCTGGTCCTCTCTTTCGATTCCGACTGGCGTTTCTCGACCGAGCATGCCCGGGTTCTAGCCTCTGAGCTGCGCGGGGTCGGAGCGCCGGTGACCTTTCAGGAGATCTCCTCTCCGCACGGGCATGATTCCTTTCTCTTCCCCGACCCGCCCGAGTACCACCAAACAGTCTCCGGCTATCTCGACCGGCTTGCCGCCCAGCAGGGAATCAGCTCCAGGACCGACCCCACATGAGACCGGACCTGGACATAGTCGCGGCCCTGGTCGGCTCCGGGCAGCGGGTGCTCGACCTCGGCTGCGGAAACGGCGCCCTGCTCGAGAACCTGATTACCGAGCGCGGCTGCTCCGGCCTCGGAGTCGAGCGCGAACTGGAGGATTTCCATGCCTGCATCAGCCGTGGAGTCCCGGTGACCCAGGGCGACCTCGAGGAAGAACTGCCCCGGTTCGGCGAAGGCGACTTCGACGTCGCGGTTCTCTCACTGACCCTGCAGGCGGTGCGGCGGCCTGACCAGGTCCTGACCGAAATGAAGCGGGTCGCACCCAGGCTGGTCGTTTCACTGCCGAATTTCGCTCACTGGAAGATGCGCAGGAACCTGACCCTGCGGGGCCGCATGCCGGTCACCGATGCCCTGCCCTACCAGTGGTACGACACCCCGAACATCCACCTCTGCACGATCAACGATTTCGAAGATCTGACCCGTGATCTCGCCCTCGAGATCGATCGCCGCGTACTGATCGACGCCAGCGGCCACCGAGTCCCCGGCCTCGCCAACCGCGCCCCCAACCTCCTCGCCGAACGCGCCGTCTATTCCCTGAGTAGTTGAGCAGAAGCCCGAATGTCACACCCGGGCCAAAACTTGGTCACAGAACTGCAAATTCTGGCCGGGACCTGAAGGTTCTTCCTCTACGTTGGAACTAGCGGAGGGTGAAGTCACCAGGTGGTGACGACCGGCTGAAACCCGTGAGTCCAGTCCAACCAACTGGATGAGGTTCGATTCCTCCTCCCTCCGCCAGAAACTAGCTGGATCGAGGTGTAGTCAAGCAAGCAATTTCAGGCAAGCTTCGGGTGGTTCCCGACGTGTGACGGCCTCGAATCCAGCGAGTCTTGAATGCAGAGCCTCTATGATGAGGTTGGTTTCAGCTGGTGGGAGTGGTACTCCCTTCACCTCGGAAAGGCCCGCTTCGGCGGGTCTTTCTCATTTGGTGGCGGCTTCGCGGAGCTGGTCTAGGCGGTGGGTGGCTCGCTGGACCGAGGTGACCTCCTGCCAGGTGAGGCGCTGGCCGTTTCGTTCCTCCGACTGGTAGCCGGCCGGGGTTTCACCGCCGGTGGGAGCGGTCACCGCGAGCAGGTAGAAGCATGGGGGATCCGGAGAGTTCGTCGCGTCGATCCAGATCGAGAGGTGGCCGGGGAGCCCGGCTGCCAGCTCGCCCTGCCAGGCGATCTGGGGGCGGCCGTTGAAGGGGACTTCCAGCCGGCGACGGAGCTCATCGTGATCCTCGCGCGCAAGACCGGCATGCTCCGCGTACCCGCGGGCGAAAGCCTCGATCCCCCATGGGGTCGCGCTGGAACTGACCCGGTCATCCATCACTTCCTGCCCGGCCCCCAGGGCAACCCGGTTCGCGGCAAGCGCCCCGCCGGCGATGGAGACGGCCGCGATCATCAGCCCAAGTCCGAGCGGGAGCTGGTCGGTCAGGAAACTGGTCGCGAGACTGGCCAGGGCGACCAGAACACCGAGAAGAAAGAGTGCGGTGGCGACGATTCCGTAGACCGTCCAGCCGGTTCGCGCGGCGTGGGGCTTGACGTCTTTCTTGTAGCGCTCCTGTGCCGCGACGATGCTGACCGGCGGCTCATCCCAGTCGACCAGGTCGGCGCCGTCCTCGACCCAAAGGGTCCGGGCGTCAGGTTCCAGCATTGGAAGCGGCTGAGCCAGGTCGAGGTCCGGTGTCGATTCAACCACCAACTCAAGGTCTCTGGCTAGCTGCGAGGCGAAGCGGCAAAGACCGGAAAGCGAAGCTTCTTCGGTCAGAACCCGGCCCTTGACCCAGACGGCCAGAACTCCGCATTCATATTCGACCGCGATCCGGTCAGTGGGGAGTCCGTCGAGGAAGCGGGTCGCAGACGAGGCAATGTGACGAACCCGCTCCTCGGATTCAGCCGGGAAACTCGTCCATTTCATTCCGCCGACCTCGGCCGTTCCCTGTGGGGCCGGCACCACTCCGTGAAGAGGACTTTCCAGGGTGCCGCCGTCCTTGCCTCCGATCCGGATCCCTCCCTTCACTTCCACCTTGGAAGCAGGCCCGCCTTCCAGGTGAAATGCGGGTCGGGCCCTCAGGGGCAGTTCGGCATAGACGATCGTGTCGGTATGGGCGATGTACCGGTCCTCCTGGCCACGACCCTGGTCCGAAACGTGGACGTGATGGGCGAGTCGGCCGGAAAGCCCGCCCGGCAGCATTCCCTCGCAGACCCCGAGCGTCTGCCGTTCCGGTCGCTTGCGATTCGAGCCCGTGGTCGAGACCACCCCCGAATCCGAAACCGAACGGAAGGACGGCCGGTGCTCACCGACCCCGAGACCGAGCCTGAGTCGCTCCGTGACCGGAGGCACGGTGTCCTCCTCCTGCCAGGTCAGTCCATGGTTCGTCGCCCAGGTCTCTAATGCTTCCGGTTCCGGTCCGCTCATTGAGCAGTCAGCTTAGAACTACTTCAGGTAGTGGAGCCAGCCGGGATCGAACCGGCGACCTCCTGCTTGCAAAGCAGGCGCTCTGCCAACTGAGCTATGGCCCCGCGAAGTACAGCCGGGAGATTCTAAGGCTTGAGCGCCGAAGCGCTCAGTCCCCGAAGTCGAAGTCCTTCGGTTCCTTCTGCTCGAACCAGAGCCGATCGTGCTCCGGGGTCTCTTCGAGGAAGTCCGGAGTGGCCTCGAGCGGATCATCCTGATCGAAGAATTCCGAATCTGCATCCTCTTGGCCGGAAACCGGTTCGTCCTCTTCCACAGGCTGATCCTCGGTCGCCGCGTCCTGGTAGAGAAGCTCGGCCGAATCTTCCTCTTCGGCTTCGAGTTCACCCGAATCCGGTTCGCCGGTTTCGATCTCGGCTGAGTCCGGCTCGTCGAGCTCGATCTCACCCGAGTCATCTTCAGGAGGCATCTGGTACTCGACGGTCTCACCGCCAGCCGCAGCTACCTCACCACTGTCGAGGGCGCGATCGAGTTCATCGGAAAGGGAGCTCTCGCTGAGCACATCGATCTCGTCCTCTTCGGCGATCGCAGCGTCAACGTCGTAATGCTCGGTCGGGTGGCCCGACAGATGGTGGCGCTCCGCTTCGAGCATGTCGCCGGCGTCGCCTTCCTGTTCCGGGGCTGGAGCCGGTTCTGCTGGCTTCGCTTCCGGTGACTCGACCGTCGCGGCCTCGGTTACTTCGGGTGCCGCCGACGCTCCTTCCGCCGGGGGAGCAGGAGGTTCGGGGATCGGGTGTTCGGCGAAAGTCGCGTCCGGCGCTGAAGGTGGCTCGGCTGCCGGTTCGGCCTTTGAGACCTCTGCGGCTTCTTCCTCGCGGGTCGCCTGGAAGACCTTGTCAAGCTGATCACCCTCGCCGGCCGGCACGGTGATGCTGGAGCCGGGGCTGATGATCTGGGTCTCAGCTTCGCCTGACCCGGAAGGGTCGGTGGCGTCGGGTCGATCGGCAGGGCCGAAAGCCTCGCTTTCGAGTCCTTGCAGTTCGTTTTCGTCTGCCCCGTGCTGTCGTTTCAGCTCGAGGTGTTCCCGGATTGCCTCGTCGAGAATTCCCATTGATCTCTCAGTAGCTGACGTTAGTCGTAAAGACTATGCGGTTTACGCGGACATCGTGCATGACGGGAACTTCTTTGCACAACGGGACTCCGTATCCTTTCTCCGACGCGGGGCTATAGCTCAGTTGGCAGAGCGCTTGGATCGCACCCAAGAGGTCGCCGGTTCGACTCCGGCTAGCTCCATCATCAATTCCTGCGTCACCTGTAAGGCTCTCAACCGTTGATCAGCCGGACGAGGCCGAACTTCGAGTAGATGGGCGCAAGAACGACTCGGTTCCGGTCGTCGATCACCAGGTCGCCGAATCCA
>JAUPTY010000124.1 GCA_030917845.1 Actinomycetota bacterium | reverse complement strand
CCGAAGCCGCCGCGCCGCCAGCCTTCGTCGAGCAAAGCCATCAATTCGGCCAGTCCATCCTCGCCGTGATCCCTGCCAGCGAGTTCGGCCTCGTGGAATCGCTGCAGGACGTTGTGGATCAGGATCCCGAAGCGCATGTTCACTGTCGGCGGGGTCGGGATCCCGAAGACCCGGGCGAACTTGTACTTGAGCGGGCAGGTCAGGTACATGTCGAGGTCGGTCGCCGAAAGCCGGAGGTCATCGCCGCGGCGGGGCAGGAATGCGTCAAGCGATGGTTCGGTCCGGGAATCGGCGAGGCCCTGCCTCATCCCGCGTTCGCGTTCGCTGGCGAGCAGATAGGGATCGAGAGTCGAGGCATCCAGCTCGGCAAGCTGTTCCGGAGTCGCGATCTGCGCAAGCAGACCGTTGACCGCTTCGATCGCTTCCTCGTCGCTGGCTCCGTCGTCACGCTGGGCGAGCGCGGCAACCTTGAGCAGCTCCAGGTAGCGCGCGACCGCCCGGTTCACGTCGATCGCCGTGTCCAGCCGCGGCTCGTTCAGTTCGGAACCGGCCTTCCAGGAAGCCTCGATCACTTCGTCGCGCATCGTCCGGTAGGTGGCGGCGACGTCCTCATCCGGACCGAAGAGTTCCTCCTCGTGAACTTCCTCAAGGCCGCCGGTCGCTTCGAGGATCGCTGCGACCGGGTCGGGTTCGGCGTCCCCGGCCCGGGAGAGCACCACTTCCTCGCGGGTCGAAGTCAATGCGGTGGCCACGGCCACCCGCGCCGATTCGGGACCGCCGGGGTGGGTCGGATCGTCACCGATGCCCGGGCCCGGGGTGCGGGTGATCCCGAAGGGGCGTTCGAGCCCGAGCACCCAGATCCGGGTCCACTCGCCACCCTTCAGCATGTCCAGGTTGATGACCGGAACCGCTCCGACCCCGGGCAGGGCCGGGCCGCCCGCCGGTTCGAGTCCGCCCTCGGCAAGCGAGTTGAGGAAGGCGGTGAACTCACGGACCGATGCGTTCGGGTCGCGACGCGAGAAGTCGGTAGCGATCTCCGCCAACCTGGAAAGTCCCAGCAGGCGTTCGGCGGTTTCGGGCCGGGCGGCGAAGAGTCGCTGGCGCCGAAAGCCGATCCGTTCGATCAGTCGCCTCACATATGCATCGGGCCTCCGGGTGTCGAGGGCACCGGCAGCCGCCCGGTAGAGAGTGAGGAAACCTTCGATCCGCTGGCGTGCCTCGGGGGCCATCTGGGGAGATTCGAGTGATGCCTCGCAGGCGCTGATCATGTCCAGCTTGCGACGCTTCGAGATCTGGGTGAGCTTGGCCAGGTCAAGCGAGCGCAGTTCCGTCGGCGGACGCATCAAGGCCCTGGTCACTGCGCGGGCGTCGGTCGGGTCGGTCAGGGCCCGGAGCCAGGCGATCGTGTCCCGGACCTCTGGCTGGCGAAAGAGCGCAGCGCCGCCGCCGGGCCTGGCCGGGATTCCGCGTTCGGCCAGGGCACCGACCACACCGACCCCCTGCGAGTTCACGTCGGGCACCGCGATCGCCAGTTCTTCCGCCGGGGTGCCGGCGGCGATCTGGAGTTCGACTTCCCGGGCTGCGGCCTGGGCTTCGGCCCTCGGCGAAGCCGGGCGCCAGTAGCGAACCGAGCCCTCATCGCCTCTCGCTTCCCACTCGCCTTCGGGCAGGGGGCCGGGACCGAGGGCGGCCCGGGCTGCCTTAATCCGGACCTCGCTCATCCGCCAGGCCTCGTTCAGGGTGAATTCCTTCGGGGCGGGGCAGGCCTCGAGGAAGCGCTCTTCGGCACCGGGACCGTAGATCGCCCGGGAGGAATCGAATGAAGCGACGATGCTTTCGGGGCCGGCGGCGGCCAGCTTTCCGAGCAGACCGGCCCGGGCCGGATGAAGATCTTCCAGCTCGTCGATGACCAGGTGGGGGAAGCGGCCGATCACTTCCGCGGCGAGGGCCTCGTTCCCGAGCAGTCCGGTTGCGATCCGCGGCAGATCGTTGCGGTCAAGCAGGTCTGCCGCCGCGAGCAGGCGGTCGTGAAGCTCGATCAGCTCGGCCAGTTCGCCGCCTTCCTCGCCCTGCCGCTTGGCCCGGTCGATTCCGACCAGTAGTTCGCGGAGCAGGCCGGAAGGGTTGCCCCGGATCTGGTGGTTGCGAAGTGGCAGATCATCTACCCGGGCCAGCAGCATCGCCAGCCTCTCTGCCGCGCCGACCACTTCGAACGATGGACCGAGTCCGGCTTCTACCGGGCGGTGCCTGAGAATCTCTTCGGCCAGTCCCTCCCAGGTGAATACGGAAAGCGACTCGTAGGGGCCGGGCAGATCTTCCTCCAGCCGGAGCCGATGGGCGGCGGCCGAGCGGTCGGTCGAGGCGATCAGGGCGACCTTCGACGGGTCAAGCCCCTGGGCGTTCAGCTGGACGACCCGTTCCCGGAGCGCGGTGCTTTTGCCGGTTCCCGCGCCACCGCGGATCAGCAGCACCCCGGTCGAGTGCTGGCGAACTCTCTCACGGCCAGAGCCGGGATCGCTTTCGGCACCAGATCTGGAGACGGGATCACTCACACCGTCAAGTTACCCCAACCTGCCCGGCCCCCAACTTCCCCGGTGGGTCGGATTTCACGTAGCTGTGCGCATAATCCGACCCACTGCCCGGAAGCGGCTTGTCTCTAGACTGCCGCGGGTGAACCAACTGCCCGCAGATCCTTCACTTGATGCCGACTGGACGGGAATCTGCCGTCGCATCGTCGAGGAGCAGAAGAAGCTCTTCGCCGAATACGAGACGACCGAGCAGCGCGACAACTACGAGGGGATCGGTGAGGGCGGGGATCACGCCCTGGTTCTCGACCGTATGTGTGAAGACATCGTCTTTGCGGAACTCGAGAAGCTGGCCGAAACCGGCGGCGGCGCTTTCACCGCGATTTCCGAAGAGCGCGGCACGGTCGAGTTCAACGAAGGCGGCAACGTCTGGGTCGTGATCGACCCGATCGACGGATCGCTCAACTTCAAACGCACCATCCCCCGCCACAGCCTTTCGATCGCCGTCGCGACCGCCCCGAACATGGGGGCGGTCGAATTCGGCTACGTCTACGACTTCGGCACCGGCGAGGAGTTCCTCGCCCAGTCCGGCGAAGGCGCCTACCTGAACGAGAAGCGACTTCACCCGACTCCGCGTGAAGGTCTGGAAGTGGTCGGGGTCGAGGGTTCGGACCCGGTCCAGCTCGCCCCGATGCTGGCGAAGCTGGCCGGCAAGGTTTACCGGGTGCGCTGTGTCGGATCCCTGGCGATTTCGATCGCCTCGGTTGCGGCCGGCCGCTTTGATGGTCTTGCCTTCCCCCATCTGTCCCGTTCGGTCGATGTGGCGGCAGCCCAGCTGATCGCCCGTGAGGCCGGCGCCCTGGTTGATCTCGGCGAGGGCGGACTGAGTGAAGTCGGACTCGCGCTCGAGGACCGCTTCCCGGTCACTGTTGCTGCGACCGGCGACGGCCTCGACATCCTCGTTTCAGCCCGCACCGTCGGCTGAACCGACCCGCCGCGCTGGCCGCGGCCACCTGATTCAGGTTCCGGTTGCCCGGGCGAATACGAACACGCGATCGCAACCGATCTGCCTCTGAATGCGCGACTGCATGCTTTGGCCCTGTGCTTTTTCCTGTTCTGGAGCGGAATCCAGCACCGTGACGGGTGTCACACCGAAAAGGAACATGTGTTCGTATTTCAGTGCTACACTTCAAACATCCTTAGAAGTAAGTAATCTGATTCCAACACAAAGGACTAACTGATTCCAATGGCCGAAACCAAGAAGAACACCACCAAGAAGACCACTGCCAAGAAGAGCACCGCGAAGAAGCCGGTAGCGAAGAAGGCAGCCCCCAAGAAGACCACCGCGAAGCCCCGCACCGCCGCTCAGTTGCGCGCCGAGGCCGAGAGCAAGGCCGTTCACGCCGCCAAGATCGATGCCGAAGCTGCCAAGAGCCGCCTCGAAGACGTTCAGGAAACTGCCGTCGAGTACGCCCGCAAGGGTGTTGACGTGCCGGTAGGTGCCGCCCTCAACCTCGCCGACAAGGTGTCCGAGGTAATCGAGGACTGGACCGACCAGGCCGCCGCCGAGCGCAAGGTCAAGGGTTACCGCGCCGAGGTCACCAAGACCGTCAAGCGTGCCGAGCGTCGTGGCACCACCACCCGTCGCAAGGCCACCACGCAGGCCAAGAAGCGTCGCAGCTCCCTCGAGCGGACCGTGCGCAAGCAGCGCAAGGACATCGAGAAGACCATCAAGACCACCAACAAGGACGTCACCAAGCAGATCGACGCCCGCGTGAACGAAGCCACCAAGCGTGCCAACCAGGCACAGGCTGAGGTCAGCAAGGTCGCCGAGGAGCAGGGCAAGAAGGCCCAGCAGCTCGTCAACAAGGTCACGGAGCAGCTTTCGGCTCTGGTCTAGACCAAACCGCTTAGCCCGGCTGCCGCAGGAGAACGGCAAACCGGAGAAGATCGGCTGACCTCATAACCTCGTCAGTCGATGTAGTACCTCTCCTCCCTCGCCAACGGCCCCCTTTCGGGGCCGTTGGTCCTTAAGGGACCGTCGTCCGCCAGCCTTCTAGACGGCGTTGATGAGGAGGGCGATGGTGGCCCCGAGGTAGATCAGGAATCCGGTCGCGGTCAGTCCCCGCCGCACCTTGGGTGCCCGCGACACGGCGGCGATGCCGTAGAGGAAGAGGGCCGAGGCCAGCAGGACCCCGATCAGGGTGAAGGTGTCGGCCCGGGATCTGAGTTCATCGGCAGCGTTGAACTCCGTGGTGGCCTGGGCCGCCAGTTCTTCGGCTTCCTCGTAGAAGGGCTGGTAGTAGGCGGGGGTCTCGCCGGCAAACGGAGACAGGGCGTTGCCATCACTGTTTTCCCAGGCGATTATCGCGTCACGCAGATCAACACTCAGACCATTGCGGAGACCTTTGGCCGCGACCGCATCCCCTGCCAGCACTGCCTTCGAGTACTCGACGAAGATCTGCTCGTCGATCCCGCGCTGGACGTCTCCCTGGCTGTAGGCGTCAATGCTCTGGCCGCTGGTCTTGCTGGCGACCTGGAACTGGCGCAGTGAATCGCCCCGATCGAGATCGGCCCGATAGGCGGTGTAGCCCGCGGTTATCGCGGCCACA
>JAUPTY010000123.1 GCA_030917845.1 Actinomycetota bacterium | reverse complement strand
AAGACATCTTCTACGACAAGGACGGCGACCTCTCGAAGCTCGAGGGCAAGACCGTCGCGATCCTCGGCTTCGGCTCCCAGGGCCACGCGCATGCCCTGAACCTCAAGGACTCGGGTGTGAACGTGGTAGTCGGCCTCCGTGAAGGTTCGCCCAGCCGCGAACAAGCCTCGGCCGCCGGACTCGAAGTCCTCTCCGTCTCCGATGCTGCCAGCAAGGGCGACATCGTGATGATCCTGCTTCCCGACGAGAAACAGGCCGAGATCTGGGAGAGCGACATCGCCGACGGCATCAGCGAAGGCAACCTCCTCATGTTCGCCCACGGCTTCGCCATCCACTTTGACCAGATCGTGCCCCCGCCCGGAGTGGACGTCGGAATGGTCGCCCCCAAGGGCCCCGGACACATGGTCCGGCGCCAGTACGAAGAAGGATCAGGCGTTCCCTGTCTGATGGCGATCGGCACCGACGCCACCGGCAACGCCCACGACCTCGTGCTCGCCTACGCGATCGGAGTCGGTGGCGGCCGTGCTGGAATCATCGAAACCACCTTCAAGGACGAATGCGAGACCGACCTCTTTGGTGAGCAGGCAGTGCTCTGCGGCGGGGCCACCGAACTGGTCCGTGCCGGTTTCGACACCCTGGTCGAAGCAGGCTACGACCCCCGGCTCGCCTACTTCGAGTGTCTGCACGAGCTCAAGCTGATCGTCGACCTCATGTACGAAAAGGGCATTCAGGGAATGCGCTACTCGATCTCGAACACAGCCGAGTACGGCGACCTCACCCGCGGCAAGCGCGTAATCGGTGACGAGTCTCGCGCCGCGATGAAGCAGATCCTCTCCGAGATCCAGTCCGGCGAATTCGCCCGCGAGTTCATCGGCGAAAGCAAGGCCGGAAACGAAAACTTCGACCGCATGCGCCAGGAAGGCAAGGACCACAAGGTGGAAATCGTCGGCGCCGAGCTACGCGACATGATGCCCTGGATTGACACTGAGTTCTAACGTCAGTTTGTCGAAGCCTGTTGCTTCGAAAAGGCTCGTCCCGTGTCGCGGGGCGGGCCTTTTTTGTTTCAGGCTGCTGCGCCCGGGCGGCTCGCAGGAAACGCCAGCGTCACGCTGCCGGCGTCAACGCTCGAAGGTTTGTCGACGCTATTCCGGGCTTAACTGCAGTCGGCGAGCTTCGCTCCGCCTCCATGTTCAACCCGTCCGATCACGACATCCATGAATGGATGATCGGACTCCGCCACTGGTCGTACGGACCTGCGACTCGTTGGGGTAGCCGTGGGGTCGGGGCGCCCTTCCAAAGTGGCTTCCGATTACTGCTCGGACGTGGAGCGACCGATCGCAACCGCGACGGGTGGGCCATCTTTGGAAGGGCAACCCGATCCCCGGCGCGACCACGTCCTCCAGGGGTGGATCGCAATTTGGGGGACGTGTACAGGAGAACCGGGGTCTAGCGAGTAGGCTCAGGATGGCCCGCTTTCCGGGGAAGTCCGTCCAAGGAGATGTGAGATGTCTGAAACACCCACGCCAACGCCTGATGATCAGGCAGCTGTGCCTGACGAGCAGGTAGCCATCGCAACTGGGGCCGGCGCCGCCGTCGCTTCCGGGGGCTACCCGGTCGACGTTGACGCGCAACTGCTGCCGGAGTACTCCCGATTCATGCCGTTGATCAAATGGCTGATCGTGATTCCGCACTACGTGGTGCTCTTCTTCCTCGCGATCGGGGCGATGTTCGTCGGCTTCATCGCCTTCTTCGCGACCCTGTTCACCGCGAAGTACCCGGAGGGCATGTGGAACTACATGGTCGGCGTTCATCGCTGGGCGCTCCGGGTCATGGCCTACCAGATGCTCATCACTGACAAATATCCGCCCTTCACCCTTCAGGAAACCCCCGATGACACCATTCAACTCGTAGCTGAATACCCCGAGCGAGTATCTCGCTGGCGCCCGCTTTTCGCCTGGCTGATCGTGATTCCGTACGCGATCGTCGCCTCGCTGATTTTCCTGGTCGCCCAGATCTGCTCGTTCTTCGCGTTCTTCACCATCCTCTTCACCAAGCACATTCCGGATGGTCTGTTCAACGTGATCCGCAACGGATTCACCTGGAATCTGCGGACCGGCTTTTACGGCTACTGGATGAGCACGGAGTATCCGCCGTTCGAGTGGGACGAGGATTGATTTTCAGGCTGCTCCTGTAGCGGCCAATCGCGTCGAAAGGGCGGCCTACGGGTCGCCCTTTCTTGTTTGGGCTGCTGCCCCCGGGCGGCTCGCAGGAACCACCCTCTCGTGCTCAGGACAGACGGGTCTCGGTGGTTGTGGGTAGCTGTGGGGTTGGGTTGCCCTGCCAAAGTGGCTTCGGATTACTGCTCCGATTGGCGAGCGAGCTCTCGCACACGCGACGGTTGGGCCATCTTTGGCAGGGCACCCCGGCACCACAGCGTGAAACTAAGCGCCGAGCCGCAGGGTCCTTGTTGTTGCCTTGCACGAAAACGGGCGGCTCTTGGCCGCCCGTCTGGTGATTTCTGGTTTGGCTAGTTGACTGGTGGGGGTGGGGTCTGCTGCTCGGTGGCCGGTGCGGGCTCGAGGGGGGCGGGGGCCGTGGTCTCGAGGGCCGCTGCCGGAGGATCGATCTCGACCGGGGTCTCGTCGCCTACCGGCGGGTACTCGTCCCGCATCAGGTACATGTAGGCCGAGGCCCTGGTGTTCCAGCCCATCAGATAGGCGAGAGCGTTGTGAATCGCCGCAGGCTGGTAGCCACGAAAGACGATGGTCAGCCAGGAAATGGCAGCGACGGCCATCAGGGCGTAGCTCATGGCGTAGGAGAGGATCGCGAGCGGAATGACGAGGATCAGCCTGAAGAAGGCCTTGAGACGGCTCTGGCGGCCGGCTGGCGGCAGGAAGTTCACTCTGATCGGGTAGGTCTCGACCTGGCCGATTCCGAAGGGAGGCCAATCGTCAGTCTGCAGATACATGAACCCGTTGACCCGCTCGGTGAAGCGGAGGATTCCGCCGACGAAGTTGTACATCCCCTCCGGGAACCGGCCCAGAATGATGATCGCGAACCAGGCAATGATCACGACGACCAACTGGGCCATGACGTAGATCGACGCCACGATCAACCACGGAATTGCGACGATCAGGCGGAAAAACGTGGTCAGCCGGTTGCGCTCGCGCAGATAATCGGCTTCATATGTGACTGGGTACAAGGGTTCTCCTCCGAGGTGAAATGGCAAGATTCGTGACGCTACCCAGCTTAACCGTGCCTCCGGACCACGTCCAGAGACTCGTTGACTCCCGTCGAGTGGTCAGAGGCTCCGGATCATTATCCTCATCCGGGATGAGCAACTTCGCAAAGATCCCGGATGACCTGAAGCCAGTCGACGGCCGCTTCGGTTGCGGCCCCTCGAAGGTGCGACCCGACTCGTTGCGTTCGCTCGGGGAACGGTCCGATCTGATGGGGACATCACATCGGCAGAAGCCGGTCAAGGATCTCGTCGGTCAGGTCCGCGATGGTCTTGGTGAGCTCTTCTTTCTCCCCGACGGTTACGAGATCGTCCTGGGCAACGGCGGCGCTACTGCTTTCTGGGACGCAGCGGCCGCCTGGCTCGTCCGTAGTCGTGCTCTTCACCTGGTCTATGGCGAGTTTTCCCGCAAGTTCTCCGATACCACCGCGGGCGCCCCGTTTCTCGCTGACCCGGTACTGATCGAGGCGGAGCCGGGTGATGCTCCCGTTCCTGAAGTACGTGACGGTGTCGACGTGATCGGCTGGGCTCACAACGAGACCTCGACCGGGGTCATGGTTCCCGTTGAACGCCCGGCGGGCGCCGACGATGCTCTGGTCCTGATCGATGCGACCTCCGGCGCCGGTGGCCTTCCGGTCGACATGCAGGAAGCCGATGCCTACTACTTCGCGCCGCAGAAGGCGTTCGGTTCAGACGGTGGCCTCTGGCTGGCGGCGCTCAGTCCCGCAGCAATATCTCGAATCGAGGAGCTCGACGGATCTACGGACCGGTGGCTGCCGCCGTTTCTCTCGCTCAAGACAGCTCTCGACAACTCACGCAAGAACCAGACCTACAACACCCCGGCCCTCGCCACCCTGATCCTTCTTGCCGAGCAACTCGACTGGATGCTCGATGGCGGCGGACTCGATTTCTGCGTCGATCGGACCCGGGCATCCTCCTCGCACCTTTACGGGTGGGCCGAGGCCAGCGATTTTGCTTCTCCCTTCGTGGCCGATGAGGCCCACCGTTCGCTTGTGGTCGGAACCATCGACTTCGATGAGTCGGTTGACGCAGCTGCGGTCGCGGCCACGCTGCGAGCCAACGGCATTGTTGATGTCGAGCCCTACCGCAAGCTCGGCCGCAACCAGCTGCGGGTAGCGATGTTCCCGGCGGTCGATCCCTCCGACGTCGAGGCACTCACGGCCTCCGTCGACTGGGTGGTCGGCAACGCCGGGGTTACCGAGTGAAAGTCTTGATCCAAGCCGGTTCAATCGAGCCGGCCAACTAGGAGGTTGAATTTGAGCGACAGGCCCAAGGTACTCGTCAAGGAGAAGATCGCCGACAGCGGCGTTGAGCAGCTTCAGCAGAACTTCGACGTCGAAATCGGCGTCGACATGGACGATGCCGAACTGGCCGAACGGATCGGTGAGTTCGACGCGATCCTGATCCGGTCGGCAACCAAGCTCACCCCCGAGCTGATCGAGAAGGCCGACAACATGAAGGTGATCGGCCGGGCCGGCACCGGAGTCGACAACGTCGACATCCCGGCCGCCACCAAGCGCGGAATCATTGTCGCCAACGCACCCGAATCGAATTCGGTGGCTGCGGCGGAGCACACGATGGCGCTTGCCCTGGCGCTCTTCCGCAATGTGCCCCAGGCCCACTCCGCACTTGTCGATGGTCGCTGGGACCGGGCGAAGTACAAAGGTGCCGAGCTTTACGGCAAGACCCTCGGAGTGATCGGTTTCGGCCGGATCGGCCAGCTGGTCGCCCGGATGGCGCAGGGCTTCGAAATGGAAGTCCTGGCCTTCGACAAGTTCGTCTCGGCCGAGCGCTTCAAGGATCTCGGGGTGGAGGGCGTCGATTCCGTCGACGAGCTCTACTCCCGGGCCGACCTGCTCACCATTCACCTGCCGAAGACCCCCGAGACCATCAACTGGATCGATTCCGACGCGATCGCCAAGTTCAAACCCGGAATGCGGATCGTCAACTG
>JAUPTY010000122.1 GCA_030917845.1 Actinomycetota bacterium | reverse complement strand
CGGCGCATCTCGGCTTCGGCAATCACTTCCTGCCCCCAAAGGCGGGGAGCGACCTCAACCGGATCAGGCCCGAGTTCGACGCCGAGTGAATCGGAAAGGCTGTGGGCGGGATCGGTCGAGAGGATCACCGTGCGGCGGCCCTCGGCGGCGCAGCGGCGGGCCGTAGCGGCCGCGACACTCGTCTTGCCGACGCCTCCTTTGCCTGTGTAAAGGATCGTGCGAGGTGGCATGAGAGAGGCGAGCGTATAGCCTGCCCCGACTTGGAACGGCTCCGAATCCCTTTGGCTGTGAGCATTCTTCTGGCCTTGCTGCTGGCGGCATCGGGCTGCGGGGAAAGCGATCCGGATCCCGTCACGGTGCTTGACCGTGCCCTGACCAGGCAGAATCTCTCCGGCTTCGGCGTCGGTCCGGACGGCCCGACAAGCGGTGTTGTCTCGGTTCAGGCCCTCGGATACGAGGACCGGGTCCTGAACCAGCGCCAGGTCGAGGCGGAACCGGCCGTGATGACCGGAATCCGAGATGCGCTTGGCTCCGGAACCGGTCTGCGCGGTCTTGTCGAAGACCTCGAATACGTTGGCAGCGCCGAGGTTTCCGGAGAAGAGACAGACCACGTTTCGGGGGATCTCGACGTCAGCGGGCTGGCGAGTGCGCTCGAGGATGCCGGCGGCGGGGGAGTGGGCGCACTGGCCGGTGTCGAGGCCGGGGCCGATCTCGAAGAAACGCTTTCTTCGGCCGACTTCGACCTGTATTCGGGAACCGGTGACGGCGTGATCCGACGACTCGACCTGACCCTCGCCCTCGATGACCCGGGCAATGCTCTGCCTCCGACCCGGATACGGTTCAGCCTCACTCCAGGAACTCCCGCCCCCTAAGTCGAGCAGAGAGCAGCTACCAGCGTCCAATGGAATACGTACTTCTTCTAATCAGTTTCGCCGTCATTCTGGCCGGTGCGTTGCTCTTCACCAATGCCATCGAATGGCTTGGCCACAAACTGAACCTCGGTGAGGGTGCGGTCGGGTCGATTCTCGCGGCAGTGGGCACCGCAATGCCCGAGACGCTGATTCCGATTGTGGCGATCATCGGTGGGGTGGCGGGATCAGACGAGGTCGCGGTCGGTGCGATCGTCGGGGCTCCTTTCCTGCTCGCCACCATCGCCATGGCTCTGGTTGGCGTTTCGGCTCTGGCCTACATAAGACGGCGCCCTCAGGGCAAGCACCTTGACGTCCACGTCGAAACCCTGGACCGGGATCTGCTCTTCTTCATGATCTTCTTCAGCTTTGCGCTGATCATCGGCGTGGTTGACCTGCCTGGCTGGGTGCAGATCAGCGGTGGCGTGATCTGCCTGCTGGCCTACTTCTATTACGTGGTCCAGACGATCCGCAACAGCGGCGATGTCACCGAAAGCCACGAGATGGACCCCCTGATCATGGACCGGCGCGGCGACAAAAAGGACGGCCCTCCCGTCTCGATCATGGTCATCCAGATCCTGCTCGGTCTCGGCGCAATGGTGGGCGGCGCACACCTCTTCGTCCACGAGCTTCTGACCGTGGCCGAAAACCTCGGCGTCTCGGCGATCATCCTCTCGCTGGTCCTGGCACCGCTGGCCACCGAGCTCCCCGAGAAGGCGAATTCCTTCTTCTGGGTCCGCGACGGCAAGGACGCACTCGCCCTCGGCAACATCACCGGGGCGATGGTGTTCCAATCGACCATCCCGGTCGCGATCGGAATGATCTTCATCGACTGGTCGCTGGACAAGTTCGCGGTCCTCTCGATGCTGCTGGGCCTTGCCGGTGGCGCCGTGGCTTACTGGTCTCTGCGCCGGGCCGGGCAGTTCAACAAGCCCTCGATCGCGATCTGGGCGCTGCTCTACCTGACCTTCATTGCCTACGTGGTCCTCTTCGGCGGCGACGCCGCCAGCCACTCGGGCGGCTAGGCCGAGTCCGTAAGGCGCGACTCAGTCAATGCTGCGAACTACGCGGCAGGGGTTGCCCACCGCCAGCACTCCCGCGGGAATGTCACGGGTCACGACCGAGCCGGCGCCGATCACGGCGTTCTCGCCAACCGTTACCCCCGGGCAGACGATCACACCGGCACCCAGCCAGACACCGTCCCCGATCGTCAATGGCCTCGAAAGGTTGATTCCCTGGCGCCGCTCAACCGGGTCGAGGGGATGCTCGGCGGTCAGCAGCTGGACGTTGGTCGCGATCCGAACCTGATCGCCGATCGAGACTGGCGAGACGTCGAGCACCACGCCACCGAAGTTGATGAAGGAATCGCTGCCGATCGAAATGTTGAAACCGTAGTCGCAGAGAAACGGCGGCTCGATGAATGTGGAGGCTCCGACCGACTCGAAGAGGGCACCCAGCGGCGACTTGGCGAGGTCCTGTTCCGGTCGGGCATTGAAACCCCGAAGCACTTCCTGGCAGCGTCGCCGGTCAGCGACCAGCTCGGGATCGCTGGCGTCATAGGGCTCGCTCGCCCGCATTCGCTCCTCCTGCGTCAGACCGGGCTGCCTTCGGAAAGCAGATACCTCAGCGTGTAAACGAAGCTCCCGTCATCGGCCTGGTTTGCGGCCTCGACCACCGGCAGCGACTCTTCCCGGAGCTTCTCGTAGTTCTCGTCACCGATCAGCTCCTGCATGGTCAGCCAGATCGGGTGCTCGTTGAACCAGCGGTCATTCAGGACCTCGGCCGACTCTTCGGTGATCACGAGATCGCGCTGCTCAACCTGAACGGCGATGCCATGCTCGGAAAAGAGTTCCCTGATCGCCAGTTCATCGCCCCAGGCGAAAGGCTTGTCTTCTCCATCCGCCGGAGCCTGTCCGAAGTGACTCGCGACTGCGGCCTTCGACATCTCCTGCATGTGCTGGAACAGACCCTCTTCGACCCACGATGTGACTGCGAGACGACCCTGTGGCCGAAGCACCCGGGCAATCTCACCGGCGCTCTGCTGGGGAGAACCGGAGAAGATCAAGCCAAAGACCGAGGTCACGATCTCGAAGCTGTCATCGGCGAAGGGAAGCTCGGCAAGGTCTCCCTGGACCCAGGTCGTCTCAAAGCCTTCGGCTTCGGCTCGCTCACCGGCAACCTTGAGCAGGCGTGGCGCACCATCAAAGCCAGTCACGTTGGCGCCACGCCTGGCCAGTTCCAGGGATACGTTGCCTGTTCCGCAGGCCAGATCGAGGGCGGGCTGACCGGCCACTGGCTCGACCGCATCGGCCACTACGGGAGCCACCGGTTCGAGCTGCCTGGCGGTGAATTCGTATGAGCCTTTGTCCCAGTTCGACATCAGTTCTCCCCGTTGATCTCCGCGAGTGCCGCGAGGACAAGCGCGTCGTGTTTCTTTGGCTGAACTTTCGGAAAGACCTTGAGGATCTTGCCGCCTTTGATGATGAAAGTTGCCCGCTGGACCCCCATGTACTTCCTGCCGTACATTGATTTCTCAACCCAGGTGCCGTACTTGTCGGCCACCTTGTGGTCCTTGTCGGCGACCAGGGTGAACTCGAGGTCGTTCTTCGTTGCGAACTTGTCGATGTCCTTGACCTCGTCGGGCGAAATCCCGATCACTGTAGCTCCGGCCTTCTCATAGTCGGCCCGGGTGTCGCGGATCGAGCAGGCCTGGGTTGTGCAGCCACCCGTGTTGGCCTTCGGGTAGAAGTAGAGGACCACCAGTTCCTTGCGGTGGTCGGACAGTTTGACCTTCTGTCCGTGCTGGTCCTCAAGTGTGAAATCAGGAGCCTTGTCGCCTTCTTCGAGCATGGACGGATCCTAATGCCCGGCGGAGCGAAGCTCGCCGACTGCTTATGAAACGGCGAGGGCCGAGCGCAACAGTTCGGCCAGGGCGGTCCCGCAGGAGCGGTCTTCGTCCTTGTCCGGGTTGAAGCACGTCACGTCAACTCCGATAAGTCCGGGGGAGGAAGCGAGCGGGGTGATCAGGGCCCGGAGTTCAGCCATGCTGAGGCCATCCGGCATCAGATAGTCGGTGGCCGGGAAGGCTTCCCGATCAAGAATGTCAATGTCGAGATGCAGCCAGAACTTCGCGTCACCGTCACTTAGTTCGGCCGCGATCGACTCACCGACTTTGGCGAGATCGCCGTGGCGGAGGTCATCCCGATATTCGATCCGGGCAATGCCCAGACCCCTGGGCAAGGGAGCGATCAGGTCAAGTTCCTCGTGGTCCCTCGCTCCGACCATGGCGATCCTTCCCGGATCGACGATCGGGGTCTCCCCAAGCACCTCGAGCAGGCGCTGAGGAGCGACACCCAGCGCGGCGGCGACCGGCATGTCAGCCCCTTCGCCGGTCGGCGACGTGATGCCCGTGAAGAGGTCGAGGTGGCCATCGAAGTAAGCGAGCCCGATATCTCCCAGCGAGTCACGGGCGCCGGCCAGGGCCCCGGGCAGCAGCGTGCAGCAGCCACCCAGCAGGACCGGAACCTTCCCGGCGGCGGTCAGATCGGCGACGGCGGTCCGGACCTCGGTGGTCAACTTGACGATGTCGTCGAAGGCCAGCCATCCATTGGCTACATCGCGTTTGAGTCCGCGAATCTGCTGACTCGTGTCACCGGCATCCTCGAAGCCCGCCGGGCCGAGCAAATCACGCAGAACTGCGGGCCCGAGCTCGGTCCCGCCGGCGGTACCCACGCTGTCGATCGGGACCCCAAGCAGCGTCAGCGCACCACGGGGCATCAGTCCTCGCGCCCGATCTCCTGGCCTTCTTCGCCTTCGTCGAGTTCGTCGTCGCCCTGTTCGAGCGCGGTGCCGGAAATTGAGCCACCCATCCCCGGGTGGTAGTGAGTCTGGAAATGCTCAAGCAGTTCGTCACGCTGCTGCTCGTCCACGGCGACATCGTCGGCGATCCTCACCCAGTCGGCGCCTTCATAGGACTCCATGTTGAAGATCTCCTGGTCGATTGACGCGGAGTCATCAACCACGACCACCACTTCGGTCTGGGGGTTGAAATAGGTACCTGGCTGAACCACCAGTTCCTCAAGTTCGTAGCGGGACTTGGAGTCGTCCATGCGCCAATACTAACCACGATTCAGCATCAGCCAAACTCGCTCAGCATCCGTTCCACCTCGACTTCGACATCAAGTGGCGCCTCGCCCCGGCGCTCCCGTCTTTCGTTTCCGGCGATGACGATCTGACGGATCTCGTCGCGGACCTGATCGATCTCGGGATCCCGGGGAGCATCTGACTGGTGAGGGCTAAGGGCCGTCTCGTTGCCGCTGGCATCTTCGGGATCGGGCTCGCCGGCAAGCAGGCGGTCCA
>JAUPTY010000020.1 GCA_030917845.1 Actinomycetota bacterium | reverse complement strand
CTGAAAGTAATTTGCTACACTAATTAGCAGAGTGAACAATCTAGTGGTCGAGCTCCCGGACACAGAGTCCGGTCGCAGTTCCCGAAATGAGACCAGGTAGTAGAACTCAATGCCAGAGCTAAATACAGTTAGTCAGACGAATAGCCAGACAATGCGTCAGACATTAATATCCCGTCGGGAAGAGGCTGATGCGCTCAGGCTCGCAATCACCCGAACCGCCCGCCGACTCCGGCAAGAGGCGGGCGGTGGACTTTCCCCGACCGTGATCGCCGCGCTCGCCTCGATCGAGCGTCACAAGGTCGTGACCCCGGGTGAACTGGCCCGGATCGAGGGCGTTCAGCGCCCCACCGTGACGCGGGTGGTCACGAAACTGGCTGAATCCGGACTGATCGACCGCAGGGAGGACCCGGAAGACCGGCGTTCAGCACTTCTTTCGGTTTCCGAAGAAGGTCACAGGTATCTGGCCGCTCACCGCTCACGAAAGAGCGCCTGGCTAGCCAACCTGATCGAAGAAATGCCGGAAGAGGACGCTGAAACCCTCGCCCGGGCGGCTGAAATCCTCTCGCAGGCCCTTGAGGGCCACCGGACCGCCGAGATCGGCCTTCCCGACTCGACCGGTGCCGTGGCGCCGGGGGAGAGTTGACCGCGGCGCTGCGGCGGTCCTTCGACTCCCTCTCGGTTCCCAACTACCGCCGTTATTTCAAGGGACAGGTCGTTTCCCTCTCGGGGAACTGGATGCAGACCGTTGCCGAGGTCTGGCTGATCCTCAGCCTGACCGGCTCCGGGTTCGCGGTCGGGATTGCGACCGCACTCCAGTTCCTGCCGATCATGCTGCTCGGCGCCTGGGGTGGCTCGCTAGCGGATCGCTTCGCAAAGCGGGATCTGCTGCTGGTCACCCAGGCGCTGATGATGATTCCGCCGATCCTGATGCTCACCGTCACCGCGACGGGAGTCGTGACGCCGGCGATCGTCTTCGGACTGATCTTCATCCGGGGCATGCTTCTCGCGGTCGACAATCCTGCCCGTCAGGCCTTCGTGATGGAGATGGTCGGCCCGGACCGGATCGTCAACGCGGTCAGCCTGAACAGCGTCATCGTCCATTCGGCGAGAGTCGCGGGACCGGCCGTCGCCGGCATCCTGATCGCCACGATCGGTGTCGCACCCTGTTTCGGACTGAATGCCGCGACCTACCTGGTCATGATCTGGGCCCTCAAGTCGATGGACCCGAAACGGCTGTCAGAGCCGCCAAAGACCGACGGCAGCGAGAAGGGCCGGGTGCGGGCGGCAGTCCGGCACGTCATGGCCACACCGGAACTCGCGATGCCGCTGCTGCTGATGGGAGTGGTCGGAACCCTGGGGCTGAACTTTCAGGTGGTCCTGCCGCTGCTGGCCCGGCTCACCTTCGAAGGAGGAGCAAGTTCCTACGCGATCCTGGTCTCTTCGATGGGGGTCGGTTCGGTGATCGGCGCCTTGGTGACCGGGGCCCGCGGCAAGACCGGAATGCCGGTGATCGCGGGGTCAGCACTCGCCTTCGGCGGGCTGGCGATGGCGGCGGCGCTGATGCCCAGTCTCGCTTCCGAGATTCCGATCCTGGCTCTGCTCGGAGCTTCGGCGGTGATGTTTGCCGCGGCGATCAACTCGACGATTCAGCTCGCAGTCGCTCCGGAAATGAGGGGACGGGTGATGGCCCTCTACTCGGTGGTCTTCCTAGGATCGACCCCGATCGGCGGGCCGCTGGTCGGATTCATCTCGGAGGCAGCCGACCCGCGACTGGCCCTCGCCCTCGCTTCGGTCTCCGGACTGATCGCGGCGGCCGGAGCCTGGTGGATCAGCTCGCGCAACCGGGTCCGATCACTTCTCGAAGCCGTCTGACCTGGCCTGCTCCGGCTGCCGCCGTCGCCAACGGATAGCCTGAGCCCAGCGTGATCCACAAGGCGCATGGATACTGGATCGAAGAGGCAGGGTCACAGCCCACCTACCCGCCGCTCGAAGGTGAGCGGCAATTCGATGCGATCGTGGTCGGCGGAGGTTTCACTGGCCTCTGGACCGCCTTCCATCTGAAGACGGCCGAACCCGACCTCAAGGTGGCGCTGCTCGAATCGCACCGGATCGGCCACGGACCCAGTGGTCGCAACGGCGGCTTTGTTGATGCCATGTGGGTTAGCTTCGCCAGTCTCGGTGCCCGCTACGGCGATGAGGCCGCCCTGCGGCTGGCCCGGGCATCGGAGCGATCGGTCACCCAGGTCGGTGAGTTCTGTGAAGAGCATGGGGTCGACGCCTGGTACCGCCTGTCCGGATACCTGAACGTCTCGACCGCCCCGGCCCAGGACGGCTCCTGGGATCGAAACCTGAAAGCAATGAGGGCGGCCGGCATCATCGACGGACCCCGTGAACTGACACCCGAAGCCGTCCAGGAAGTTTGTGCCTCACCCGCCTTCCGCGGCGGGGTCCACTACGGGGCTGCAGCCACCGTTCAGCCGGCACGACTGGCCTTCGGAATCAGGGCAGCCTGCGAGGAGCTGGGCGTGACACTTTTCGAAGAGAGCCCCGCCGTCCGGATCGACGACAGTGGCAGCCAGGTCAGGATTCTCACTCCCAAAGGCCGGGCCAGCGCCGACCGGATCGTGCTGGCCAACGGTCCCGCCCTGGCCGGACAGGGTTCACCGCTCCGCCAGAACGTGACCCTGGCTTCAAGCCACATGGTGATCACCGAGCCTGTGCCGGATGTGATCGAAGAGCTTGGCTGGACCGGGGGAGAGGCGATCAGTGACTGTCGCGCCCTGCTGACCTACTTCCGGACCACTCCGGACGGCCGGCTCGCGCTCGGCTGGGGAGGCGGCAGGATCGTTGCCGGATCCCGTCGATTCGGCCGGGCCGAACTGGACGCCGATGTGATCGAAGGCGTGATCAAGAGCCTCCACCGGTACTTCCCGATGCTGGCCGACCGGCAGATCGACTACGCCTGGGGCGGGCCGATCGATGCCTCCGCCACCCATCTGCCACATGTGGTCAGCCTGCCATCGGGCCGGGCCTTCGCCGCCTTCGGATACACAGGAAACGGGGTCGGGCCCTCACAGATGGTTGGCCGCTCACTCGCCTCGCTGGTTCTCGATCGTCGCGACGAATATCGGGATCTGCCTTTCATCGAACCTGCCTCAGCCCTGACCAGGGTCCCGCCGGAGCCGTTCCGCTGGGCCGGCGGAGCGATGATCCGTGAAGCGATCGGGCGCAAGGAAGAAGCCGAGCTGACCGGTCGGAGCGTTGATCCGGTAAGCGCGGCGATCTCCCGCATCCCCGCCCTGATCGGATTCCACATCGGTCGCTGAGCGTCGCTTCACGAATCTGCCCCCTGCCGGGAGCGTCGGGGGAGTAGGTTCGGGGGAAAGCTGTCATCCCCGACCAGGAGGAATCCATGGCGCAGATCCCCGAAGAGGCATACGCAGTAATCGATGAGCCCAACCTTGCCCATCTCGCAACGATCAATCCCGATGGCTCGCCGCAGGTGACGCCGGTCTGGATCGACCGGGAAGGCGACACCATTCTTTTCAACACGGCCAAAGGCCGTCAGAAGCAGAAGAACCTGGAGCGCGACCCCCGGGTCTCGATCTCGATTCACAACTCCGAGAATCCGTACCAGCCGCTGACCATTCAGGGCCGGGTTCAGGAAATGACCTCAGAGGGGGCAGACGACCACGTTGATGCCCTCGCGAAGAAGTACCTTGACGAAGACAGCTATCCCTTCCGTCAGCCGGGCGAAGAGCGCCTGATGGTGATCATCCATCCGGAGAAAGTCTCCTTCGGGATGTAGCTCACGGGGTACCCGGCCTTCAGCGGGGCCTGCAGCGAAAAGGGCCGGCCACCTCGGGTGACCGGCCCTTTTCCTTGCCTGGCGGCTGCAGCCGCCGGTGGGCTTACTCCTCGATGTAACCGCTGGCTACGAGGTAATCCCTGGCCACGGCAGATGCCTGTTGCTTGTCGAGATCGACCCGGGCGTCGAGTTCCTGCATGACCTTCTCGGTTAGTCCTTCCTGGACCATTTCGATGGTCGCTTCGTAGTCGGGGCCGGAAGCCTCGACCACTTCGGGGGTGGTCAGGAAGGTCACGTTGCCCGCAGGCAGCACGCCCTTGTCGTCCTCGAGGATCGTGTAGGTGTCATCGGCACCGAGCTGGGCGTCGGTGGTGAATACGATCGAGAGGTCGGCCTGGCCTTTGTCGAGAACCTCGTACCGAAGGCCGATGTCAACCGGAGTGAAGGACTCGAACTCGAGGCCGTAGTTCTCCTGGAGGCCGAGCAGGCAGTCGATCCGCTGACGGCACTCGGGCGAACCGTAGAGCTTGAGATCCTGGCTCTGGCCCTCGAGGTCGGAGACCTGGGTCACTCCGAGCTCCTCAGCCTTCTCAGTCAGCAGTCCAACCGCATTGGCGCTGGCAAAGGGAGTCGGCGGCAGCGCGGTCACGCCGTCACCGGCCAGATCCTTCTTGGCCATCTCATAGGCGCCATTCACGTCACCCGGCACATCTTCAGGTGCGGTGTCGAAGAACGAGGTCAGGGCGGTCGAGATGTACTCCGGATAGCCCGAGATCTCACCCTTCTTCAGGGCGGCCAGAGCGACCGTCTCCGAGCCCAGGTTGAGGTCGGTCTCGACGTTGTAGCCGGCGGCTTCGAGGGCCTGGGCGTAGATCTCACCTAGGACGATCTGCTCGGTGAAGTTCTTCGAACCGATGGTCAGAGTCGGGGCATTACCGTTGGCCGGGTTTGCCTGTATAGATTCGCCTGATGCGGTGGGTTCAGCCGGGGCATCCTCGCCCGAGTCGTCATCCGATCCGCAGGCGACCAGGCCCAGGGACATGGCTAGTAGCGCGACCATCAGCAGGTAGCGCAATTTCTTGACGGACATCTGTCGTTTCTCTCCTTGACTGGGGTTTGGCTTCAAAAGCTTGTCTCTCTCATGGAAACCGTATCCGGCCCGGCAGGCGGTTGAAACCGATTGGCTCAGGAGCGCTCCAGCTTGAGGCCCTTGGAGGTCATCGCCCACTGGATTCCGGCCAGGCTCGCTTCCAGGGCCAGAGCCATCATCGCGACCAGAACCGCTCCGGCAAGCACACCGGCATCGCCGTAGACGTTGCGGGCGATTATGAAGTCCCCGAGGGTGAGGATTCCGGCCAGTGGCGCGATCGTCGCGGTGGCGATGATGTTGATCGCGGCGGTTCTGACTCCGCCCATGATGGTCGGAACCGCGAGTGGCAGCTCGACCTTTCTTACGATCGCCAGTTCGGTCATGCCCATGCCCCGGGCGGCCTCGACCGAAGCCCGGTCCACCTGGCTGATGCCGACGTAGGTATTGGTCAGGATCGGCGGGATGCCGAGGATCGCCAGGGCAACCACGAGGTTGACCATCCCGACTCCGATCGCCGCCGCCATCAGGGCGATCAGGGCGAGCTCCGGAATCGCCCGGCCCGCATTGCCTGCGGAGACCGCCAGGAACTCGCCTTTCTGGCGGTGTCCGAGCCAGAGCCCCACCGGCAGCGCGAGGAAGATCGCGACACCGAGCGCGAACAAGGTGACCTCGAGTTGCCTCGCGGCGAGGTCGAGGACCTGCTCGGGGCCCCCGACAGTCACCCCGCCGGTCTGGGCCTCGGTCCCGGAGAAGACGAAATTGAAGGCCTCTCCGAACAGTCCGAAAGCGGCGAGCGGGACAGGGATCACTGGGCCACCCGCTTCCATGGTGCGAGCAGCTTGCCGGCCAGCAGCAGCATCCCGTCAAAGACGATTGCCATGATCACCGCGATCGAGCCAGCCACGATGATGCCGGTTTTGAAGGTGATGTTCGACCCGGAGACGATCTCGGTCCCGAGGCCGCCTCCGTTGGCGAAGACGGCGAGGGTGGCAAGCGCAACTGTGCTGACCGTGGCAATTCGCAGGCCGGCGATGATCTCCGGCATCGCCAGGGGCAACTCGACCTGCCAGAGAACCTGGGATTTGGTCATCCCGATCCCGGTCGCCGCTTCGGTCACATTCTGCGGCACGTTGCGCAATCCGTTCGTCATGTTGCGGAAGATGATCTGCAGGTTGAAAGCGGTCAGGGCGATGATCGCGGTCAGGGCTCCGCGACCGGTGATCGGCAGCAGCAGGAAGAAGAAGGAGATCGAAGGAATCGTGTAGAGAATTCCCGTTCCGGCAAGGAAGGGGGTCTGGAGAAAGCGATGCCGGTGGGCGAAGACCCCGAGGGCGAAAGCGATCAGGAAGCCGGCCACGACCGCACTGCCAACCAGGACCAGATGCTGCAAGGTCGGGTCGACATAGCGGTCGTAATTGTCAGCTACCCAGCCCGGGCAGAAGAGTTTGTTCTCCTGGATGCAGCCACCGCCGGTGCGGTCGGTGAAGAAACTGTCGTCAACTGCAGCGAGAAGCTCAGCCATGGGGACGCTCGACGGCCGTCAGTTCAGATTCAGCGGCCTTGTCAGAGGCGAGGAAGTCGGAAACGATCTCGACCGAAAGCACTCCGGTCAGTCGCCCCCGGTGGTCGACCACGGCCGCATAAAGCGAACCGCTCTGGAGCAGGGCGGCAAGTCCGTCGCGCAGAATCGAGTCGGCCTCGATCAGCGGCTCGGTGAGCGAGTCGGGAGTCGAGGGGACCCTCTCTCCGGCCAGGTCACGTTCAGAAAGCCAGCCCTGTGGCCGGTTCTCTCCATCAACCAGAAGTGCATGGGGCACCTCCGCCGCCGCCACCGCGGTCCGTACCGGCTCGGCCGGGTCACCGGCCTGGGCGAGCGGGGCGGTCCAGAGGTTGACGTCCCGGACCCGCATCAGGGCCAGCCGCTTGAGGGCCCGGTCAGAGCCGACGAAATCCTCGACGAAATCATCAGCCGGCTCCATCAGCAGTTCGGTCGGGGTGGCGAACTGGGCGAGCTGGCCGCCCTTCTTCAAGACTGCGACCTTGTCGCCCATCTTGATCGCCTCGTCGACGTCGTGAGTGACAAAGAGAACGGTCTTGCGCAGCTCGGCCTGAAGCCGGAGGAACTCGTTCTGGAGCCGCGAGCGGTTGATCGGATCGATCGCACCGAAGGGCTCGTCCATCAGCATCACCGGCGGATCCACCGCCAGCGCCCGGGCCACGCCAACCCGCTGCTGCTGGCCACCGGAAAGCTGGGTCGGGTAGCGATCGCCGTACTCGGGGTCGAGCCCGATCAGTTCGAGCAGCTCGGCTGAACGCTTCGCGACCCTCTCCTTGTCCCAGCCGAGCAGATTTGGAACGGTGCCGATGTTCTGACTGATCGTGCGGTGGGGGAAGAGACCGATCTGCTGGATCACGTAGCCGATCTCGCGGCGCAACCTGGCCGGATCACCCTCCTTGACCGAGTTTCCACCGATCAGGATGTCGCCCGATGTCATCTCGACAGTCCGGTTGACCATCCGCAGTGCTGTCGTCTTGCCACAGCCCGAGGGCCCGACCAGCACGCAGATCTCTCCCGCCGGCACTTCAAAGCTCAGATCCTCGACGGCAACCGATTCCGCGCCGGAGTAGCGCTTGGTTACGGATTCGAACCTGACGGTCGACGCGGAGACGCTTTCGGCGGTCACGCGACGATCCTACGCTGGGCACCCGCGGCAAAACGGCTTGCACCGCCATCAGCGGCAATGGCTTTTGTGTGCATGTCCTTACACTCCCCCGGAGTGCATCTCCCTAAGCCCCTCAATTCCGGTCCCTCTGCGGTCCGACGAAATCCTTTCCGTGCCGCATTGCTGCTGGCTTTTGTGGCCCTCGCCGCAACCCTGATTCTGCTCGGTGGGCAGCCCCCGGCCGATGCTTCGACGGAGTCAAAACTGGACGAAACCCAGGGCAAGATTGCCGAGGCGAACGAGAAGAAGGCGGTCCTGACCGACGAAATCGCGGGTCTCAGCGCGCAGATTTCCGACTACGAAGTCCAGGTTTCCGCTTTGCGCGCCGAGGAGCGCGAGGCCGAACTCAGGCTTGCTGCCAAACAGGCCGAGCTTGACCAGGCCCAGGCCGAGGTTGACGCCGCGTACAAGCAGCTGAAGATTCTCGCCAACCGGTTGACCAGATCACTGGGCGTGCTGAAGGCTCGTCTGGTGGCGATCTACAAGGCTGGCGATTCCGACATTTCCGATCTCGTGCTGACCACCAAGAGCTACGGCGACCTGATCGAAAGCACTTCCTACATTGAGCAGATCCAGAACCGGAACGAGTCGATCGTGACCCGGGTCCGTGACCTGCGCGACCAGCAGGAGGCGACGGTAGTCCGGCTGAAGAAGGCCAAGGACCAGATCGAGACCTCCCGCAACCAGATTGCGGCCGAGGAGAAGAACCTCGCGACCGCTCGCCAGGCCGTCCAGAGCCAGCAGGCGGAACTCGCCTCGGTCCGGGCTGATCGCCAGGCCAAGGTTGCCACGATCAACTCCGAGGTCGGCCAGCTCGAGGAGATCGAAGCGGATCTCCAGCAGAAGATCCAGGAGCAGATCAACGCTGCTTCAGGCCTCAGCGTCCTGCCGGCCGGCCCGATGACCTCGCCCTCCGCCGCCGGTCTGATCTGGCCGCTCAGCGGCACCCTCAGCTCCGGTTTCGGCCCGCGCAGCTCGCCTGGCGGCATCGGTTCCACCTACCACGAAGGCATCGACATCTCGGTTCCGGAAGGAACCCCGATCCGGGCAGCCGCAAGTGGCACCGTGATCATGGCTTCCTACAACGGTGGCTATGGCAACTACACCTGCGTCGACCACGGCAGCGGTCTTTCAACCTGTTACGCCCACCAGTCCGGCTTCGCGGTCGCATCCGGCCAGTCGGTCGACCAGGGCGACATCATCGGTTACTCGGGCAACACCGGCAGCTCCACCGGCCCTCACCTCCACTTCGAGGTCCGCGTAAACGGAACCGCCCAGGACCCGATGGGTTACCTGTAGCCGCGGGCAACTAACCCCGAACCCGCTGACGCGCGGTGGCCTCAGCGCCGAGACTTTGGGTCAAGCTAGGGTTTTTCGCAACATGTTCTCGTTCAAACAGGCAGTTGCCACCCCTGCTGCGCTAATCGCTGCTGCGATATTCGGAATGACTTTGGCCGGGTCCGCCACCGCGCTTGCGCCGCCGCCCGCTCCGAGCGGCATCGCCTTCAGCTTCGGCGACCAGGTCGTTCTCATTGCGGCAGATGGCTCCGATCGGCGGGAGTTCACCAGGACCGGGCCTTTTCCGGAGGGTGATTCGGAGGGGCGTACCGGCGATTCGAATCCACAACTCTCGCCCGATGGCGCACACCTTCTGCTCACAAGATTCACTCCCGCCAGGGACTACGGGGTCCGGCGGAGAATCGTTCTGGCTGGGGCAGACGGTAACGGAGCCCGACCAATTCTCCGCGGCAACGGGAAAGTCTCGTTCTCCTACCCCGCCTGGATGCCGGACGGGGAATCGGTCGCGGTGGCGCGCAGCATCGACCGGCGTGGCGGAACGGCGCGCTCGGTAGTGATCGCGAGCCTAGATGGCAAGTCAGTGAAGGCGGTTTTCAAACTCCCGCTCCATCGCCGGGGATCTCTGAAGCAGGATCTCTCGACCTACCGCGAACCGGTCGACATCGGCGTTTCACCCGATGGGACCAGGCTGTTGATCACACTAAGCAACGGCTACAGGTACGATCAGAAATGGCTCGTGCTTCTCGACCTGAAGTCCGGTAAGCGACGGCTCGTCGGCAGGAATACCCGTCACGGCTCCTTCTCGCCGGACGGGAATCGATTCGCATACGTTTCTTCCGCCGGGAACCGCGGCATGACCTGCACCGAGACCGACGAGACGAGTTGCGTCGTTCAGGGAGACCTTTACGTCCAGAACGTGGAAGGAGACGTCAGGCAACGGCTTACCTGGAGTCGTGCCTCGGAAGAGAATCCCGACTGGTCACCCGACGGACAGCGGATCGCTTTCGACGCCAATTACAACATTCCCAAATCCGGAGCGGCCGCCGAGATCTACGCGATAGCCCCTGACGGCAGTTGCCTTTCGTGGCTAACCAACGGAGCCCCTGCGGGAGTCGAACCGGACTGGGCCCCGGCTGCCGGTCCTTCGGACCTGACCTGCGGAATTGAGCCGAAGAAGCCAGCGATTGTCCGTGACTGGATCCCGAGTGATGTGGACGGAGTGGCGATCAGCGTCTGGGCAGGTCCCCGGTTGGGCGACCGGCTCGTTTCCAGTGCCAGTCTCACCGGGCCTTTCCGGTACACGGCATATGACGATTGCGCGGTCTTCGATGCGATGGCTTGCGCTCCGCCTCCGAAATACGAAGTCGGAGGGCTTTCGACCTGCTTCGCGGGGATGTATCTCGGACTCGTCGTGGGTGAGGCGAAGCGATCCGCCTTCGGGCAAAGACGAGGCGTCACTTTCCTCCGCCAAGGGGGGCACGGCAGAGGAGGGAGCGGGATAAGGAATGTCACGGTATTCAGCGGTGACACGATGCTTTCGATCTCAGGCGACCGGAAGACCGGATTTCCCGAACTGATAGCCCAAATCGACGGACTGCGACCCGTGAACGCGGCCGAACCAAAGGGAAGGCTGCCGAAGCTCTACTTGCCGAAGGGGATGCCGAACGCGGTCAAGACGGTGAGCCGCATGGTCCGTCGTATCGGCATCAAAAGGACCTCCACGAGACTGGACTCCAAACCGAAGGCAATCCGGGCGCTGGTTACCTTCTCGAAACGAATGAAACTGCTCGGACCGATCCGGACCAAGTCATGCACCAAGGAGGAAGAAGACCCGTTCGCCGGCTTCTGACTCCTTCAGGACAGCCCCAGGCGGGTTGACCGCTCACGGGCGCGGTCGAGGATCTCTGTGTGGCCTTCCACTTCGCGGTTCTCCATCAGGATGCGGCCGTCGACGACTGTGTCTTTGACGGCTGAGCTGGAGGCTGAATAGACGAGGCTTGAGGTCAGGTTGCCCAGGGCCAGTTCGGGGACATCCGGGTCGAGCACGATGAAGTCGGCGGGGGCGCCAACCGTCAGCGGGTCGCTCGCGGGGATCCCCGGTCGACCGAGACCGCCGATCAGGGAAGATCGCCTGCCGGTGGCGATGGCCCAGGCTTCTTCCATCGGGATTGCCTCGGCGTCGGCAGCCGTGTGGCGCTGGATCAGGGCAAAGACTTTCAGGTCGGCCAGCAGGTCAAGTGAGTTGTTGGAGCCGGCGCCGTCGGTGCCAAGCGCAATCGACACACCGGCGCGGGACGCCTCGGCACAGGGGAAGGCCCCCGCCACGGCAAGTTTCATGTTGGCGACCGGATTGGTGGTGACCGTGGCGCCGCGATCGGCGATCAGTTCGAGTTCCTCCCGGTCCAGCCAGACCCCGTGAGCGAGGGTGGCCTGTTCGCTGAGCATGCCGAGGTCGTCAAGGTAGAAGGCGGGCCTCATCCCGTGGGCCTTGACGCAGTCGATCACCTCCTGTTCGGTCTCCGACAGATGGATGTGAATCGGCAGATCGCGGTCGCGGGCCAGTCCGGTTGCGTACTCGAGTCCCGCTGTCCCGTTTGTGTAGATGGCATGGGGCGCCACCGCGGCCTGAATGTGGTCCCCGAAGCCCTCGAGATTCCTGAGCTGCTCCTCGAGTGTCCGGTTTCTGGTTTCGAAATCTCCGTCGGGAGGGTCGAACACCGGGGGCCCGATCACCGCACGCAGACCGGCGTCCTCGACCGCCCTGGCCGTGGCTTCGGGCTGCCAGTACATATCCCAGAAACCGATCGTCCCACCGCGGATCATCTCCAGGCAGGCGAGGCGGGTTCCCCAGTAGACATCCTCTGCCTCGAGGTTCGCCTCAACCGGCCAGATCGCTTCCTGAAGCCAACGCATGAGTGGAAGGTCGTCGCCATGTCCGCGGAACAGGGTCATCGCGGCATGGGTGTGGCCGTTGATCAGCGGCGGACAAAGGGAGCCCCCCCGGGCATCAAGCGTCTCGGTGGAGCTGCCGTCCGTATCGACGTCCGGCCCGATCGACGTGATCAGTCCGTCTTCAACCGTCAAGGACACCGGCTCGCCATCGAGTACGGCATTGGTGACGGCGAGGTTTCGCGGGCTGGCGGTCACGAAGTCACGACCCCCGGTTCAGCCTGTCGTCGCTGGTGGCTCTGACGCAGGAACTCGATCGAACCGAAGAAGGGAGCGATGCAGCCGAGCAGCGCGATAGCCAGGGCAAGTCGGAGATTAATCACCCGGTAGTGCACGGCGAGAATGCATGTGATCGACATTCCGATCCAGATCAGGCCGTGCGACAGGCCGAAAATAAAGGTGTAGGGCTGGGGGCCGTCGAGGAGAAAGGCGCAGGTGAGCAGGCCCAGATAGACGGCCGAATGGCAGAGGCTGACCACCTCCATCCTTTGGAAGGTGACCAGCCGGGTGAAACGGGTGCCGAACCCCCTCGGGGAGAGAGGATCAGGGGGTGCGGCTGGCGACTGGTCCGAGCTTGTCGCCGATTCGCTTGTCGGAGTTGCGGGTGCCACTGGAGCGCAAGCCTTTCACGCCGAAGCGGCTCCTTGCTACTTCGGCAACGGCCAGGGTTGCCGCGGTCAAAGAGACCGCCTGGACGTTGTCGGCTCCGCTCAGGAGGGATCCGGATAGCACCACCGCAGCTGCCGCCTTGGGGGTCTTGTCCGATGAGGCGACCCTCGCCACTCTGCTTTCGGTCCGTTTCATGGCACAAAACTAGAAGCAGCCGGATGCCGCGAGGTTGAAATTCTGTGAACTCGCCGGCCTCTCCAGCGAGGGCCGACGCCGGCTCAGGGTTCGGCGATGGCCGGTGCGGCAACGCCGGCGCCGGTAGCCGTGGTGGATTCCTCCCTGGTCATGCGGTTGGCGATGTACACGGGGATCATCGAGAGCAGAATCGCGATCACCGCGACCGCATAGACCTTTCCGGGCTGGTTCGGACGGAAAAGGACTTCGAAGATCCAGACCGGAAGCGTCTTTTCACCCGCACCAATGGTGAAGTTGGTGACAACGATCTCGTCGAAGGAGAGAGCGAAAGCCAGCAGGCCACCGGCGACCAGGGCAGAGCGCATGTTCGGGATCGTCACCCGGCGGAACGTGGTCCAGGGGGTCGCCCCGAGGTCGGCTGAAGCATCCTCGAGAGAGGTCGACATTCGCCTGAGGCGGGCGGCCGCGTTATTGAAGACCAGCACCACGCAAAAAGTGGCGTGCGCGATGATCACGGTCCAGAGGGTCAGGTCGATCCCCATGACCTGCGTGAAAGTGGCATTCAGCGCTATGCCGGTAACGATCCCCGGCAGGGCGATCGGGATCAGAACCAGGAAGGACACGGAGTCACGGCCGAAAAACCTGTGCCGGGAGACTGCGAGTGCCGCGAGAGTCCCAAGCACGAGGGCGATCGCAGTGGCAACGGTGGCCACCTTGAGTGAGTTGAGCAGAGCTTCCCGGGCGCCGTCGTCCTTGATCGCTTCCGGAAACCAGCTCAAGGTGAACCCCTCGGGTGGCCAGCCCAGCACTTGGCTGGGGTTGAGCGAGTAGAGCAGGATGATCAGAAGCGGGATGTAGATGAAGGCGAGCGTGATCCCGACCGCAATCCGCAACATCGTCTTTGTCAGGGGAGTGAAGGTCATGGCTCAGACGTGCTCGAAAGCTCCAAATCGCCGGGCGACAAGCAGGTAGACCACCATCACGACGATGGGCACCGTGGTGAAGGCGGCGGCAAGAGGCAGGTTGTCACCAAAGTTCGCGTAGACGACGTTGCCGATGAACTGGGTCGAAGAAACGTTGGCCGGGGTGATGTAGTCGCCCATGGTCAGCGAGAAAGTGAAGATCGAACCAGCGATAACCGCAGGCAATGCCAGCGGCAGAACAACTCTTCGGAAGGTCCGGAAAGGCCTGGCTCCAAGGTCCTCGGATGCTGTGAGGATCGAGTCCGGGATCCGCTCGAGGCCGGCATAGATAGGGATGATCATGTAAGGCAGCCACATGTAGCTCATGACCAGCCAGACGGCCGTGGTCCCGTATCCGGGCCCGCTCAGCCCGAATGGTTCCAGCGCCCAGTTGATCGCGCCGTTCTCCGAGAGCATCAGCCGCCAGGCTCCGACCTTGACCAGGTAGCTCGACCAGAGCGGCAGCAGCACCGCGACCACCAGCAGCGACCTCAACCTGGGCTTGGCTACCTTTGCCATGTAGAAGGCGATCGGAAAAGCCAGTACTGCGTCGGTCAGGGTCACGAGCGCGGCCACCAGAATCGTGCGGCCGGCGATCGTGCGGTAGACCGGTTCTTCGACGAGCGTCTGGTAATTCTCGAGACTGAAGCCCTGCTGGACTTCTCCGCTGAGCTCGCCGAGATGCCAGAACGACGCCACCAGCATTACTGCCAGCGACCCGAGGTAGCCGATGACCAGCCACCCGAGTGGCGCGGCCAGAAGGGCCGTGACGGTCAGACGCGGCCGTCCCTGGAAGAAGTCGGCGAGCCTCCTGCCCACCGACCTCCTTCCGGGAACTGCTGGCTGTGCCGTCTGGGTCAGCCCTTCACCTCAGTCCAGGCCTGAACCCAGTCGTTGTAGTCCTTGCAGACGTCACCGCGATCGTCACCGCAATCGGTGACCGGGGTGGTCCAGAAGGAGATCTGGTCGTAGTACTCGGTGTCGCCTGCGTGGAACGTCTCGCAGTGCGCCTTGTTCTCGGTCAACTGGCATGCCTTGAGGTTCGCCGGTGCTTCACCGAACCACTCGGAGACCTGGGCCTGGACCTTCGGCGAAGCAATCCAGTCCATCCACTCGAGCATGCAGTTCGGATTCTTCGCTTCCGAGCTGAGCATCCAGGTATCGGACCAGCCGGTCGAGCCTTCGGTCGGGATCACCGCATCAATCGGTTCACCTTCGCTCTGAAGGGCGCTTACCTGGTACTGCCAACTTGTTCCGACAACCGAGTCACCATTCGCGAACGACGAGATCTGCTTTGCCGCGTCCGACCAGTACTCGCCGACCGCATTTCGCTGCTCCTTCAGCAGGTCGATCACCGCGTTGAACTGCTCCTCGTCGAGTTCATACGGGTTCTCGATGCCCAGATCCGGCTGATGGGTTTTCAGGTACAGCGCTGCGTCAGCGATGTAGATCGGACCGTCGTAGGCCGTGACCTTGCCCTTGAACTGTGACGCCTTGGCCGGGTCGAAGACCACGTCCCAGGAAGTCGGGGCGGGCTTGACCTCGTCCTTGTTGTACATAAGGACGTTGGCACCGAAGCCGTGGGGCATTCCGTAGTTCTTGCCGTCAACGGTGTTGTGGGGCAGATCCTTCAGGTTCGCGTCGATGTCCTTGTAGTTGGACAGGATGTTCATGTCGACCGGGACCACATCTCCGCCGTCAATCAGGCGCAGGGTGGCATCGCCCGAAGCCGAGACCCCGTCGTACTGACCGGTCCGCATCAGTTTCACCATCTCGTCCGAGGTGGCGCCGAGCTTCACGTTGACCTGGCATCCGGTCTGTTGCTCGAAGTCCGACACCCAGTCGACGGCGGGGTCGGTCGATCCATCCTCGACGTAACCGGCCCAGGCAACCAGGTTCAGTTCGCTTTCGGTCTGACCGATCGAGGTCACTTCCTCACTGCTGCTGTCACTGTCGTCGCTACTGCCACAGCCTGCGACCGCCAGAACGGCGACCAGGCCCAGCAGTAGCAGCCAGGCGTTTTTCACCTGGTTGCGATTTGCTGATCTCATGTTTCTCTCTCCTCCGGTTGGACGGACTTGCTTGTCTCTCCTTGAATCGAAACGGCGTGCTCCGGGCGCCATCCGACCACTACCTCCTCACCGACTCTCCCACCGGGCTCGGCTTCAGATTCCGTGTTCTGCACTGCGGCCTGGACGGATCCCCCCTTGTCCAGGTCGACTTTCACTCGGGTGACCATCCCGACGTAAGCGATCTCCGTGACCTTGCCGGTTTCGGTGATCAGCCCGTCGGCCGGGATCCCGTCCCGGACGATCCGGATCTTCTCCGGTCGGATGGTCAGTTTCCGGCCGTCGCGCTCGATCGCATTCGAGATCCCGACGAATCCGGCAACGAACTCGTTGGCCGGGTGCTCGTAAAGATCCCGTGGTGAGCTGGCCTGCTCGATCCGGCCCTCGTTGAAGACGGCAATCCGGTCGCTCATGGTCAGGGCTTCGTCCTGGTCGTGGGTCACGTAGATGAAGGTGATCCCGACTTCGCCCTGGATCTGTTTCAACTCGACCTGCATCTGTTCCCGCAGTTTCAGGTCGAGGGCTCCCAGCGGTTCGTCCAGCAGGAGCACCCGCGGGCGGTTGACGATCGCCCGTGCGAGCGCGACCCGCTGTCGCTGGCCCCCCGACAATTCACTCGGCTTGCGGTTGCCATGGCCTTCGAGACGGACCATCTCGAGGGCTTCGGCGCGTCGCTTCACCCGTTCAGCCTTCGGCACCTTGGTGATAGTCAGCCCGTATTCGATGTTCTCCTCCACCGACATGTGCGGGAAAAGGGCGTAATCCTGAAAAACGGTGTTGACCGAACGGGCGTAGGGCGCAAGTCCGCTCACATCCTCGCCGCCGAGTTCCACCGTCCCCGCATCGGGCCGCTCGAACCCGGCGATCATTTTCAGAGTTGTCGTCTTCCCCGAACCCGACGGGCCGAGCATGGTGAAGAACTCTCCCTGCCGGACCTCGAGATCGATCGCGTCGACAGCGGTGAAGTCCCCGTAGCGCTTGGTCAGACCGGTCAGCCGTACATCGACTGCCACGGAAGGATCGACCGCGTTGCGGGGTCTGGACGGACTGGACGTACTTTCTCCTTTCGCCGTGCGGGCTAACGCTGCTGACGAATCGACCGGGGCAGATCTCCTGGCTGCCTCGATCGAGGAGGACTCTACCCGCAAACCAAAGTCAGGTGTGAAAAATATCCCGTAGCGACTACCGGCAAGGAGCCGCAGAGTCAGGTGATCAGGCGCTCGAGAGCGTCAAGACGGTCGCTGATTTCCGCCACAAGCCCCGGTGGAGGGCTTTTCCCCGAGAGTGCTTCGACATCACCTCTCCAGAGTCCGAGCCGGCGCTCGGTTTCGAGTTCGGCCGGGTCATCGCCGGCCTCGATCCGCTCGATCATCACTTCGATCCCTGCCAACCGGTCCGAGAGATAGACCAGGCGGGCGGCTTCACCCGCGATCGCGACCCGGTGACGGTGGTCGGAGCGTCGCTCGGCCCGGTCACTGATCGTCGGATCCTGACCAAGCGCCGTGACCAGTTCGAGCATGTCCGGCCCGAAGCCGGTCTCGATTTCATCCGGCGCCGTATCCGCCTTCTCGACCGTGTCGTGAAGGTAGGCCGCTGCTTCAGCCCATTCGTCACCGCCGTTCTCGACGGTGATCCGGGCGACGCGCGTGGGATGTTCGATGAAGTCTCCGACCCCGTGGCGGCCGGGCTGGCCGCGATGGGCCCGCTCGGCAAACGCGTAAGCTTTGGCGGGCAGGTACAGCGGGGCGGCACCGGTGACCCGGTCGGGATGATCACGCTCGACGAACTGTTTGGAACCGGTCTTGATCTCGGGCTGGTCCAGCAACGAGTTGAAACGTTCCCGTTCGATCTCCAGGCCCTCCTCAAGCGGACGACCGAATCCCCGTAAGGCCGCTTCGAGGTCGGTGCGGAGCGCGGGCTGGGGGAGCGCGGAAATGTCCGCGGCCAGATCAAGCGCCCGGTCAAGGCAGCGGCCACTCTCGGTGACTTCGTTGACCAGGCCGATACGTTCGGCTTCTGCTGCTCCTATCACCTTCCCGGTGATGATCAGATCAAGCGCTCGCGAATGCCCGATCATTCGGGGCAGGCGCTGGGTTCCGCCGTCACCGAGGCCGACATTCCAGCGCCTGCAGGTGACGCCAAAGGACGCATGCTGGTCGGCAATCCGGATGTGAGCGAGGCAGGCCCATTCCAGTCCGCCGGCGTAAGCCGCACCGTTCACAGCGGCGATCACCGGCTTGTTGATGCCCGTCCAGCGAGTCGGACCAATGTTTCCCTCGGCGGGGATCGGGGCAGCGTCAAGGTCCGAGGGGTCGTAGAGCGGCTCGAGATCCGTGTCCGGATCGAAGATCGCCACCACCGACTTGAGGTCTGCCCCGGCGCAGAATGCTTCGGTTCCTGCCCCGGTGATCACCAGGACATTCGCCTCGTCGTCATCGCGGAACCGTCCGAGAAAGTCAAAAAGAGCCCGGGACTCGGCCGGCCCGATCGCATTGCGCGCTTCCGGCCGGTTAATGGTGATCAGCCGGACCCCCGGTGAAGGATCCGAGTAGAGAACTGACTCCGACATCCGCGCCTACTCGCCGGAAGTCGAGGGCGGAATCACCAGACCCGAACTGTCCGTGGTCCCGTCCGGCAAGGTCACTCCGGACTCCGGCAACGGCACCCCGGTTTCCGGAACCGTCGTTTCGGTTTCCGGAACCGTCGTTTCTGCGGAAGTAATCCCGGCCGCAGCCTCAAGGGCCTCGACTCGGGTCTGGAGGGCATCAATCCGTTCACTGTCAGCGTTCTTGGTCAGCGAGACATACAGCGCCGCAGCACCCACGCCCACCGCGAGACAGGTCAGAACGAGAGCGATGATCGACCGCTTCTTGAGCGAGCGGTCGAGCTGGGCGAGCCATCCACGCTGGCCATCAAGGCGGGTCGCGAGATCGATCGGCTGCCGCTGCTGGGCGGCCGGGATTCTACCGTGAGAACCGGTGGTGCGGGGCGGGATTCCGCGCGGGGGAACCGGCTGGCGCTGGGTTCCCTGGGGTGCCTGAGGTGCAGGCTGCACCGGCTGGGCCCGACCGACTCCGGGCTGCGCGGCAGGTGCTGGTGGACTTTCCGGCGAGGCCGGGGCGGGTGGCTGCGGGCGGCCGGGCTGCGTCGGCGGAGGTGCCTGCGGACGGGTCTGGGGGCTGTTTATCGGCACATCGGATGTGCCGCCTTGACGGGGCGGATTGCTCATCAGGGGTCAATCTACCCGTCCCGCAATCCCGCAGTTCAATACTGTGTCCGGTGGAATTTATCCGCCACGCACCGGCCAGGTGCCCCCTCACCTCAGCCACATAAACTCAAGGAGAAAGACTTCGCATGCCTGAAGCAGTGATTGTGGACACAGTCCGCACCCCGATCGGCCGCGCCTTCAAGGGCTCGCTGTCCCAGCTTCGCCCCGATGACACCGGCGCCTTCGTGATCGACCAGCTCCTCGAGCGCAACCCCGGCGTCGACCCCGCCACCGTGGAAGAAGTCTTCTGCGGCGTCGGCATGCCGCAGGGCAAGCAGGCCTACAACCTGGCCCGCATCCTCGTCCTGCTCTCCGACAAGCTGACCCAGGCCACCACCGGCGTCACCGTCTCGCGTTACTGCGCCTCCAGCCTCGACGCGATCCGTCACGCCTCGAATGCGGTCAAGAACGGCGAGGGTGACATCTACATCGCCGCCGGAGTCGAGTTCGTCAGCTCGTTCAACGAGCGCAGCGAGATCGCCGGTTCCCGGGCCGCGGGCCAGGAAGACCAGAGCGAATACCTGATCGGCAACGACGGTCAGCCCAACGCCTACATCGACATGGGCATCACCGCGGTCAACGTCGCCAACAAGTACGGCGTCAGCCGCGACACCATGGACGACTACGCCCTGCGTTCGCAGCACCTCGCTGTGGCCTCACAGGAGTCCGGTTTCTTCGATCGCGAGATCGTCCCGGTGACCCTGCCTGACGGCACCGTGGTCAGCAAGGACGACGGCCCCCGCGCCGACGGTGGCGACATGCGCGAGAAGCTCGGTTCGCTCCCGGAAGCATTCGGCGGCGGCGGCGTGACCGCCGGCAACTCCTGCCCGCTCAACGACGGCGCAGCCGCTGTTCTGATCATGAGCGACACCAAGGCGGCCGAACTCGGCCTCACCCCCCGGGCGAAGATCATCACCTCCGCCACCGCCGGCAACGAGCCGGAGTACATGGGCGTCGCCCCGATCTGGGCGCTCAAGAAGCTCCTCGACCGGGCCGGAATGACCATCGGTGACATCGACACCGTCGAGCTCAACGAGGCCTTCGCCGCCCAGGTGATCCCGATCTCGGAAGAGGTCGGCATCCCGATGGACAAGCTCAACACCCACGGTGGAGCGATCGCCCTCGGTCACCCCTTCGGCATGACCGGCGCCCGCATCATGGGCACCCTGCTCAACGTCATGGAGACCGATGACCATCAGTTCGGCATCGAGACCATGTGCGTCGCGGGTGGTCAGGGTGAGGCAATGCTCGTGGAGCGCCTCAAGTAGCTGCGCGGTAGCAACCTGTTACGTCGAAAGGGCGGCCCTCAAGGGCCGCCCTTTCTTGTTTCAGGCTGTTGCGCCCGGGCGGTGTCAGGAACCACCAGGGTGACGCTGCCGGCGTCAACGCTCGACGGTTTGTGAACGCAATTCCATTGCGCCCCCTGCACCGACTCGCTTATTCCTTGGCAGCGCCGCCCTGGAGGCCCCTGACATCCACCCTCTCGTGATCAGAACAGACGAGTCTCGTAGGGCGGCCTGCGGGCCGCCCTTTTGTGTTCTGACCTGCGAAGACTTCACCGAAACTCAGCTTCCGGGGTAGGGTTTTCAGGGTATGTCTCGGCCATGGAAGGTCCCAGTCGTCATGTCCGCCTTGTTTGCCTTGGCGCTGGTCCTCAGCGCCAGCGCCAGCGCCGTGACGATCAAAGACATCACGAATGCCAGCCGGGTCTTCACTCAACCCGATGGAAGATCCTTGGTAGTGCTGCAGAGAGAAGAACCCACTTACTCGCCATCGTCGTGTTGCCGTGCCGCTCAGGTCGCTGTGAGACTCGACTCAAGAGGCAGGATCGACCGGACTTACGGAAACGACGGGCAGGTGGAATTGCCATACAAGAACGAAAGCTTCGGGACTCCAATTGTCCCCTTCTCGATCGATGTGGATGATCAGGGAAGGCTGGTTTTCGGCAAGCTCTCGTCGATCCGGCGATTCGATCTGAACGGGCGACCCGATATGAGCTTCGGCGGTGATGGTTCGGTGGAAACATCCGCCTTGCCGGGACCTCCGGGTTCCCACATCATCGACAGCCTGAAACTCGCACCTGGCGGCAGATTGGTGATTGGTACCCGCCCATACTTCCCGGATTCGGACCCTGAACTCTCGGCTATCTCCGTCCTGGATGAAGCCGGGCAGCCCGACCTGACCTTCAACGACGGTCAGCCGGTGCTCCGGTCTGAAGCCGTCCCGAGCGCCGACGCCGAAGAATCCTTTGTTGGTCAGATCCTTGTGGCCCCTGATGGATCAATCTTCAGGGGAGTATCTGGACCGAGCTATTCGACGGATCTCGGGTTCGGGCTGTTGAAACTGGAAAGTAACGGCGTGCCCGACCCCGAATTTGGCGTCAACGGATTCGCGCGGATCATCGGCCCGGATCCGGGGTACCTCTGGCGGCTTCCTGCCGTTTCTCTGCGGTCGGACGGAACATTGATCCTCTCGGCAAATCGCTATTCGGGAAACAAGAACGTCATTTCAGTCGCCAGGGTCGGCACTACCGGTCAGGTACTTCTTTCCCCGTCCCCCCTCGATTCGACCGTGTTTTCTGGTTTCACACAGCCTTTTCTGTTCATCTCAAGCCATCAGAACGAAACGTACTTGCCTCTTGCCAAGACGGGGGATGATTCTCTGACGATCGGTCGCTTGTCGCCCGAAGGTTCCACGGACCAGACCTTCGGTACC
>JAUPTY010000121.1 GCA_030917845.1 Actinomycetota bacterium | reverse complement strand
CTTCTGATGTCGAAGCGGTCCCTCCTGGCCCGGGCAAGGTCAGCCATGCGAAGCCTTTATGACCGGGCTGCGGCAAAGGTGTTCCCGGAGACGACCTTGCCCTCCGAGCACCTGGTCCGTTTCGAGATGAACCAGGCGATCTCGGATCGCCTTGACCGCCTCGATTTCGAGCGTCTCTCGGCGGCCGAGATCAGCGGCGCCAACCACGCGGGGCGCGCATGGCGTGAGTTCGTCTCGCTCGATTACCCGGCCTTCGATCTATGCGCCCCTCTGGCGGACGAGATGAAGGACCGCTTCGATGTGGTCCTCTGTGAGCAGGTGCTCGAGCATGTCGAGGATCCGGTTGCGGCCGCCCGCAGCCTCGCCGGTCTGGTCCGTCCGGGCGGACTACTCGTCGTTTCGACGCCCTTCATGATCCGGGTTCACGAGTTGCCGATGTACGGCATGTACGACTACTGGCGCTTCACCCCGCGGGGCCTCAGGCGCCTGCTCGAGAGCTCCGGGCTGGAAGTCGAGGAAGTGGGTCACTGGGGCAACCGGGAAGCGGTTCTCGGCAACCTCGACCACTGGAGCGCCCGTCGTCGCTGGCACCCCAGGTACAACGAGCCGGACATTCCGGTCCAGGTCTGGGCGTTCGCCCACCGGGCCGGCTCTGACGCCGCCGCTTCATGACGCCCCGCATCGCGATCTGCATGGCGACCTACTCGCCTGACATCGACCTGTTCCGCCAGCAGATCGATTCGATCCGGGCCCAGATCGGGGTCGAATGGCACTGCTTCGTCAGCGACGACCATTCACCGCCGGAGGACCTCGATCGGATCGAGCAGGTGATCGGCGACGACTCCCGTTTCACGCTCTCGGCCTCGCGCGAAAACCTCGGCTTCTACCGGAACTTCGAAAGGGCGATCGGCATGGTGCCGCCGGAGTACGAACTGATCGCCCTGAGCGACCAGGATGATCGCTGGTACGAAGACAAGCTCTCCGCCCTGGCCGGAGCACTCGGCGATTCCCAACTGGTCTACAGCGACCAGCGCCTGGTCGACAAACAGGGGCTGGTGATCGCGGACACCTACTGGACCAGCCGCCAGAACAACTACACGGACCTGATCTCCCTGCTGGTCGCGAACACGGTCACCGGTGCGGCTTCACTCTTCCGGCGGTCCGTGGCCGAGAAGGCCCTTCCCTTTCCCGAGCTGCCCGGCGAGCAGTACCACGATCACTGGCTCGCAATGGTCGCAATCTCTCTCGGCGAGCTCAGCTACGTCGACCGTCCGCTCTACGACTACGTCCAGCACGGCGGGGCCGTGCTTGGCCACGAGAAAGCGAACCAGGGATTCGAGAGCGCCGGCTGGCGGCGGATTGATCCGCGCTGCTGGCGCCAGATCGTGGAGGGCTGGGGTTCCGCCTACTTTGACGTCTACCTTCGTCTCAAGGCGATCGCCCAAACCCTGCTCGAGCGTTGCGGCCCGGCGATGGAACCCGCAAAGAAGAAGCGGCTCGAGCGTTTCGTCAGTTCGGACCGCTCGCTCACCGGGCCGTTCTGGATGGCGCTGCGTCCCCTGCGCCGGCTGACCGGTCACAGCGAGACCGGGGGTGCCGAGAAGATCGTTTCCCGGGCGATCGCCTACCGGCACCTGGCCGGGGTGAAGCGTCGGCTTCCCCGGCTTTTGGTCGAGAAGCTGTCCAGGGATCCCGAAGAGGAGATCGACGGCCTGACCGCGCAGATGCGCATGAAGGTGGCGCCGCTTTTCCCGGTTGTCTCGGACACGCAGCCCCGCCGGATCAACCTGTTGGTGCCGACCGTTGACCTCGACCACTTCTTCGGCGGCTACATCGCCAAGTTCAACCTCGCCCGCCGGCTGTCTGAAGCCGGGTTTCGTACGAGGATCGTCGCCGTGGACCCGACCCCGCCGTTGCCTGCGGACTGGAAAAAGCGGGTGGAGTCCTTCCAGCAGCTCGACGGACTCTTCGACAAGGTCGAGATCAGCTTCGCCCGTGACGGCAAGGAACCCTTCCGAATCACCCCCGAGGATGGCTTCATTGCGACCACCTGGTGGACTGCCCACCTCGCCAGTCGGCTCACCGCGCAGAACGGCCGGCGCCGCTTCGTGTACCTGATCCAGGAATACGAACCGCTGACCGTTCCGCCGGGTGCCTGGACCCGCCTGGCCGAAGAGTCCTACGACTTCCCTCACCACGCGCTCTTCTCGACCGAAATCCTGCGCCGGTACTTCGCCCATCACTCGATCGGCGTCTTTGCCGGCGATCCGGGCGGGGACGGGCCAGCCTCGCTTTCCTTCCGCAACGCGATCACCGCTGTCTCACCGCTGCCGGCCAGCGAAATCTCCGCGAGGACGCAGCGCTCACTGGTCTTCTACGGTCGCCCCGAGTCCCACGCCGAGAGAAACCTGTTCGAAGTCGGAGTCGAGGCACTCCGCCTGGCGGTTGCCCAGGGCACCTTCGGTCCCGACTGGAAGTTCACCGGCATCGGCGCGTCCGGATCCGGCCGGGAGATCGACCTCGGCGGCGGACGAACTCTGGAGCTGCTTCCCCGGACCGGGCAGGAGGACTACGGCCGGTTCCTCGCCGGACACGACCTCGGCCTCGCCCTGATGAACGCGCCACACCCGAGCCTGGTTCCGATCGAGATGGCGGCAGCCGGGATGCCCGTGGTCACGACCACGTACGGGGAGACCAAGACGGCCGAGGCAATGGCAGCGATCTCATCGAACCTGATCACCGTGCCGGCCGAACCCGCAAATGTCGCAGGGGCCCTCGCTCGGGCGGTCGAGCGATCGCTCGACGTCGACGGACGACTGACCGGTGCCGCGGTGGACTGGCCATCCGACTGGGATTCGGCTTTCAGCGACGAACTGATCGCTCAGGTGGCCGAGCTGGTCTTTCGCCGACCGTAGATCAGCCTTCCATCGGTTGAACATACCGACCCCTCTCCCGATAGCCTCCATCGGGTTGCAAGCATCCGATTCCATACAGGCCCCCGGCGAGGGTTCCGTTCGCGATTTCTCGTCGAGCCCGGTCGTAATTCGCGCTGAGGGTCTGAGCAAGGACTTCGAGATCCCGGAATACCGGATCGACTCGCTGAAGGAACGGGCCGTACACCCTTTCCGGAAGCAGGAGACCCGGATCCTCCACGCGCTCGAGGACGTTTCCTTCGAAGTCCGTCAGGGTGAGTTCTTCGGGATCGCGGGCCGCAACGGATCCGGCAAGAGCACCCTGCTGAAGATTCTCGCCAGCATCTACACGAGAGACGGCGGATCCCTCAAGGTTGCCGGTCAGCTGGCTCCGTTCATCGAGCTGGGGGTCGGGTTCAACCCTGAACTGGATGCGGCCCAGAACATCGTCCTGAACGGGGTGATGATGGGCCTGACCAGGCAGCAGGCCGAAGCCAAGGTCGAGAAGGTGCTCGATTTCGCCGAGCTTCATGATTTCTCGGAGCTGAAGATCAAGAACTTCTCCTCCGGCATGCTGGTCCGGCTCGCCTTCTCGACCATGCTCGAGGCGGACGTCGACATCCTGCTGATCGACGAGGTCCTCGCGGTCGGTGATGCCGCCTTCGTCCAGAAGTGCAACGACGCATTCCGTGACATGAAGGAGTCCGGCAAGACAGTCGTGCTGGTCACCCACGACATGGAAAGCATCGAAAACCTTTGCGACCGGGCGATGCTTCTCGACAATGGCCGGATGACCAAGATCGGTGATCCGGGCGAGGTCGGCCGGGAGTACATGCGGCTCAACTTCGCGGAGGCCGCCGACGATCACGATTCGTGGGTACCCAGCGATCAGCGCGCGGCAACGATGCTGGGAGCCTGGCTCGAGGATGCGGACGGAAAGCGGGTAAGCAACCTGGCCGAGGAAGAGGTGATCCGGGCGGTAGTCGAGTTCGAGATGCGATCGACCGTCGAAGGTCCACTCTTCACCGGGATGATCGCCAACGTCGACATGGTCCACATCGCGGCCTGGGAGCAGCCGGTCCTGCGGGACGGCCAGCCGATCGAGAAGCTCGAAGCGGGTGAGCGGGTAGCAGTCGTCACCGAGATCGAGAACAACCTCGTGCCAGGGCGTTACAACGGAAGCTTCCGGCTCTGCCGCAACGAGAACGCAGACGACGTCGCGATGCAGATGATCGGAGCGGTCGACTTCGTCGTATACGGCACCTCCTCCTCGCACGGCGTAGTACGCATTGAACCCCGGCAGTCGACCCGGTTCGAGAACGATGAGTGAGGAAAAGGCCGCGCCCCGACTGGTTGAGGTGCCGGGACCGACCGCGCTTGGTGGTGGCTTCCGCCGTTTCTTCGAGCTGCTGTGGCTGATCGCGGTCAACGACTTCAAGAAGACCTATTTCGGCACCGTGCTGGGCTATGTCTGGTCGCTGCTGCGGCCCCTTGCCCTGTTTGCCGTCTTGCTCTTCGTCTTCACCCGGATCTTCCGGATCGGCTCCGAAGTCGAGTACTACCCGGTGCTTCTGCTCTTCAACATCGTGATGATCTCGTTCTTCCAGGAAGCCACGATCGGCTCGGTCGCCTCGGTGGTGAATCAGGAGAGCCTGGTTCGCAAGACGAGGTTCCCCCGGCTGGTGATCCCGCTAGCGGTCGTCCTGACCGGCCTGTTCAACTTCGGGACCAACCTGGTGGCGGTGGTGATCTTCATCATCGCCTTCGGAGTCCCGGTCACCTGGACATGGCTGCTCTTCCCGATCATCGTGCTCGCGCTGTTCATCTTCACGATGGCGATGGCGATGCTGCTCTCAGCGCTCTACGTGCGCTTCCGAGACGTCGGCATCATCTGGTCGGTTCTGGTCACCGCCCTCTTTTACGCAACCCCGGTCCTTTACCCGATCGAGGTCGTTCCGCCGCAGTACGTCGACTGGATCATGATCAACCCCCTGACTCCGATTTTCGAGCAGGCCCGCCACTGGGTGATCGATCCGTCGGCGCCCGGGGCGGTCGCCGTCGCTGGTTCCTACTGGGCACTTCTGCCCCCGATTGGGATTTACATCGCAGTCTGCGTGGCCGGGGTTCTGGTGTTCCGCCGTGAAGCACCCCGCATCGCCGAGGAGCTGTGACCCGGTATCTCCGCGGTAGGTACTTGCCACGGCCGAAGCTTCCGAGCCGGAACCACGGCTTTTGCGGCACCGAGATCACAATTTCCCGGATGCTTGTCCGGCCCAGTTCGGCCAGTCCGGCGATCGGGTCAGCAGGTGTTCGAGCACTTCGAGACAGAGCACAGGTCGAAGCTTGAGTTGTCAAAGAAGCCGTCGAACATGCCCCGGTCCACCGGGTTGCCGGTCTGTAACTTCTCTAGG
>JAUPTY010000120.1 GCA_030917845.1 Actinomycetota bacterium | reverse complement strand
CTGGGGCCCATCCTCGGCCAGGATGACATCCACCCGGGAGAAGCCGGAGCAGCCCAGGGCTTCGTAGGCGGCCAGGGCCACCCGCTCGACCTCGGCGGATTCCGACCCCGGCAGGTCCGCGGGGCAGACGAAGCTGGCCCCGCCGATCTCGTAGCGGGCTTCGAAGTCGTAGGAATTGCTGTCGGTCGGGATCGCCTCCACCACGGGCAGTGCCTCGCCACCGAGCACCGATACGGCCAGTTCGCGGCCGCTGATCCAGGTCTCGAGCAGGGCCCGGTCGTCGTAACTCAGGGCGGTGATCAAGGCGTTCGGAATCTGGTCGAATTCGGTCACAACCTTGACCCCGAGCGATGAACCCTGTGAACAGGGCTTGGCTACAAGGGGCAGACCAACCCGGTCCACAGCGGCACCGAAAGTGGCGGCGGCACCGAAGTCCCGGATCGCTGCCTCGCTGTAGGTGACCCAGTCCGGGGTCGGCAGCCCGCGCTCCCGGAGGATGTACTTGGAGAGGCTCTTGTCCATGCAGCGCTTGCAGGCGGCGACGCCTGGTCCGGTGTAGGGAATGTCCAGCAGCTCGAGCAGAGCCTGGACCGTTCCGTCCTCACCCTCGGTTCCATGCAGAGCGATGAAGGCCGCGTCCGGACGATCGGCTTCGAGCCGGCCGACCAGATCGGGTCCGAGATCCATTACGTCAACCTCGTGGCCAAGGTCAAGTAGAGCCTCGGCAACCCGCTGGCCGGACCGCAGTGAAACGCCCCGCTCAAGCGACCGGCCACCCTGCAGCAATGCGATCTTCATGAGGTCTCTCCAGGCGGAGGAGGCGGTGGCAGTCTCATCTCATCAGTACTTGTCATCGTCTCGTAGAGCCTGAGCTGCTCGCGGGCGACCTGGCCGATCCGGCGGATCCCTTCGATGATCTGGTCTTCCTTCACCCCGGAGAAATTCAGCCGCATCGAGCTGGCGCCGCGGCCGTCCACGTAGGCATTCGTCCCGGGGACGAAGGCCACATTGCGTGACAGCGACTTGGCCAGCAGGTCTTCGCTGCTGAGGACATCGGGCATCGTCGCCCAGATGAAAAGACCGCCGGAAGGCTTGTTCCAGGTAGCGCCGTGAGGGAAATACTCGGCCATAGCGCTGATCATCACGTCGCGACGGGCCCGGTAAATACCGGTCAGTTCGGTCACATATTCCCGCCAGCGCCCGCTCTTGAAGAAGTGGCCCGCAAAGTCCTGGGTCAGGGTCGAGGTGCAGAGGTCGGCGGCCTGCTTGCCGAGCACGACCTTCTCCCGGATCGGGGTCGGGGTGACGAGCCAGCCGATTCTCAGGCCGGCCGAAAGGATCTTCGAAAAAGTGCCGAGGTAGACGACGTAACTGCCACCGTCAAGGCTGTAAAGGGTGGGAAGGGCCTCACCCTCGAAGCGGAGTAGTCCGTAAGGGTTGTCCTCAACGACCAGGATCTCCCGTTCCCGGGCAATCTCGACGAGTCGCCGGCGGCGCTCCAGAGAAAGAGTCACGCCACCGGGGTTCTGGAAAGTCGGGATGGAATAGATGAACTTCGGCCGTTTGCCCTCCGCCTCAAGCGCCTCGAGGGTCTCTTCGAGCAAGTCGATCCGCATCCCGTCGGAGTCCATCTCGATCTGACGGACATCTGCCTCGTAAGAACAGAAGGTCGGGATCGCTCCGGGGTAGGTCGGCGCGTCGCAGATGATCACGTCACCCGGGTCGATCAGCACTTTGGTGATCAGGTCGATTGCCTGCTGGCCCCCGGTGGTGACGGTGACGTCCATCGCGTCGACCCGGGCTCCTTCGGCCGCCATCACCTCGACGATCTGTTCGCGGACCAGCATTGAACCCTCGGTCGGGCCGTACTGGAGAACCTCGGCGACCGCGGTCTTCTCGATCCGGTGCATCTCGGCCGCGAATGCCTCCGGAGGGAAGGTGGAGGTGTCGGGCAGGCCACCGGCGAGGGAGATCACTTCCGGCCGGGCGGTTATTTCCATCATGTCCCGCATCGCCGAAGAACGCATCATCCGGGTTCGACGGGCGAACAGGGCGGCGTACCTTTCGAGGTCTTTGGCCCGGGTCTGTTGACGCCGGGGAGGTGGTGAGGCCGCCATCCTTCTATTCTGCCGGTATCGGCACCTTTTCGACAATCTGCCTCGCCGCCGGAATCGGCATTGCCACCGGAATGATCGCCGGCACGACCGGGCTGGAAGGCTCGGCCCGTGGCCGCATGGCGCTCCTCGCCGGAATCATCGGCGCCATTCTGGGTTACCTCGCAGCTTCGGTTCTGGATGGCACCACGATCATCGGGATCGTGATCGGGGCGATCGCCGCAGTGCTGACCTGCGCCGTGGTCAGTGACGTGATTGCCGGAGCGCAACGACGGGGAGGAACCGCAGCCCTTGCCGTAATCACGGTCTTCGCGGCCCTGCTCATCGCAATTATCTGTGTCCTGTTTCCCCCCTTCGCAATCATCCCGGCGGGCTTTCTCGTCTACCTCGCCTGGCGCCGGCGTCAGCAGGCCGACCGCAAGCACGCCGGTCTTCGAGTCCTCCGGTAGGAGTCCCCGATGCCCAAAAAGCTGGTCCTCGCCTATGTCGATTCACTCCGGACAGACATGCTCCGGCAGACCATCGATGAAGGCCGGGCTCCCACTTTCAGCCGGCTGCTGAAGCGCGGCACCCTGGTCGGTGACTGCGTTTCTTCCTTCCCTTCAGTCACCCCGGTCGCCTCCGCCGAGATGGTCACCGGCGTCCAGTCGGACGCCCACTGGATCAGCGGCATGAACTGGTACCACCGGGCCGAGCAACGCTATGTCGAGTACGGGTCATCGCTCGAGGCGACTCGCGCCTTCGGCCTTTTCCGCTCGCTTCACGATCTCGTCTACAACATGAATCTCAGCCATCTCAGCCCCCGGGTTGAAACGGTCTTCGAGTCACTCGACGACGCGGAAATCCGCACCGCCTCGACCCCCTTCCTGATCTATCGTGGCCGCCATCGGCATGAGGTGAACCTGGCCGGGATCACCGGCAAGGCGATCGAGGCGGGCCTGCTCAAGTTCGATTACGGAACCTGGGGCCCGAAGGAACTCTTCTACGGCGACCTCTACTCCTCGATGGAAACCAGCTGCAAGCCGAGCTCGATCCCCGGCAAGCGGGACATGTATTCGGCCTGCTGCGGGGCCGAGCTGATTTCACGCGAAGCCTTCGACTTCATGCTGCTCGCCTTTCCGGACAATGACAATTACTCGCATCGTCACGGTCCACTGGCTTCGGTCAAATCGATCGAAAGAGCGGACTACTGCATGGCCGAGGTGATTCGGGCCTCCGGCGGGATCGAACCTTTCCTGGCCGACCATGCCCTGATCCTGCTGGCCGACCATGCCCACACCACGGTCGAGGATCACTACGACGTGATCGAGTGGATGAGTCGCAAGTGGAACGTGCTTCAGCCCTCCGCCGACTCTCCCGCCGAAGCCGAGATAGCGGTCAGCCCGACCTCCCGGGCGGCCCACATCTACCTTCTGACCGAGCAGGACAACCCTGTCCGGCACCGCCGCATCCGCGAGCACCTGACCGGCCTCGACGGCACCGAGCTGATCGCCTGGACCGAAAGGGACGGCGAACCGGTCGCCAGATCAACCCGGCCCGGGCATCTGGAGCCAGGCAATGTGGCGGTTGTCGAACGGGCCGGGCGGCGGCTTGATTTCTTCCCCACGGATTCATCCGACGGATCCGGTCGTGAAACGGTGGTTGACCGCCGCGGCCGGAGCTGGAGCATCAGCGGAAACATCGAGGCCCTGGGGGCGTCAGTTGAGGCAGGCAGGATCGAAATGCCGGACTACCCGGATGCTCTCGGCCGGCTCTGGTCGGCCCTGGTTGCTCCACATGGCGGCGACCTGATCGTCTCGCTCGGGCTCGGCTACGAATGCGTGGACTGGGGTGGGACCGCCCACGTCCCCGGCGGAAGTCACGGCAGCCTCCGCAAGGAAGACTCGGAAGGCCCGCTTCTCTTCGTCGGCTGCGGACCCGACTCGCCGGACCCCGCTACAGCTGAACGCCACCAGGCCCGCAGCCAATGGGGCCTCCAGGACGTCGCCCCGGTAATTCGCGAGCACTTCGCAGTTTCGTAACAAGATTCGTCGCCGGTTCGTTCACCCTCGGGTCGATGAACCGGATATCGAGAAGAAAAAGAAAGACCGAGTTCCTCATCACAACGGCGGTTCTCCTCGCTGCCTTCTACATAAACAGCCTGGAACCGATCGCGGTGAGGGCGGGCTAGCTGGCCGATTCGAGGATCTGCTCGAAGCCCGTGGCGAGACCGTTCTCGCCGATCGTGACCGCGGCGCCCATTACCCAGATGTCTCCGGTCGCGGTTTCGAAGCGAACCGGCATGTCGGTCCGCATCCGCTCGATCGCCTGCTCCTTCTTGACCCCGAGCACCGAGTCCCGGGCGCCGGTCATGCCGACATCCGAAATGAAGGCGGTGCCCTTAGGCAGAACCCGGCCGTCGGCGGTCGGGACATGGGTGTGGGTGCCGAGCACGGCGGCTACCCTTCCGTCCAGGTACCAGCCCATCGCCACCTTCTCGCTGGTCACCTCGCCGTGGAAGTCGACGATCACCGTGTCGGCAACCCCGTTCTTTTCGAATTCGTTCAGCAGCAGGTCCGCCTCGTCGAAGGGCGAGCGGGCAGCGTCGAGGCCGATCTTTCCGATCAGGTTGACCACCGCCACGCGCCGGGTCGGCGAACCGTCGGCCGGGTTCACTTCAACTACGCAATGGCCCTTGCCGGGATTGGCCCGCCGGTAGTTGGCGGGCCGGACTACCCGCTCGGCCCGGTCGAGGTACTCCCAGCTCTCGCGCTGCCGGTAGGAGTGATTGCCGAGGGTGATCACATCGGCACCGCAGGCAAAGATCTCGTTGGCTGTCTTCTCCGTGATTCCGAGACCGCCAGCCGAGTTCTCGCCATTGACCACGGTCAGGTCGGGGGAGTGGCGTTCACGCAGAACCGGCATGACCTTCTCGAGGCCACGCCGACCCGGACTGCCAACCACGTCACCGATGAACAAAAGCTTCACGCTGAGAAACCTAGCCGCAAGTGGGTAAGTTCTTCCGGGTGCCTCCCGGAATGACAGCTGACGACCCCGCCCTCGCGGCCCGTGGGGTATCGAAGGCATTCGATGGCAGAGAGGCGCTGAAGGGCCTCGATTTCGAGGTCGGCACCGGTGAGGTCGTTGCACTGATCGGCCCGAACGGGGCCGGCAAGACGACCCTGCTTTCGATCCTCGCCGGGATCACCCAGCCCGATTCGGGATCTGTTCAGGGTGAGGACGTTGCCTGGGTACCGCA
>JAUPTY010000119.1 GCA_030917845.1 Actinomycetota bacterium | reverse complement strand
GGGCCGGGATTCTGCTTCCCGTGGGCCCGGACGAGCCGACCGTATCGCGGTTCATCACCTCCTCCCCGAAACGGGGAGGCCAGGTGCGCTTCGCCTTCTAGCTTCTACTTGCCCGGCTGCGGGACTACTTGCCCGGCTGCGGGACTATCCGGATGTAGGGCTTGGGCTCTTCCCACTCGCCGAAGATTTCCTTCGCCTGCTCGTTGTTGACCGAGCCGGCGATGATCACGTCCTCGCCGTTCTTCCAGTTGGCCGGGGTGGCGACCTTGTGGTTGGCGGTCAGCTGCAGCGAGTCGATCACCCGGAGCACTTCGTCGAAGTTCCGGCCCGTGGTCATCGGGTAGACCAGGATCAGCTTGATCTTCTTGTCCGGGCCGACCACGAAGACGTTGCGGACGGTCTGGTTGTCGGCCGGGGTCCGGTCGGCGGCGTCGCCGTCAACTTCAGCGCCCAGCATTCCGTAGGCCTTGGAAATCGCGAAGTCGGCGTCGGAAATCAGCGGATAGTTCGGGGCCGTGCCCTGGGTCTCCTCGATGTCCTTCGCCCAGTCCTCATGCTTGTCGAGGGGGTCGACCGAGAGGCCGATGATCTTCACGCCGCGCTCGTCGAAGGCCGGCTTGGCATTCGCCATGTATCCGAGCTCGGTGGTGCAGACCGGGGTGAAGTCCTTCGGATGCGAGAAGAGAACTGCCCATGAATCGCCGATCCAGTCGTGGAAGTTGATCTTCCCTTCGGTGGTTTCGGCGTCGAAATTCGGTGCTTCCTGTCCCAGCTGGAGGGCCATTGTTGCTCCTTTGGTCTTGCTGTGAATCAGCCGCCTGGCGGTGCCGCTCAGACGGGGGTCACGTGTCAGTGGTTGATTCAGCAACTATAGCCCATATACCTGATCGGGATATAGGTATTTGAATCAGATGGCGCTTCCGGGATCGAGGAAAGCGACCAGGGCTTCGGCCCCGTTCCGCTGGGATGGGCCGCCTCCCAGACCGCCAAGCATTCCCTCGCCGGTCATCAGCATCAGCTTGTACTTTTCGCCTTTGGTCGTCTTGATCTTTACCTCGATCGAAGCCGAGTCCATGATCAAGGAGGTCGGCGCGCTGCCCATTCCTCCCCCGCCCCCGTAGCTGCCCTTGGTGATTTCGTCCTTGCGGATGAAGACCGGCTGCTCGCCAGACATTTTTCCCTTGCGGTCCAGCGGCTGGATGATCAGCCGGCCGCCGGTCACCCCGAGCGCGCTGACCGTCTGCTTGAACATGCTGCGTTGCCAGTTGACCGCGGCTACCCCGAGCAAATCTTCGCCGGGTTCGAGCAGCGAGCGGAGATGGTCGCCATGGATTCGCTCGAAATCGTTGCGGCGCTCCTTCTCGGGCTCGTCGGATGCTCTCGGTTTGAGTTCCATTTCAGAGCCTGATCACGTAGGAGCTGTAGTTGACTATCGGCTTGTCGGCCGCCGCACCGGTGAACTCGTAGATGTCGCAGAAAGCGAATTCCGATCCGCTCTCCATCTCGTACCTGCCGTTGATCGCGGCCGTGTCTCCGTGAGTGATGATGTTTTCGAGGACGACTCGACGGGCCTTCTTCCCGGCCATTGCCTCAAGCCATGCCCGCATCCCTTCGCGGCCCTCGATCGTGGCTTCACCAACCAGGTTCCAGGTGACGTCTTCGGTCACGTACCCGAGCGTGGCTTCAACGTCACCGTTGATGAAGGCGACGTTGAAATCCCGGAGCCAGGCCTCCCTGGGAGCATTTCCACAGTCCTCGGGCACCACGATCTCGGTCATGGCCTTAGCCTAACCGGACCTTGATCGAACTCATACTCGCCGCCAGCGCCACGGCTCTGGCTACAGGCCTCGGCGCCATCCCGGTGATGCTGCTTGGTGACCGGTCCCAGCAGATCGTTCCCCTGCTGCTCGGAATCGCTGCCGGGGTGATGATCGTCGCGTCGGTAATGGGCCTCGCCATTCCGGCATTCGAGCGAGGTACCGTGCTCGAGGTAATCGGGGGCCTCGCAATCGGAGTGGCATTCTTGCTCTTCGCTCGACGGCGGCTAAGCCATCTGCCCCAGGACTTCAGCCGGTCTGGCGGGCGAACCGGGCTTCTGGTTTTCCTCGTCCTGCTCGTCCACAGCCTGCCCGAGGGCTTCGCGATCGGGACCGCCTATGAAGCGGACCCCGGTCAGCTCGGGCTCTTCGTGGTGATCGCAATCGGCATCCAGAACATCCCCGAAGGGACCAGCGTCGCCATTCCCCTGGCCGCGGCCGGTGCTCCGGGGCGGCGGCAATTCTGGATGGCGGTGGCGAGCAGCATCCCCCAGCCGATCGGGGCGGTCATTGCCTACCTGCTGGTACAGGAGATCTCGGCCCTGCTGCCGATCTCCTTCGGATTCGCCGCCGGGGCAATGCTCGCCCTCAGCCTGATCGAGATCCTGCCCGACGGCTGGGGCAGGAACCGGGCGCAGACAACCCTTGGTGTGGCCTGCTCGGTTCCGGTGATGGTTGCGCTAAGCCTTGCCCTCGGAGTTTGATCCCGGGACCTTGTTCAGGACTCGTCGGGGGTTCCGTCGGGGTAAGTCAGGACGTCCAGTACTTCGCCGATCTGTGAATTCTCCTCGAGGGGATGGCGCAGCGGCAGTTCAGCGTGGAGGCTGTATCGATTGCGGCGGCCCTCCTTGATGCGCTCGAGGTAACCCGACTCGATCAGGTCTCCGATGATCCTCTGGGCAGCTCTTTCGGTAATGCCAACCCGTTCTGCCACGTCGCGATGTCGAATGCCGGGATCGCGCGCAACGCAGAGCAGCACATGCGCATGGTTGGTCAGGAAAGTCCAGTTGGCCATGGTCCAACGATACCGGACGCGCACGACAAATCCCCATTTCCAACATACGAATTTTGTTACTTGTTATTTATTACCTGTGTTCTGTTTCGTGTATCGTGCGTCGCATGAATGAGCTGATGGGTTTCTCCCTCGTCTTCGCAGTCCTCCTCCCGGCGCTCTCCTTCGTCCTGATCAGGCAATCCGGCTCAAGTCGCTCCAGGCGGCCGGAGCGATCGAACAGGTGGACCTGCCGCCGCCCGCCTCGGTTTCGGCATATGGCCTGACCGGGAGAGGCTTCGAACTTCAGCCGATCCTCGAGGATCTGGCGATGTGGGGTCTCGATCTGATGCCTCCAATTGAGGAGAATCCGGAGCTGACAGTCAAGGCGGCCTGGGCGGCGATGACCATGAAAGTGATGATGGACCGGGCGCCCTCCCCCGCTCCTGAGGGCATCTACCAGTTCGAGGTGGGCCCCGAGAAATTCTGGCTGCCGGTCACGAACGATGAATCCATCCTGAGAGACGGGCTACCCCCGTTTGAACCCGACGCGGGCGTCAGCTTCACCACCGAAGAGTTCTTCGGGATCGCCACCGGTGCGATCGAACTCGATGACGGAGACGCCGAGGTCAAGGGTGACCGCTCGAAGCTGGAGGCTCTGCTCGGTACTTTCCGTCTCCCGGCCCAGGCCACACGGACCAGAGAATCAGTCTGATCTTTCGCCTTCCGCCTGGCGCAGATGGTTTGACATGTCACTAATCGCCCGCAGGGTGCCACGAAGAGTGCCGGTCACCTTCGACCGGCCCGAACGTCCGCCCAGCTTCACCGGCAGCTCGATGATCTCCCACCCCGCCGCCCGGGCCTTGATCACCATCTCGAGTGGCCAGCCACTACGCCGGTCAGTCATCCCGAGATCGAGCAGGGGCTGCCGGCGCATGACCCGCATCGGCCCAAGGTCACTCAACCAAAGTCCGGTTCGCCGACGCATCTCGAAGGACAGGGCCCGGTTGGCAATACGGGCGTGGATCGGCCAGGCGCCGGGCTCGGGGCGGCGCGCGCCGACCACCAGATCGACCTCGTCAGTCAGGGCTGCGTTTAGCCGGACCAGATCCGCCGGATCCAGCGAGCCGTCACAGTCCATGAAACAGATCACGTCATCCTCCGCCGCGAGCAGACCCGCGTAACAGGCAGACCCGAAGCCCTTGCGTTCTTCGGTAACCACGATCGCTCCAAGTTCTCTCGCGATCGCAGCGGAACCGTCGGTTGAACCGTTGTCAACCACGATAGGCCTATACCCCTCGGGCATCGCGCCGAGAACAAGCGGGACTGCTTCGGCCTCGTCAAGGACCGGCAAAACCACGTCCGGCATGATCAGCTTCCGCTGGCCGGAGACGGCCCGTCTTTCGCCCCGTCCGGGGCCTTTCTGCTGCGGCGAATCCTCAGCGCATAAAGCAAAGCTGACCCGGCAAAGAGGACGGCGACGATGCCAAGCCAGCGCCCGAGGAAGACGTCCACGCTCTGGCCCGAACTGGCGAGGAAACGGTCGGCGCTTAGCCTGAGGATCAGTGGGAAGTAGAGCAGCAGAAGGAACCCGCTGATGACCGCCGGAATCCGGATGTAGTTGAGCGGCGGCACCGCCCCTCGCGAAAGCCACCACTCACTGTCCCCCTTGAACGAACGGAAGGCGATCTGGTTCAGGGACGAATACATCGGAAAGGCGATCAGGTCGTGAGCAAAGATCGCGGCGATGAAGAAGAGCATCGTGCTCTCCGGAGCCGGACTGTCGAAGATCCGGATGAAGCCGTAGGCGATGATTGCGAAACTTGCGATCGCGGCAAGCAGATGGAGCGGTGAGGCGCCGTAGAGACTCCCGAAGCGCTTCATCTCAGGCTTCCTTGAAGGTCATGGCCCTGACCCATTTCGTGTTGTGAACGCCGGGGATCGCCGGCACGATCACCCGGGCCGGGTAGCCGTGATCAGGCGAAATGTCGACTCCGTTGACTTTCAGGGCGAGCAGGCTTCGCTCGTCGCTGATCTGGCCGGAACTCAGGGTGGCCTCGTTGAAGGATCCTGCCTCCTGGAGTGACTGGACCAGCACTTCACCGGCTTCGGGGCTACCGGCGAGTTCGGCCAGGTCCCTGATCCGCACGCCGGTCCAGGTCTGAGTGGTGGACCAGCCCTCGACGCAGGCAATCGGCAGGTCATAGGTGTGCTGCGGCAGCGCCAGAAGCTCATCTCTGGTCAGGGTGGTTGTGCTCGCCCCGACCAGTTTCAGACGCCAGCCGGAACCGGTCAGTTCGGGGGTTATGCCGGCGGCATCCGCGGTCTTGTTGACCTGGAATTCATTTGGTCCGTCTCCGGGCTGCCGGCCCCTGGGAGCGAGCAGGGCGATCTTCCGCAGAGGGCCACCAATCACCTGGCCAGCCATCATCAGGCCGATTCCGGCCGCCGAAGCGCCCACTGTCAGCAGCAGACCGCGCCTCGAGATGGTCGGCGCCGCCGGCTCCAGTGCGGCGGTGGTCCCTTCCTCGAACGGTTCGGGAACGGTCTGCTCGAG
>JAUPTY010000118.1 GCA_030917845.1 Actinomycetota bacterium | reverse complement strand
TTCTCGCCTGAAGCATCTTCGGCGGCGACGATGCCTTCCTCCATCGCCTTGTGGGCGAGAGCGGAGCCACGTACGAGATCACCGATCGCATAGACCTTGTCGTTTGAAGTCTTCTGAAGCTCGTCAACCTGGACCCGGCCGTTCTCGTCCAGTTTGATTCCTGCAGTGTCGAGACCGAGCGCATCAACGTCCGGCTTCCGGCCACCGGCAATGACCAGGTAATCGACCTCGGCCGAGTTCTCGCCGTAGGTGAACTTGACCGAACTGTCGGTGACCTCGACGTTCTCGACCGGGGTGCCGGTCGAGATCTCGATGCCCTGCTTCTTGAAAGTTCTCTCGACCACCCGGACTACGTCTTTGTCTTCAGCCGGAAGTATCTGGTCGAGCATCTCGACCAGGGTCACTTCAGTGCCGTAACGGATGTAGGCCGAAGCGATCTCGGATCCCGACGCACCGGCACCGACCACCGCGATCCTGCCGGGCTGCTCGGGGAGTGACCAGGCAGCCCAGGTGTCCAGAACCCGCTCGGAAAACTCGACGCCCGGAATCGCCTGGGCGACGGAACCGGTCGCGAGGATCACCTTGCCGGCGCCGTAGGTCGTGTCACCGACCTTTACGTCGCCTTCGGCAGTCAGGCTCCCTTCGCCTTCAATGAACTTGATCTTGTTCTTGTCGAAAAGGCCCTTGACGCCACCGGAAAGGCTGGCGGAAACATCGGTCCGGCGCTGGCCGAGAGCGTCCCAGTCGAGTTCCGCACCCTGGACCTTCACCCCGATGTCAGCACTGTTCTTTGCCTCGTCGAAAACCTCGGCCGTGTGGAGCATGGTTTTCGCCGGAATGCAGGCGTAGTTCAGGCAGCGGCCACCGGCCTTGTCTGATTCGACCACTGCAGTCGACTTGCCCAGCTGCGCCGCCCGGATCGCGGCAACGTAGCCGCCCGGTCCGGCACCAACAACGATCACATCAAAAGTTTCATCAGCCATGGTCAGCCGAGACTATCGGAGGCTCAGCGTGAACCGGGACGCTCCGGCATCTGGATCCTGGCCATCGCCTTGACCATGAACCAGAAGAGCACCGAAAGCGCGGCCGTCAGGATCAGCGTGCCGATGATCTGGACCAGGGTCGGGGCCACAACCATGCCGAGAATGCCAGCCATGATCAGGATCACCAGCAGCATCTGGAATCCGAGCACCGCCCAGTACTTCGCCTTCCACATACCCCAGGCCATGGCGGTCACCACTGCTGCGAAGAACCCCCACTGGATCACGTTGACGTCGCGGCCACCGGCGTCGGCTCCGGTGAGGAGCGCGTAGAAACTGGAGCCCCAGAGGATCAGGGCGACAACTGCCGAGCAGATTGCCCCGACCGTGACCACGGTCGGCCGTTCGCCTTCCCTGAGCGGCTCCAGAGCTTCCCGAGCGGCCTGGTTCTTGATCTCGGCCTTGGCGTAGCCGGCCTTCATCGCGCCGGGTCCCGAGGCGGGGCGATCGCCGTTGCTGGTGCCCTGTGACCCGCGGGCCTTGCGGCGGGCTGGCTGTTTCCGTTTTTTCTCAGCCACCTGGGGCTACCTCCTCTCCGACTGCGGCGAATGCCCGTCTGAGGCTGGCGGCAGTTGCGGTCGGATCGGGCGCGTCATGGATTGCCCTGACCACACAGATCCGTCGGGCTCCGGCCCGAAGAACCTCGACGACATTGTCGGTGTCGATGCCGCCGATCGCGAAGAAGGGGAGGGTGGCGGTCGAAGCTGCGTGCCGGATCAGTTCCAGCCCGGTTGCCGCGCGTCCAGGCTTGGTCGGGGTTTCGTTTATCGGACCGACACTGATGTGGTCGATCGGTACCCCGTCGCGGACAGTCTGATGGGCCGCGGCGATCTGTTCCTCGTTGTGGGTGGAGAGACCGAGCAGGTAATTCGGGCCGATGATCTTCCTGACGTCGGCCACCGACATGTCCTCCTGACCGATGTGAACTCCGTCCGCCCGCACCGCCATCGCCAGCTCCGGATCGTCGTTGAGGATGAACGGCACCCCGTAGGTGTCGCAGACCCGGCGGAAGGTGTCGGCGGCCCGCTCGATCACCCTGGTGCCGGCCTCTTTCTCGCGGAGCTGCACGATGTCGACTCCGCCGTCGAGGGCTGCCCTCAGCAGGGGTTCGGGGTCGTCGCCACCAGGGGCGGCGTCGCAGACGAAATAGAGCCTTGCCGTCCTCAGGCGTTCCCGTCTGAGGCTGCCAGCTCCTTCGCTCGGTTCGAAGCTCATGGCTCTGAGGATAAAGGCCGGTAGGATCAGGAATACCTGCGGGAGCCTGAATGCCAGGGCTGAGAGGGTGGCGACGAAGCCACCGACCGCCTGAACCTGATCCGGGTAATTCCGTGCGCAAGGGAAAGGGCAAGGGCTCCAGCGGGACGAGATGACGCAAGCCGCAGCCAAAATACGAAGTGACGTGATCGTGGTCGGGGCCGGCCTGATCGGTCTTGCCACCGCCTGGGAGCTGACGGGCCGTGGCGTATCGGTGACGGTGCTGGAACGCGCAGAGCCGGGCTGCGGAGCGACCGGGGTCGCCGCGGGAATGCTGGCCCCGATCGGTGAACTCGATTTCGGTGAACCGGAACTGTTGGCACTGAACCTCCGTTCCCGGTCGCTCTACCCGGAGTTCGTCGCTTCGATCGAAGCCGCGACCGGTGCCGACACCGGATACCGGCACACCGGCGCACTCCATGTGGCGCTTGATCGTGACGAGGCGGGGGAACTGCGCCGGGTCATGGAGCTCCAGCAGAGTCACGGTCTGGATTCGAGCTGGCTCGGCCCGATGGCTGCCCGGGATCTTGAACCGGGGCTAAGTCCGTCGCTGGCCGGGGCGATTCTGGTCGAGGATGATGCGGTGGTCGATCCCCGGGCGCTGGTCGAGGCCCTCCGGATCGGACTCGGCGAAGCCGGAGGTCGAATCGAGCAGGCCGAAGCCACCGCCCTCGTCTGCGATGACTCCGGCCGTGCGAACGGAGTCGAGACGACCATTGGCCGCTTTGAAGCTCCAACTGTCGTCGCCGCCCCCGGGGCCGAGGCCGGTATCGCCGAATGGATCCCCGCCGGGGTCCGCCCGCCGGTCCGGCCGGTCAAGGGCCAGGTAGTCGAACTTCGCGGAACTCCGGAGGATCCGGCCTGTGAACGGGTCCTCGCTTCGGAGCGGGTGTATCTGGCCCCCCGCCCGGACGGGCGGCTGATCCTCGGCGCCACGGTCGAGGAGATGGGCTTCGATGGCCGGGTGACCGGAGGTGGTGTCCACGAACTACTGCGAGAGGCTTACCGGCTGTTGCCCGATGTGGCGGAGATGGAGTTTCTGGATGCGATTGCCGGGTTCCGGCCGGGGACCCCTGACAACATGCCGATCATCGGCAGGACCGCAGTTGACGGCCTGATCCTTGCCACCGGTCACTACCGCAACGGGATCCTGCTGGCTCCGGCCACCGCGACCGCCGTGTCGGATCTGGTCGAAGGCCGGGAACCGGAAGGTCTGGCCGCCGTCAGTCCGGACAGATTCGCGAAACAGGAGGCGAAGTAGGTGCAGATCCAACTGAACGGAGAGGAGACCGAAGTCGGTGAAGGAATGACGATCTCTGAAGTGATCGGTCTGGTCGCCGGAGGAGGCATTCCCGAGGACCGGCGTGGTGTCGCCGTCGCTCTTGACGGCGATGTGGTGCCCAGGTCAGCCTGGGAATCGACCGCGCCGATGGCCGGTGCTTCAGTTGAAGTGGTCGCGGCGATCCAGGGCGGATCGGGCGAATGGGAGCTCGGCGGCCGGACCTGGACCTCCCGACTGATCGCCGGCAGCGGCGGCTTCCGATCGCTCGAGGCAATGGAGAGCGCACTTTCTGTCTCCGGCACCGAGATCATCACCGTGGCGCTGCGGCGCCTCGACCCCGAAGCTCAAGGGTCGGTGATGGATGTGATCAGCCGGCTCGGACTTTTCATCCTGCCGAACACTGCCGGCTGTTACACGGCCCGGGATGCCGTCCGCACGGCGAAGCTCGCGCGTGAAGCCTTCGAGACCGACTGGGTCAAGCTGGAAGTGATCGGTGATGACCGGACCCTGCTGCCCGATGCTCCCGAGCTGCTGAGAGCCGCAGAGGAGCTGGTCGCTGACGGGTTCACCGTCCTGCCGTACACCAACGATGACCCGGTTCTGGGCGCCCGGCTCGAGGCGACCGGATGCGCCGCTGTGATGCCACTCGGGGGACCGATCGGGTCCGGGGCCGGGATCCGTAATCCGTACAACATCTCGATCATCGTCGAGAACGCGAATGTGCCGGTGATTCTCGACGCCGGGATCGGCACCGCTTCCGATGCGACGATCGCGATGGAACTCGGCTGCGACGCGGTCCTGCTTGCCTCAGCGGTCTCGCGGGCGGAGAGCCCTGACCTGATGGCGAAGGCGATGAAGCACGCGGTTGAAGCGGGTCGGGCTGCCCGGGAGGCCGGTCGTATCCCGAAACGCCTCTACGCCGAAGCGAGCACCCCCGAGGAAGGCATTCCCGGACTTGGCTGAGCAGGTTTTCGCGATCAGCTGACCGGAAGCGCAACCCCGGCGAAGGCTCGCCCCACCGCAGTTATTAGGATGCCCGGGCCCCCTTAGCTCAGTTGGTTAGAGCTGCAGGCTTTTAACCTGTGAGTCCTGGGTTCGAATCCCAGAGGGGGCACTTGGTACTAGTGGCGGAAATGGCGATGGCGGGTGAAGACCATCGCCGTTTCGGTTTCGTCGCAGGCTTCAATGACTTCCGCGTCGCGCTTTGAGCCGCCCGGCTGGATCACCGATGTCGCTCCGGCTTCGATTCCGACCATCGGGCCGTCGGCGAAAGGGAAGAAGGCGTCGGAAGCCATGGCGCAGCCGGCGAGCAGATCACCGGCCTCGTCACCGTGCGCATCGCGGCACTTCACGATGGCGATGCGACTCGAATCGACCCGGCTCATCTGACCGGCACCGATCCCGAGGGTGACCCCGTCCTTGGCGAAGACGATCGCGTTGGACTTGACGTGACGGCAGACGGTCCACGCGAAGAGCATGTCGGTCCAGGCCTGCTCGGTCGGCTGGGCTTTGGTCACGACTTCCATCATCTCGCGCTGCTCCACTTCTCCGTCCCGGTCCTGGACCAGGATGCCGCCGCGAACCCGCTTGATGTCCTTTTCCTTGGGATCGGGAAAGGGTGAGGCCTCGTCGGTGAAGATCCGGATGTTCTCCTTCTGCTGGAGGATCCCCAGGGCTTCCGGTTCGTAGCCGGGCGCGACCAGCACCTCGACAAAGTTCTTGTGGAGCGACTCGGCCAGCGGCACGTCGATCACCTGGTTGATCGCGATCACGCCACCGAAAGCGGAGACGGGGTC
>JAUPTY010000019.1 GCA_030917845.1 Actinomycetota bacterium | reverse complement strand
TGACGGATCTCGTCGCGGACCTGATCGATCTCGGGATCCCGGGGAGCATCTGACTGGTGAGGGCTAAGGGCCGTCTCGTTGCCGCTGGCATCTTCGGGATCGGGCTCGCCGGCAAGCAGGCGGTCCACTTCGGCCTCGACGTCGACCGGCTGCTCGCCACGGCGGGATTGACGGTAGGCCTTGGCTTCGACCAGCTGCCGGATCTCTTCTTCATGCGGGGTCTCGTCGCCGTCGTCGAAATCGACCGCAAAGCGACCCTTGCCGATCTCTTCATAGCGACTGCCGGACCTGGCAAAGGCGATCGCGGCGATCGGGGCAACAACCAGGCAGAGCAGGATCAGGACAAGGAGAAACTCCGAGGGGCCGACCGCAAGGATTCCGCTTCCGGGCATGAGGGCAGAGTAAAGCCGCGTAGCTTCCCGGCAGCGCGTCCGCATCCGGTACCCTTCTCTTAGAATTATTGACTGACTAGTCAATCGGGAGCCGTCCCGGCCCTTCGCCCCGGCCCCGCATCGAGTAAATCGAACGATTTTCACCGACCGAAGGAGTTTGTAGAAGTGGTTGACTTCACACTTACTGACGAGCAGAAGGACCTGCGCGAAATGGCGCATAACTTCGCCGAGAAGGAAATGCGGACCGTTGCCTGGGAGTACGACAAGGACGGTACCTGGCCGATCGACGTGATCAACAAGGCCTGGGAAGTCGGCCTGATGAACACCCACCTCGAATCTGAATACGGCGGAGCGGGCCTCGACTACCTCTCCGGCTGCCTGATCGAAGAGGAACTCGCCTGGGGTTGCTCCGGCATCGGCACCAGCATCGGCGCAAACGGACTGGCCTCGGCCCCGGTTCAGCTCGGTGGATCGGAAGAGACCAAGAAGAAGTACCTCGGCATGCTCGCCGAAGAGCCGAAGCTCGCTTCCTTCTGCCTGACCGAGCCGGACGCAGGTTCCGACGTCGCCGGCATGAAGACCCGCGCCGTGAAGAAGGGCGACAAGTACGTCCTCAACGGTTCGAAGTGCTTCATCACCAACGGCTCCTACGCCGACTGGTTCACCGTCTACGCGAAGACCGACCCCGACGCCGGCAGCCGCGGCATCACGGCGTTCGTGGTTGACAAGCAGGACGGCATTACCATCGACAAGAAGGAAGACAAGATGGGTCAGCGGGCATCAAACACCGCGACCGTCACCTTCAACGACGTCGAAGTCCCGGCCGAGAACATGATCGGCGAAGAGAACAAGGGCTTCAAGCTCGCCATGATGACCCTCGACCGGACCCGTCCCGGTGTGGCCGCAATGGCAACCGGTATCGCCCGCGGAGCATTCGAAGCCGCCGTCGAGTACTCGAAAGAACGCCAGCAGTTCGGCGTTCCGATCGCCATGCACCAGGCAATCCAGTTCCTGATCGCCGACATGGCCGTCAAGGTCGACGCTTCGCGTCTGCTCACCTGGCTCTCCGCCTGGCAGCTGCAGAGCGGGATCAGCAACACGCTCGCATCGTCGGAAGCCAAGCGCTTCGCTGCGGACTCCGCGATGGAAGTCACCACTGACGCCGTTCAGGTGTACGGCGGCTACGGCTTCATCAAGGACTACCCGGTCGAGAAGTTCATGCGTGACGCCAAGATCATGCAGCTTTACGAAGGTACCAGCCAGATTCAGCGGATGGTCATCGCCCGCGAGGTTCTCCTCCCGCGCAACGTCTAGCTGACGCGCAGCAGCCTGTTTCGTCGAAACGGCGGCCTCCGGGCCGCCCTTTCCGTTTGCAGCTGCTGCCACGGGCGGGACTGGAGTTAGTCGAGGGGCCCGGTCCGGGGCATGCCCCCTTCACCGTCGCTTCGCTCCCCATCCAGAGGTTCAGGCGGCATACCCCGAACCGAACCCTGCAGGACCGGTCAATCCACGGTGGAACTCCATGCCAGTCGCCGCATTCCAAGCCTGGCCCTTCGCCGGACTGTTGCCTCGTGTTGCCCGGAGGGTCCTCAGGCGGGGTGTGGGGGTGTGGTTCCCGGACCTCTGGATGGGGAGCGCAGCGACGGTCCGGGATGCCATACCCCCACACCCCGCCGCGCGAGACTCCCGGACCTCTGGATGGGGAGCGCGGAACGCCCGAAGCCGCGACCTGATCGAGGCTGAGGGATGTCCCTTAGGGGTCGTTTCCGGGCTGGTTCGGGTGCTACGGTGGCCGGGATGGAGTCAACTCTTGAAGCTCCCAGTCATCCCAAGTCATCCGAGAGTCCGATCGTCAAGGCCACCGGCCTCGAACGGATCTACGGCGAAGGCCAGGCCGAGGTGCGTGCACTCGACGGTGTCGACGTCACTTTCGACAAGGGTCGTTTCACCTCGATCATGGGTCCTTCCGGTTCCGGCAAGTCGACCCTCATGCACATCCTCGCTGGCCTCGACAAGCCGACCGCCGGCACGGTCGAGATCGACGGCCAGGAAATCACCGGGCTCGATGACGGTGACCTGACCGAGCTGCGGCGCGACAAGCTCGGCTTCGTGTTCCAGTTCTTCAATCTGCTTCCGGTTCTGACCGCGGAGGAGAACATCCTGCTGCCGCTCTCGATCGCCAAGAAGAAGCCGGACCAGGAATGGGTCGACCAGGTGATCGATCGGGTCGGTCTTTCCGATCGCCGCAGCCATCGCCCTTCGGAGCTGTCCGGCGGCCAGCAGCAGCGGGTCGCCGTAGCCCGCGCCCTGGTCACCAAACCGGCCGTACTGTTCGCTGACGAGCCGACCGGCAACCTTGACTCGAAAGCCTCTGATGACGTGCTGAAACTCCTGCGAGGCGCGGTTGATGAAGTCGGACAGACGGTGATCATGGTCACCCACGAGCCTGACGCTGCCGCGCACGGTGATCGCCTGATTGCCCTGCGTGACGGAAAGCTGGTTCACGATGCGCCGCCGGTTTCGGCGGACAACGTGATCGAGCTCCTCAAGACCCTCGCCTGAGCACAGAGCTACCGGAGCCCGATAGATGTTCAGCCTGACCTTCAAAAATCTCTGGGCACGCAAGTGGCGATCGCTGATGACCGCGGTCGCGGTGATCTTCGGGATTGCCCTGGTCGCCGGCACCTACGTCCTGACCGACACCACGAACCAGGCTTTCGACCAGATCTTCAACGAGTCTCTGGCTGGCACCGACGTGGTGGTCACCGCGAAGTCGGAAGTCGACCAGCAGGACGGCAGCACACCGTCGTTCGCCTCCGGGGTCCTCAAGGAAGTCCGACAGGTTGATGGCGTCGAGCAGGCGGCCGGCGCGATTTTCTCGACCGGCGCGATCCTCGATGACGAGGGTGAGTCGACCGGTGGCGGTTTCTCGCCCCAGTTCATATCTTCGACCGGGCCGGAGATCTTCGAAGCGGTGGACTACCCCGAGGGGGGTCGTCCGACCAAACCGGGTGAAGCGACACTGGACGAGGCGGCGGCCGACCGGGCCGGAATCGAGATCGGTGACACGATCCAGCTGGTCGGGATCGGGAGAGCGGAACCGTTCCGCCTCGTCGGGCTGACCCGGCTCGGCGGATCGTCCTTCGGCGGTTCCTCGATCTCCCAGGTTCTGCTCCCGGTGGCCCAGAAGCTGACCGGGAAGGAAGGTCAGTTCGACCAGATATCGATCGCTGCTGACAGCGGCGTGTCACCCGAGGAGTTGCGCGACCGGGTCTCCGAGGTTGTGCCAGCGGGACTGCGGGTCGAGACCGCGCAGGAGAACGCCGATCGCAATGCGAGCGAGATCCGGGACAGCCTCAGCTTCTTGACCATCGCCCTGTTCGCATTCGCGGCGATCGCCCTGTTTGTCGGCTCTTTCGTGATCTTCAACGTGTTCTCGATCACCGTCGCCCAGCGCACCCGCGAGTTCGGCATGCTCCGCACTATCGGCGCGAGCCGTCGGCAGATACTCCGGTCAGTGCTGATCGAAAGCTTCCTGATCGGTCTGATCGGATCGTTGATCGGCATCCTGGTCGGCTACGGGCTCGCGGCCGGTCTCAGCCAGATCCTCAAGGCGGTCGGGGCGGAGCTGCCCGCGAATTCCCTCGTCGTGTTGCCGCGTACGATCATCGTCTCCCTGCTGATCGGGGTTGGGGTGACCATGATTTCCTCCGTGATTCCGGCGATCCGCTCGACCAGGGTTCCGCCGATCGCGGCGCTTTCCGAGTACATCGTGGTCGGCGGGAAGAACCGGGTCGTGGTCCGGACAGTTATTGCCGTCCTGCTCGGTACGATCGGACTCTTCCTGATCGCTTCCACCCTGATCAGCGGAACCGATGGTGGCAGCGGTGCGGCCAGCATTGGCGGTGGGGCAATTTGCGTCCTGCTGGCGATCTCGATCTTCGCTCCCAAACTGGTCAAGCCGGCAGCCTCGGTCATCGGCGCGCCGATCGAGAAGATCGGCGGTCTGACCGGTCGTCTGGCCCGAGAGAATTCGCAAAGGAACCCGGGACGCACGGCGATAACGGCGGCGGCCCTGATGATCGGTCTCGCGCTGATCGCCTTTGTGACCATTTTCGCATCCGGACTGAGCAGTTCGGTCAACAAGGTGGTAGATGATTCGCTGCCGGGCGAGATCACCCTCCAGGGACCGGGAGGGTTCCAGCCGTTTTCCCCGCTGGCGGTCCAGGAAGTCAGGCAGGTTGAAGGTGTGGAGGCCGCTTCCGGGGTCCGCTACGCGGCGGTCAAGGCCGATGGCGAAACGACCCAGATTTCGTCGGTTGACCCCTCCAACATCACCAGGGTTTTCACGGTGACCTGGAAGGAAGGCTCGAACGATGACCTGCTCGGGCTGACCGGACGAGAGATCGTGATCGGCGATTCGCTCTCCGACAAGATCGGTGTGGGAGTCGGCGACACAGTCGAACTGACCTCGCAGACCGGCCAGAAGTTCAACTTCGACGTCACCGGCGTCATGGAAACCGACAGCATCCAGCTGGCGGGTCAGGGAATCATCACGCAGCAGGCGATGGAGCAGGACTTCAAGGTGGACGAGGACGCAGTCGGCCTGGTCAAACTCGATTCCGGGGTCGACCTGGCGACGACCCAGACGGCGATCGAGGATGCGCTGGACAAGCCGTTCCCGACCGTTGAAGTCCTAAACCAGGGCGAACTGAAGGAGAGCCAGAAGCAGCAGATCAATGGTCTCCTGGCAATGATCTACGTACTGCTGGCCCTGGCGATCGTCGTTTCACTGGTCGGGATCGTGGTCACCCTGATCCTCTCGATCTACGAGCGCACCCGCGAACTCGGAATGCTCAGGGCGGTCGGCATGTCTCGCCGCCAGGTCAAACGGATGGTTCGCTACGAGGCCGTGATCACCGCGGTAATCGGCGCAGTCTCCGGGCTCATCGTCGGCGTCGTTTTCGCCTTCGTGATCGGCATCCCGCTGAGCGGGGACGGCTTTGCTCTCAGCTATCCGGTGGGTACCCTGCTGGTGATTCTGGTCCTGACTGCGCTTGCCGGAGTCATCGCCGCGATCTACCCGGCCCGCAAGGCCGCCAAACTCGACGTCCTCGAAGCGGTCTCCTACGAGTAGGGGACGGTCTAGGAATCGAAGCCGAGACCGAAGCGGTCGAGGGTCCGCAGCCAGAGGCCGCGGCGGCCCTCGTTCCGGTCGGCGGCGGCGATCCGGCTGCGGGTGAACTGGACAACGGCCCAGCGGAGGGGTTCGGGCGGGAAGGGAACGGGCTGTGCGGTCGCGTACCTCAGGCGAGTGACTTCATTGTCGACCCCGTCGAGGATGTCGAGACCGAGGCCGGCCGAGAACCGGCTCGCTCCGACCCCGAGGCCGGTGTGGCCGACCGCCCAGCCGACCCGACCGTCCATCGTGGTGCCGTAGAAGGCGAAGAAACGGGAGCAGGTGTCGATCGCGCCGCCCCAGCGATGCGAAAACCCAAGCCCTTCGAGTTGGGGGAAGGCAGTGAAGAAGCGCTGGGCGAGCCCCGCGAAGCTCTCATCGCGCTGGTAAGCGGAGTCCTCGACCCGGCCACCGAAGTTGTAGATCGCGTCGAAACCACCCCAGAGCAGCCGGCCGCCGGGCTTGTCGGCGGTGGCGGCTTCCGGGCCGCCGTCAACCGGCCGGTAGTAATGGAACTGGTTCGAGCAGTCCGACATCCCCTGATTGTTCTTCCAGCCAAGTGAATCCCATTGCTCCCGGCTGAGCGGCTCGGTGACCAGCACATAGTCATAGACCGGGATCACCCTGTGGCGGATCTGACGGACCGGCACTTTGAAGGCGGCGGTGGCAAGCAGCACCTTCCCGGCTCGAATGCTCCCGGCTTCGGTCGTGACTTCAACACCGGCGCCGGACTTATCCATTCCGGTCATCGAGGTTCCTTCGTGGATGCGCACCCCGAGCCGGTCCGCATACGCGGCGAGTCCGTCACAGAGCCGGACCGGGTCGACCGTCCACTCGCCGGTCTTCTGCCACAGCCCGCCGCAATAAATAGGTGAGTTGACCTCCGAGCGAAGCTGCTCGCCGTCGAGCATCACCGCTTCATGGCCGTACTCGGCCAGTTCCTTGGCACCACCTTGTAGTTCCTCGACCTGTGCATCGGTCACCGCGACCTCGATCGCCCCCGGGTTGCGGACATCACAGTCGATCCCTTGCTCGGCAATCGTGTGGCCGATCTGTTCGAGATTTTCAAGGCCGAGCTTCTCCAGCAGTGGCACCTCGTCGGGGAAACGGGCGAGGCCGTTGCCAAGACCATGGACCAGTGAGGAAGACATGAAGCCGCCGTTGCGCCCGCTGGCCCCGATCGCAAGGCTCTCCCGCTCGATCAGGACCACATCCCGGCCCGGGTCACGCTCCTTGGCCCGGACGGCAGCCCAGAGTCCGGTCAGGCCACCTCCAACGATGACCAGGTCGGTTTCGGTGGAGCCGGACAACGCGGGGTGAAGATCAGGTCTTGAACCGGAGAGCCAGAACGGCCCCGGCTCGGCATCGGCGTAAGACCGGCGATCCGAATCGCTCGGTTCCGACTCTGGCCAAACGACTGTCCGTGCGACGCGGGCGATGGGCTGACTGTAGCCGACCCAGCAGGTATCTTGGCCCTGCGTCCCAGGGCCTGCGAACGGATTCCGGGGGCATTGTCAGAACGAATCGCCGAATACGACCCCCGGGACAAGCTTGAACTTCAAGCCGAAGACTGAAAATGAACTGGCAAGACTCAAAGATGATGAACTCATCTCCTTTGCCGTCGACGCTCGCGATGTCGGCGATCCGGACACGTTCGAGTCTGTTCTCCGGCATTTCGCTGGCCGGAGAATCGGCCTCGTCGACTATTGGGTCAGCAAAAAGGCCGACGGGGATGACAAGGACGAGATCGTCGGGGATGCCCTCGCAAGCATCATCAAGGACATCAGCAAGGTCAAAGGCTCGAGCCCGGGCGAGGTCGTCGAATGGATGCGCACAGTTACGCAGTATCGGATCGCGGATTTCTATCGGGCAAAGGAAAAGGATCCGGGCTCGGTGCCAATCCCGGACCAGCCCGCCGATGATGACTCCTGGGGACCTGAGATCGGAATTCCCGACTCGACCGGGGCAGTCGAAGTCAGGCTGGTGGTGGAGAACGTGCTGAAGACCCGGGACGCCGTCAAACAGGAGGTGATCCGGCTTCGGATTAACGGGTACTCCTCGAAGGAGGCGGCAGAGATGTCAAACGACGACTCGATGTCCCCGACCAATGTTGACAAGATCTTCTCCCGCTACAGAAAAGATGTGGCGACGGAACTTTGGGATCAATCATGAGTGAGCCAGAAGAAACCCCGGACAAGGTCACCAGCGCGTACGACGAATACGTCAAAGCCTTCCGGGCCGGCCACGGTGATCCACGCCCGTTCCTGAACCGTTTCGAGGGGCGCGAGCGTCAGGAACTGCTGCTCCTGATCGAGTCCTTCATCGAAACAGGCCCGGTATCCAGCCCGGACCCCGGCGACGCGCGATTCGAACGGGTCTTCGAAAAGGTCCTGGCAGATGTCGACGGAGCAAGCGGCGGACTTTCGGAACTGGTCCGGGGGCTGCGGGCGAAGCTGGGCCTCGGTCAGGTCGAGGTGGTCCGGGAACTCGCGACGGCGCTGAAAGCGAGCCCCGCCGAACAGGAAAAGATCGACGGCTACTACCACGACCTGGAGTGGGGGACGCTACCTTCATCGGGAATCTCCCCGAAGGTCTTCGGCTCGCTGGCGATGATCCTGAAGACCCAGGAAACGACACTGAGAAATGCGGCGGCTGAGTTGGGGTCGGGTCGCGCTTCGTCAGCGGGAGTGGCTTTCGCGAGGACGGTCGACGAGGTCGAGTTCCAACTTGACGGCCAGGAATCCCGGGCAATGGATGTTCCGTCGGGGAACTTCAGGGCTTCCGATCCACCGGATCGTATTGACGAGCTCTTCACCGGAGGGTGATTTCCGGGAGCGACAATTGAAGAAGGTCACCAGCCTCGAGCCGGAGGATGCCTCGAAGATCGAGGAATCGGTCGGTGAGATCCTGGAAATGATTCCTTCCCGGGTCTGGAACGGCCGCAGCCTGCCGATCCCGGTCGAGGAAATCGCCCGGGAGGTCTACGGGTTGAGGGTCTGCCGCGTCAGCCACGACCAGATGAAAGAAGTCGTCGGCGACCGGATCACGGATGGCACGCTCTCCGGGCTGCTCTTGACCGGGATCGGAGAGATCTGGATCAACGAGGAGGAAGCCGCCCACCCGGAGTGGGGCCCGCAGCGCAAACGATTCACCGTGGGCCACGAACTGGGTCACTTCGTGCTTCACCAGCGAGGACCCGCAGCGATCTTCTGCCGCAGCGACGACGCCGATGAGGGCCTCGGAACCGAGCCGACCCCCAGAGCGATTCCAGAAGTCGAGGCCAACACCTTCTCGGCCGCGCTGATGATGCCGGCGACCTTCGTCCGGGCGGAAATGCGTGACGGCCAGTCCGACGAGCAAAGCATCGCCGCCCTCATGGCGCGATTCCAGGCTTCCGACAAAGCGACCAGACGACGAGTCGAAACCCTCCGTGTGATCGACTGAAAGCCTGAACTACCTGCGGACGTTCAGCTTCTTCGCAGCCGGGTTGAAGCCCTTCTTCGCCACCTTGAGGGTGAGCTTGCCGGACTTCTTCGGCTTGACCTTCAGGGTCGCCTTGCCGTTGTAGGCGGTGATCGCGGAGCGGCCGGCGACGGTGACCTTTACCGCGTCGACCGGGGCAGTGACCCCGGCGGAGTTCTTGCCCTTGACAGTTACCGTGACGGTGCCGTTGCGGCCCTTGCGCAACTTGCTGGCCTCGACCTGGAGCTTGAGTCCGCGACAGGGTTTGGCCGACAGAGTCCGGGTGAAGGGCAGGTCGTCCGAGTGGGAGCATCCCTTGCCGTCGAAGATCGTCACGGACCCGGCGCCTGTGACCTTCAGGCTGCGGCGGTTCCGCTCGAATGTGGTGACATCGGTCGGGGCGGGGCTGAAGTTGAAGTGGATGTCCCAGGCCTGACCTTCGCTGGCGGCAGTCCGGTAGGTCGTCCAGGATGAAGGCTGCTCGGCCACCTTGTTGAAAAGGCCCTTCGAGATCGCCGACTTCAGGTCCGGACGCCAGAACTCCCAGTCGTGGCTGCCTTTGTGGACGGTGTAATCAACGTTGTCGTTGCCCGCCGCCTCCATCGCCTCGACTGCCGCGTCGTTCTGAAGCTTGAGGAAGCTCTCGAGGAGCAGGCTGAAGGCGTCTCCGTCAGCCGCATGAAGGGGATGCGAAGGATCGTTCTGGGGTCGCAGGGCCGGGTCGGGCTGGCCGTCACCGGTGTAGACGTCAAGGTTGGTGTGGGCCAGGTTGGGACCGAACTCGATCGGGTCATGGCCCTCGGCATAGAAGCCGGTCGATTCACCGTAAACCGTCGTATAGGGGGTACCGCCGGCAGCGCCGGCGAATGCGACCGTTGATTCCGGGGTCCGGATCGAGGCGAAAGCGGAGAGCGGCACGGAGGTCCCGAAGAACCCGGGCAGCTGGGATGAGGTCAGTCAGGTGCCGTACCGGCCCATCGAGAAGCCGGCGATCGCGTGGTATCGCCGCTCGGGCCGGATACTGAACTTGCGCTGGACCATCGGCAGCAGGGCCTCGCGGATGTAGTACTCCCAGGCCGGATCGTTCCGTTCGCCGTCATTCCACCAGTCGGTGTAGAAACCCTGGGCGCCTTCCGGCATCACGATCACCGCGTTCAGGCCCTTGGCGGTCTCCTTGATGTCAGCAAGCAGAGGGTCAGCCGAGAAATCGAAGCGCTCACCCGAACCGTGCAGCAGGAGAAGTAGCGGGTAGCGCTTCTTCGGGGTGTAGCCGTCGGGCAGCAGGACGTTGGCCATCAGCTTGCCGGGGTGGGGCCCATGTTCCCGGTGACCGGACCGGCCAGGTTCTGGTTCGAAGGGTCGACATACGAACTCGAAGCATCGATCGTGACCAGCTTCTGCGCCGCGGCCGGCGAGGCGACGACCAGCAGCGCTGCCAGTCCGGTCAGCAGGAGGGCTGACAGCAACCGCGCAGCATTGAACGAACGACTTCTCGCCGAATCCAGGATTCCCATGGCGGGAACCTCACTTCGGTCACGCGGTGAACTCAGGCTGATTCGTCGAGGGTCCCGGCCAGGCGGGGGGCGAGGGAGGAGTAGCGGCGGCCGGCTTCGTCTCGGCGGACTCCGTTTTCGAGAGCCGGGCGGTCTCCGACCATCACGCACATCTCCCTGGCTCTGGTTATGGCGGTGTAGATCAGGGGTCGCGAGAGCATGCCCGCGTGGGAGCGGTGGCAGACGAAGATCACGACCGGGATTTCACATCCCTGGGACTTGTGGACCGAGATCGCGTAGGCAAGCTTGAGGTCACCGGTCTCCGAGTAGGGCAGTTCTACCGACTGGCCTTCATCGGTTTCGAGGACCAGCATCTCCTCGTCGGGATCGTCCTCGACGAGGAAGCAGATGGTCCCGTTCATCAGCCCGAACTCGTATGCATTCCGGGTCTGGATCAGACGGTCACCGATCCGGAAGCGATCGCTTGCGGCCTTCTTTCCGTCGGGGTTCAGTCGCTGCTGAAGTTCCTTGTTCAAAACGTCGATCCCGGCTTCACCGCGGTAGATCGGTGCCAGGACCTGGGCGTCACGGATCGGGTCGAGCCCGAGTCCGGCTCCTACCCTTTCGCCGACCATCTCGACCACGGCGCTTCTTACCCGCTCCGGGGTCACCCGCTCGACGAAGTGGAAATCCAGAACCTGGTCGGGACCCGGAGTCAGATGGGGTGGGCGGCCCTCGTTCACCTCATGAGCTGCGGTGGTGATCATCGAACGGGCCGCCTGCCGGAAGATGTGGGTCAGGCGGGTTACGGGGACGATGCCGGACTCGATCAGATCGGCGAAGGGCTTGCCTGCCCCGACCGGGGGCAGCTGGTCGGCGTCTCCGACGAAGACGATGTGGGTGTCATGCCCGAGGCCGTTGAGCAGCACATCGGCCATGTGCAGATTTATCATCGAGGCCTCGTCGATGATCAGCAGACCGACCGGCAGGGGGTGGCCGGGCTTGTATGTCGGCTCTGAACCGGGCCGCCACTCCAGCAGGCGGTGGATAGTCATTGCCTCGGCGCCGGTTGCCTCACCCAGCCGTCGGGCCGCCCGGCCGGTCGGGGCGCAAAGCCCGACCCTGACCCCGGCCGCCTTCGCCTCCCGGACAATCTCCTTCGTGCAGACGGTCTTGCCGACGCCGGGGCCACCGGTGACGACTGACAGGCGGGAACTGAAGGCACCGAGGACGGCTTGCCATTGCTCCGCGGTCAGCTTCTCGTCACCACTCTGTTCGGGCGCATGCTCAAGTACCGGTTCGGCGGTGGCTCGCTCGTTCAGGTCACTCGCCAGCCAGCATTCGCGGTCCAGGGTGCTCTGCCGGTAGATGCGCTCTCCCTCGGCGATCACCCCGGGTGCCGAGACCAGAACATCGGGGTCGGACTGGTAACCGAGCAGCTTCGAAGCCTGAGCGGTCAACTCGCGCAGCGGCAGGTGGGTGTGGCCGCGGCGTTCACCTTCACCGAGCAGGTACCAGGCGGCGGCCTGGGCCCGACGATCGGACTCCGGCGGGAAGCCTGCTGCGATCGCGATCGTGTCGGCCCGGGCAAACCCCACACCGTCGATCTCGGTCAGGCTGTACGGGTCCTCGCGGATGGTCCGCATCGCCCGGTCACCGAACCGGGAGTGGATCTTCCCGGCCAGGTGGGCGAGTCCGTGAGGAGCAAGCTCGACGTGGAGGTCACGAACCGCCCTGGTCTCGTACCAGCTTTCAAGGGCTGCTTCACGTTGCTTCTGGCCGAGTCCGGGAAGCGAACCGATGATCCCTCCAGGGTCGGCGGCGATCTTTTCGAGCACCTCGGGGCCGTGAAGCTCGCAGAGGGCTTCGGCCCGGATCGGGCCGATGTGCCGGAGCGAGCTCAGGTAGGCGACCTGACCGGCCCGGTCGGAGGGATCCATCGGCAGGGCAGTGAAGACCTGCACCTGCGGTCCGAACTTCTGGTGCTCGGTCCATGTACCGGTCACCTTGGCCCGCTCGCCCGGCTTCAGATGGCCGATTGTCCCGGTGGCGACGAACTCGTCTCCGGAGTCGTCCCGGACCTCGATCACCGCGAAGCCGTCATCGTCGGCCTTCCAGATCACATGGACGACCTCGACCGCACCGCTGAACGATGCCTCGCTTTCGAAGAGTTGTCCGGTGCCTGACTCCACCTGATGAGAGTAAAGGGCGACCCGGCCTTTAGACTCGCGTTCTATGGCCGAGCCTTCCAAGCCGCTTGGTGATGCGGTCGCCGAGGCGACCGAAGCCGCCAGCCTGCCCAAGCCGGCCCCCCGCAAGCGCGCCGGGAAAGCCCAGGATGTCTTCGGCGGAGAGATGCGGCGCCGTGACCTGCTGCCGCTCCTGATCTTCCACCTGATCCGCCGGGAGCCTTCCTACGGCAATCAGTTGATCGACGCGATCGAGACTCTGACCCAGGGTGTGGTCTCGGTCAATCCGAACACGATGTATCCGCTGCTGAGGGATCTCGAGAGCAGGGGAATGATCGAAGGCAGCTGGGAACACCCGGACAAACGGACCCGCCGTTTCTATGCGATCACCCCGGCCGGCGAGGTCGCGTACCAAGAGCTTCTGCCTGAAATCGAACCCTTCCTCGACTCGGTGATCCGGTCCGTGACGATGATCAAGGCCGAGGTCTACGGGTCCTGAGTCTCCCCAAGTGGTAATTTTCCCCGCGTTAGGCCGGGAGGAGAGAACCGGCGCCGCATCATGATGTTGGAGGAAGTTATGCCGACTGGGACAGTCAAGTGGTTCAGCGACGAGAAGGGCTTCGGATTCATCACACCTGATGATGGCTCCAAGGATGTCTTCGTCCACCACTCCGCCATTCAGTCCGACGGGTTTCGCACCCTGGCTGAAGGCGCCAAGGTGAGCTACGAGTCCGAAGAGGGCCCGAAGGGCCCCGCAGCCGCTTCCGTCGAGACCATCTAAACCCGGTCTTGGAAGCAGTTTGACAGCGGCCGCCTCCGGGCGGCCGCTTCTTTTTTTCATCGGGGCTTGAGGAAGAACCCGGGCGGGAGTATCTTCCGAGGGCATGTACAGCACCGGTGGTGTTTCTGATCGTTTCGTCCCTCTCTGGTCCCGGGTTGAAGGTCGCCTCGGCGGACCGCTTCCCGCGGCCCTCCGATTCTGGGACGGGAGCGAGATCGGGCCAGGTGAGGAAGGTTCCTGTCCAGACGTCATCGTGCTTCGCACCAAGCGGGCACTGAGTTACGCGGCCAGCCGGCCCGATCAGCTCGGGATCGCCCGTGCCTTCGTTTCAGGCGACCTCGTGCTCGAGGGCAGCATCGAAAGGGTTATGGCAGCAGGCGCACGGCTGTACGGCTTCGACTTCACCCTCCAGGACAAACTCGAAGCTGCAAAGCTGGCCGCGGGGCTGGGCGCGATCAAGATCCCTCCGCCCAAACCACCGTCGGTCGAAGCAAAGCCGAAGGGCAGGCTGCACTCGCTGCGCCGTGACAGCGAAGTCATCCAGCATCACTACGACGTTTCGAATGATTTCTACCGCCTGGTGCTCGGGCCGACACTGGTCTACTCCTGCGCCTATTTCGACTCGCCGGAAGACAGCCTCGAAGAAGCCCAGACCCGCAAGCTCGACGTTGTCTGCCAGAAGCTTCGGCTGGAAGAGGGAGAAAGGCTGCTCGACATCGGCTGCGGCTGGGGATCACTGGCAATCCACGCTGCGTCGAACTACGGGGTGGAGGTGGTCGGGGTGACCCTCTCACCTTCCCAGGCCGAGCGGGCCCGCGAGCGGGTCGCCGAAGCCGGTCTCGGCGGCCGCGTGGAAATCAGGGTCCAGGATTACCGCGAAGTCAGCGACGGACCCTTCGACAAGATCTGCTCGATCGGGATGTTCGAGCACACCGGCTCCGACATCGACAACTACTTCGTCCAGACCGCCGGGCTGGGCCGGCCCGGGGGCCTCGCCCTGCACCACGGCATCTGCCGCCAGCACAGCGAAGAAGAATCACCCAACACTTTCATAACCCACTACGTCTTTCCGGACGGTGAGCTCCACCGGGTGGCCCGGGTGATCGCCGGCCTCGAGCGATCCGGCCAGGAACTGCGGGATGTCGAGAATCTCCGTGAGCACTACGCATTGACGCTTCGTCACTGGGTCGCGAACCTGGCCGCCAGCCAGGAGGCTGCAATCGCCGAAGTCGGTGAGGAAAGGGAAAGGGTATGGCGTCTCTACATGACCGCCAGCTTCCTGGCCTTCGAGCGAGGCGATATCGGGGTCAACCAGATCGTCGCAGTGATCCCCGAGAAAGAGGACATTGCGCTGTACCGGCCATCTCCGGGGCTGCCACTGGCCCGCCCCTCGTATGCCCGCGAATCAATTTCAGTGGATCAGGTCGGACAGGCCTGAGCCACGCACGAATTCCGTTGCGGCCACCACATCCAGGGGCGGTGCGATCAGGAAGCCCTGGGCAAGGTTGCAGCCGAGGTCACGGACCATCTGAAGCTGGGCCTCGCTCGATACCGCTTCGGCGACCACCGACAGCGAGAGTGCCCTGCCGATCTGCGTGATTGCGTCAGCGATCGCCGAGGTGGAGGGGTCACCGCGGCCCAGGCCCTCGACAAAAGTTCGGTCGATCTTGATCATGTCGAGAGGGAAGTTGCTCAGATAGCCGAGCGAGGAATATCCGGTTCCGAAATCGTCGAGAGCGATCTGGACTCCCAGATCGTGGATCTCCCGCAGCACGTCGTCAATTACCGCACTACCGGTGAGCAGGACGTTCTCGGTAATTTCGAGCGTCAGCTGGCGGGGATTAAGGTCGCCCATGATCAGGAGCTCGGCTATTTCTCCCGCCAGGTTTGCTTTGCGGATCTGGCGTGAGGATGCGTTCACCGAGACGCTGATCATTTCTTGCCCTTCGCGACCTTCGTTCCAGGTCCCGGCCTGACGCACTGCCTCGGCCATGATCCAGCTGTCGATCCGGCTGATCAGGTCACTCTCTTCGGCGATCGGAATGAAGAGTTCGGGCTCGAGGGCGCCTTCCTCAGGGTGGTTCCACCGGACCAGGGCCTCAAAGGCCGCCAGGCGACCGTCAGCAAGATTGATCATTGGTTGATAAACGGCTTCGAGCTCACCGCTCTCGATCGCGCTGTGGAGCTGCCTCTCCACATCGAGGCGGCGCAGCACCCGGTCGCGGATCGACTTGCCGAAGGATTCAACCCGGGCCCGGCCCGACTCCTTTGCCAGATACATCGCGGCGTCGGCGTCCCGAATCATGTCGTCCGCCGATCGGGGCGCATCCCGGCCGGGCTGGAAAGTCGCGACCCCGATACTGGCGGTTACGAAGCGCTCCGTCCCGGCCACCGGGATCGGCGCCGAAAGGTTCTCGAGAGTTCGATTCGCCACTTCGGTCGCTTCTTCAACTGATTTGATCGACGCGAGAACGATGCCGAATTCGTCACCACCGAAGCGGGCCACCGTGTCACCCCGCCGAACACTCGCCGAGAGCCGGGGGGCTATCTCTCGCAGCAGCTCGTCTCCCGCGTGGTGGCCAATTCCGTCATTGATCAGCTTGAAGTGGTCAATGTCGAGGAAAAGCAACCCGACTATTCCTTCCCTCGAGCCGGCTTCGTCGATCGCCCCGGCCAGTCGACGGGTGAATAGCTGACGGTTCGGCAGGTCGGTCAGCGGATCGTGATTGAGACGGTGCCGGAGGGAGAGGTCGGTTCGGCTTCGTTCGATCGAGTTTCCGAGCACATTCGCCGCAGCACGCAGGAAGTTGCCGTCCTGCTCGCCGAAGGCACTGATCCGGGTCGAATGGACAACGATCATCCCGAACTGATCAACCGCCCCCATGATCGGGGCGATCATCGAGCTGCGGACCTCAGCGGGCAAGATGCCCCGGAAACGTGCCAGCCGCGGGTCGTCGTCCCAGGAAGGGATCAGAACAACGTTGCCCTGGATCAGATGACTGTCCGGATACTGATCTGGGTCATAGCGCAGCACGTTCGACCAGCCGAGCTGGGCAGAGCGATGGTGAAGGTGGAGTTCCTTGTAGTCCTCCTGCTCCCAGATCGACGCTTCAAGCACGCTGTCGAGCTGGCCAATCCAGTCAACCGCGTATCGAAGCAGGGAATCCGGATCTTCACCGCGAATCGCCATCTCGCCGAGCCGGGCAACCAGTACCTGCTGATCGGCCTTCTGCTCGATCGCAGCCTCAGCCGCCTTCAGGGCCGAGATGTCCTGCATCACCCCGTGCCACACCGGCACCCCGCCAACGTCCCGGACCAGGCGCGCTCGCTCGTAGATCCATACGTAGTGACCGTCCTTTGCCCGCAGCCTGTACTCGGCCGGCGGATGGATGTCGAGGCCGATCAGTCGCTCGTCCTCGAACGCGAGGGCATGTTCCCGGTCATCAGGATGGATCGACCGGAACCAGATGGTTGGATCGGAGGTCCACTCCTCCGGGGTGTAATTGAGGATCTTCTCGATCTGGGGGCTCACATAGAGCCAGGTGCCGGACTCACCCATCTCGGCGGTGTAAAGAATCGCCGGCACCGAATCGATCAGATGCTCGAAACCCCGGGAATCCATCTCCTCGCGGTTGTCTTCAAGTTCGGTGGCAGTGGGCCCGGGGCCTGTGAACGAGCGTATGCCCTGCTCATGGGCCGGGTCCGAGTACTGACGCAACCAGACGCCGAGTGTGTTCGTGGCGGCTTCGACGTCTGCGACCCTGGCCGAACTCTCCGGCGCCCAGGCTGCCGAGAGTCGCATGCCCGCCATTTCGGGGTTGGAGAAGCAGGCGATCGTCAAGCCTCCGAGGGCTGAATTCGGGGTGCCGACGCCGACCCCGATCGGGATTGACGTCAGTTCGGCGAGTATTACCGGGTCGAGCCGCGTGGGACGAGCAGCGATCGGTCCCTCGCTGTCGCTGACCACGGAACCGATCGCTCCGAACTGCTCGACTGCGGCCCGGGTGATCACCTCGGCAGCCTCGCTGACCGATCGCGATCTGCGCAACTCGGAAAGCAGCGCCTCCTGCGAAGGCAACGGGTTGACACGAGGCTGGCGTTTGTCGGGACTCATGTGATCTCTGCGATCGACCTTACGGCAGCTTCGATCAGCTGCGGTGAAGTTCCGATGTTGAGTCTGAAATATCCCGCGCCTCCGGTGCCGAATCCTGGCCCGCTCGAGACGGCGACCCGGGCCTTCTCGAGAATCAGCGCGGCCGGGTCGAGCCCCAGTCCGAGATCTCGTGCATCGATCCAGGCAAGGTAGCCAGCTGCGGGTGGGCTGTAGCCCGCTTCCGGCAGGTGATCGGCGAGCAACGTCTTCAGGAATTCACGGTTCAGGTCGAGCCTGGCCACCACCTGGTCGAGCCAGTCCTCACCGGATTCGAAAGCCGCCCGGGATGCGATAACACCGAATTGCCCGGGATGAGTGGCTCCCGCAGGGAGCCGGGATACGATCTGTGCGGCTCGTTCGCTTGCGGTGACGATGACCGCGCAGCCCAGCCCGGCGATGTTGAACGCCTTCGACGCGGAAGTGACACAGATGCCGTGCTCGCGAGCATCGGGGGAGACATCCAGAAAAGGGGTGTGGGTCGCGCCCGGAAGGGTCAGGGGAGCGTGGATCTCGTCGGCGAGGATCCAGGCGTCATGGCTTGCCGCCAATTCGGCCAGGCGTTCAAGGTCAGTGCGCGAGGGAACGGTGCCGGCCGGGTTGTGGGGGCTGCAAAGGATCATCGCCCTGGCACCGGCGTCGAATGCCCGCTCAATGGCAACGAGGTCGAGTTCTCCGGAGCCATCCAGCGGTACCTCGACCAGTGAACTTCCGACTTCGGGGATGATCGAAAAGAACGGGTAGTAGACCGGCGGGGTGACAATCACACCTTCCAGTGGCCTGTTGACAAGGTCCAGTAGCGCTCTCAGGCCGCCGACCACGTCAATGGTTGCGGTGACCTGTCCCGGATCTGCGTCCCAGCCGAACCGGCGGGAAGCGAAACCGGCGAAAGCTTCGGCCAGCCCCGACCCGGGCGCGTTCGCATAGCCGGTGTCATCCAGTTCAACGGCCTCAATCAGGGCATCCTTGACCGGTTTGGCCAGCGGAAAATCCATCTCGGCAACGAAGGCGGGCAGGACATCATCCGGATATGAAGCCCACTTGGCTGAGCTCCGGCGGCGCAGGCGCTCGAGCGGAAGATCGGTCAGGTCATATCGCACGTCCCAAGCCTGTCAGAAGGGGGACGTCGTCACGACTTTTCGTACCGTGACGAATTATCCGGATCATGGCTCGCCAGCCCGAAAGGCGAGGGCCAAAGCACGCGAATCCCTGCCCTGCGAAGCCTGCGGTGCTTCGGGGGAACCGGTTCTCAGGAAGGCCAGGCCCTTCTCACCGGATTGGGAGCGAGACAGGGACGCGTTCTTTGCCTGTCCGGGCTGTGGGCGCCGTCTGGCCGGGCTCAGTGGCGCCGCGGCAGCAAGACCGTCGGACCTGCCCTCCGACCGGTTACCGGATCCGGTCGGGCTGCTGACTCTGGCTGTTCTTCCCGAGCTTCAACGCGGTCTGGCCAGATGGTCAATCGACGGCGGGAGTCCCCCGGAACTTGTTGATCAGCTCGTCGCGGCGGCACGTCGCGCGGCGCGATCCCACGGGATCAGCGAGACCGTAGGTCTGCGCCTCCCGGGCAGGGAAAAGGTCGTGCCATCCCTTGTCCTGACCGGACTCGGGAATCCCTGGCTGGTCGCTTTCTGCGAAATCCCGGGAGCATCGGTCCCCGTTTCCCGGTCGACCTTTGAAGATGTGCGTTCGCTGGAGACGGTCGAGGCGGTGATCCGCCTCACGGTGATCGAGGCGGAAGCCACCGCGAAGATCCTGATCAGGATCCACTCCGGACCCGGGAACGAACCGGACCGGATCGAGGGTGGCCCGATCTCGATCAGGCCGCGTCGGAAAGTTGACCGCTGATCCGGGCCTGCTCGGCGTTCAGGCCAGCCAGGTTCAGCCAGGCAGGGCTGACCGATTCCAGATCGCGCCGGACCGAGGGAGCTACCGGTTCCAGGCTCGCTTCGAGGCAGGCATTGAATTGCCTCGAAAGATCTTCCTCGCTATCAGTCTGTTCACGCTTCCTGAGAAAGGATTGATGCCAACGCTCGAGCGAGTCGGCTGCCCGTTCGCAGATTTCATCGGGACCCGGACGGGCAGCGCCGTAGTGGGCGAGATAAGCGGTCTCGGCATCGATCCCGGCCAGTTTCCCGATCGAATCCAGTGAATCCTCAAGCGAGAAATCCCAAGGCGGGGTGGAAGGTCGTACGACGCTGCTGCCTGGCAGCTGCACGCCAAGCGCGTCGCCGCAGAACAGTGACGAAGTCGAGGGGTCGAAGAAGGACATGTGCGCAGCAGTGTGGCCCGGAGTAGCGATTGCTTCGAGCATCCGGTCGCCGAGATCGATCCGGTCATCGTCGGCCAGAGCGGTGATCCTGACAGCGTCAACTGGCGTCGGCAGCCCGTAGAGCATCTCGGCCCGGTCGCCGTAAACCTTCTTCATGTCGGTTACGAGTGCCGTGCGATCGGAAAGCCGATCGATTGACCCGGCCGGGGCTGCGATGTCGGCTTCCGGAAAGTGACGGGTGATCACTCCCGCAGCTGCCGCGGCGTCGGGGTGAATGTGGGTGAGCAGAACCAGGTCGATCTTGATCCGGTTTGCCTTGAGGTACTCGAGGACCCGGGGCGCGGCGTTCGCGGAGCCGGGATCGATCAACGCGGTCCGGCTTCCCGGGATCAGATATGACGAGGACTTCCCGGGGCTGCCGTTGAGCATCGGGTCAACCAGGATCGGGTCGCTGCCGGTGCCGGTGGCGGGATTCACTGCGTTGAGTCCGCTTCCGGGTTCGCCTTCACCCAGCTCGCCGCGGCTGCGGCGTGTGCCAAAGACCTTGGTCGGGACATGGAAGCGCGTGTTCATCTAACCCTCTGGTTGCTCTAACCGTCAATCTTCCAGATGGATTCGGTTTTCCCTGCTGTTCTCCCTGAATGCATGCTTCGGAACCCACAATGCCGACCTGCCCGGACGCCTTGGTGAACACTCTGTGAACAAGGATGCGGTCCCTTTAAAGCGAAACGCCCGCCGGATGGCGGGCGCGCTCGCGTGCTTCAGGTATAGCTGAGTCCCTAGACGGGCTCCACCGAAGCGGCGGCCGGACCCTTGGGTCCGTCCTCTGCTTCGTAGCTGACCTTTGCACCCTCGGCGAGGGTGCGGAATCCATCAGTCTGGATGGCGGTGTGATGGACGAAAACGTCCTTCGAACCGTCGTCCGGAGTAATGAAGCCGAAGCCCTTTTCGTCACTGAACCACTTGACTGTGCCTGTAGGCATTTAGTCCTCCAACATCGGTGCTGCGAAACGCGGAGGATGCTGGTAAAGCAACGATCTGCGAGCGCTACACACGTCTTTGTCGGGATTAACTTTCCCGACCCTATTTCGGGACCGTAGCAGTATCTGCCCGGTCTCGCTTGTTTTGTTACAAGGCTTGACTAACTCTGGGACCCGCCACGGGAACGGTTCTGCTGGCGCTTGCGGTTGCCACTGCTGCTGCCTTTGCCACCGCCGCCGCGATTTCCGCTTCCTCCGTAGCTTCCGCTACGGCTGCCGCCACCGCTGCGTGAACGGTTGCCACCCTTGCCCTTGGGACGGCTGCTGGTCCGTGAATGCTGCTTCGGATGGCTCTCGGAATGGAAGGAAACAGGTCCGCCACTGGCTTCCCACTCGCGGTGGAGACCGAGCGACTTGGCGATCTTGCCCATTTCGCGGGCCTGATCGGCCTGGACGAAGCTGACGCCATTGCCGTCAGCGCCGGCACGGCCGGTACGGCCGACCCGGTGAACGAAGGTGTCCTGATCTTCGGGCATGTCGAAATTGATCACATGGGTGACATCGGCGACATCGATTCCGCGGGCCGCCACATCAGTGGCGACGAGAGTGTCAACCTTGCCATCCTCGAAATCGGCCAGGGCCCGCTGACGCTGGTTCTGGGACTTGTTGCCATGCATCGCAACCGCCTTTACCTGGCGGGAGCGCTTGCTCAGTTTCTTGACCAGACGGTCGGCGCCATGCTTCGTCCTGACGAACACCAGGGTGCGGCCACGGTCGGCCTGTTCGAGCTCGGTAACCAGGCTTTCCAGCTTGGCTTCATGCGAGACATGAACGAACCGGTGCTCGATCTTGCCCTGCTTCTCCTGTGAGTTCCTGTTCACGTGAGTTTTCGGATCAATCGTGTACGCATCGGCGAGCTTGCCGGCGGCACCCTCGAGGGTGGCCGAGAAGAAAAGTGTCTGGCGTCCCCGGTCGACCTGCTTGACGATCCGGTCGACGGCGGGCTTGAAGCCCATGTCGAGCATGCGGTCAGCTTCGTCGAGGACGAGGTACTTGACGTTCTCGAGCGAGAAGGCACGGCGCTGGATCTGGTCCTCGAGCCGGCCCGGACAGGCGACGATGATGTGGGCCTTGGCGGCACGTTTGGCCTGCTGCTGGAGGCCGACACCACCGTAAACGGCGGCGATCGAAAGCGCCCGCGCATGGCAGATGCCTTCCATCTCGTCGACGATCTGGCTGGCAAGTTCCCGGGTGGGGGCAAGGATCAGGGCCGCAGGCCGACGTGAATCGGCGGCGATCAGATCAGCCAGGGGGACACCGAAGGCAAGGGTCTTGCCGGATCCGGTGGGGGACTGGACCAGGACATCATCACCATCGAGGATGTCCTCGATGACCTGACGCTGGATCGGGAAAGGGGCTTCGATTCCGCGTTCGCGGAGGGAATCGACCACGGCTTTTGATACGCCGAGATCGGCAAAAGACTGCTTGGACATGCTGTTCTACTTCCTGTGAGTTATGTGAGGGGAGATCCGGTAACCCCAAAACGCCGGTGAACCGGACGAAAACAGGAAGGAACTGAACCT
>JAUPTY010000117.1 GCA_030917845.1 Actinomycetota bacterium | reverse complement strand
GACCGGCTGTAGCACCGGTCAGATGGACGACCGAGGATCCGGCGAAGTCCATCACCGGCTTGCCACCGACATCGGACAGCAGACCGCCGCCCCATACCGAGTGAGCAACGATCGGGTAGATCAGGGCGCCGAAGATGAAGGCGTAGATCACATAGGCGCTGAACTTGATCCGTTCCAGGGTGGTGCCCCAGACAATCGCCAGCGAGACGGCGCAGAACGCGAGCCCGAACAGCATGAGCATCGCCGTGTCCGCAGTCACCGCGATACCGAGGATGTCCTGATCGAAGTGGAAGAAGAAGCCGTCGGTTCCGACGTACTTGGCGAGTGAACCTTCACCGAAGCCGCCGATTCCGTAGCCAATCGCCCACCAGGCGATGGTTACGACGCCGAGGTTGACAAGGATCTTGGCCACGCCGGTACCGGCGTTCTTCATCCGGGAGAAACCGATCTCCAGGAACATGAATCCTGCCTGCATGAAGAAGACGAGGACTGTCGCCAGTGCGACCCAGACCATGTCGAGCTCCAGCGACTTCGCGGCCAGGTCCGCCGCGACGTCGGCCGAAGCCATCCCTGGCACAACCAGGGCGGCAAACATCGCGAGAAGCGACGCCATGCCGAGTTTCTTGACACTCATTTAAGTAAATCCTCCTGTTCCAGCGGGCCCAGACCCACCGGTCGCGGTTTAGCGTTTAGCTGACCGGACCAATCTAGAAACGAAGGGGCAGGCGAATTTTGGCCACTCGGAGGAAATGACCCCACCCGGATTGTTCGATTGTTAAATCGACGCGAAACGGCTATATAGAGCCAAAAAACGAGAGGCACTCGGCTCTGTAAGCGGTCTCAGGCGACCGGTTCGGGGGACTTTTCCTCCCGCGGTACAGTCAGATCGTCCTCGACCTCCGGCGCCGGTCCGGCCGCCGTCTCGGCCGCGAGGACCGCTTCGTACTGCTCCCGCTGGATTCGCAGTTGGCGTTTCGAGTACCAGCCGGCGGCCCAGTGGGAGCCGATCACGAAGGCCAGCTGAATTGGTCGAAGCCGACGTCAACTTTGGATCAGGTCCCTGGGCACGGGTTCTAGCCCTCCTGGATCTCGATGTCGAGATCCTTGGCCGCCTGAGTCACCTGGCCGGCGATCCTTTCGGCGCGGGCCTGCATCTCGGCCCCCAGCTGGTCGGCCTGGCGAGCCGTGAACTTCTCGCCCGCAGCTTCCCGGTCACGCAGTTCTTCCGCCGTGGAGAGAAGCCTTGTCAGTTCCGCAGCCGTCTGCTCGGCCTGATCGATGTTCTTCTCGGCGATCAGCGGCTCGATCTCCTCGTAGGTGAAATCGATGCCGGTCAGAATGTCGGCGATGTCCGAGAGCCGTGAGGTGGCGACGAAGCCGGCCTCTTCCTGGTTGCCCTCGCCAGCGACGAAGGACGAGAGCTTCCACTGCTCGAAGTACTCGCTCATGGTCGGGGTCATCACGGTGATCGCGGTAAATGCGTCGGAGGGCGTGATCACTATTTCCTGGGCGTCCTAGTCGAGATCGTTTGCCTGCCGGTCGATCTCGTCAACCGAGGCCTTGAAGATGTTCGCCTCCGGCAATCCTTCGCCGAACTCGACCTTGCCGTCACAGTTGACGTCGGGCTTCACTCCCTTGACGATCAGTTCTTCGTTGGTTCCGTAAAGCGAACTTTCGATGAGAAAGAACAGGTTTCCCGGCTGCTTCACGACGTCCCCGTTCGGGAGGGTCAGGTTGAAGGAGACGGCGCTTTCCGGGTCGGACGCATCGGAGGAACCGGCGTCGATGTCCGTGTCGTACTGGGCGGTTCGCGGAATGCCGGCGACGATGCCTTCCATCTCCTCGTAGGCCGGATTGGCCTTGACGAAGGCAATCCTGGCGTCGGTCAGGGCGGCGTTTACAGGCTGGCATTCGTTCTTCAGAAGCTTCGCGTAATTGAAGTTGTTTGCTTTGGCCAGGTCGTAATAGGCATTGCCGGCCGCCTTCAGCTCGGCAGTCTGGGCGACGGGATCGGCTGAGTGCTCGGTCAGGTACGACTTGACGGCGGTCAGACCGGCGTCGGGCTGGTCACCCTCGGAGCCCCCGTCGTCACTGCCGCAACCGGTGATCAGCGCAGCCGCGAGGACCGGGACGGCAAACAGCGAGCGGACGGGCGTCGGGAACTTCCTGGTCAACGAGATACCTCTTCTGGATGGACTGACACGATCGGATAAAGGGCCGCCGGGACGAAATACTTCGGGTACCCTAACTCAATCCGCAGGAATTTGATCGGAGATCTAGAGGAAAGCCGGGCCGCGCTTGACCAGACCGCGGTAAAGAGCCTCCTGAATCTGCTCCCTGACCTGCTCGGAGAGGTCGAAGACGAGTGACTTGTCCTCGCTCGATCCGGGTCCGTAACCGGAGAGATCGATTGGCTCGAGGAATTCGATCCGCCAACGGGATGGCAGGGGCAGCAGACCCAGGGGTCCGAGCCAGGGGAAGGTCGGAGTGATCGGGACATACGGGGAACCGAGCACCCGGGCGAGCGGCTTTGACTCCCCCAGCTTGGGATAGATCTCCTCGGCCCCGACTACGGCGACCGGGACGATCGGGGCGCCGGCCTCAAGCGCCACCTCGACGAAGCCGCCCCGACCGAACCGCTCCAGCCGGTAGCGATCGGCGAAGGACTTGCCGAACCCCTTCTGTCCCTCCGGGAAGACCATCACTGGCTGATCTTCTTCCAGCAGCCGCCCGAGATTGGCCGGATTGGCCGCGACCCCGCCCAGCCGCCTGAGCAGATAGCTGACGAAGGGAAGGTCGAAGGCCCAGTTGAGGACCATCGCCCGGACCCAGCGCGGCAACGGGTGTTCCTTCTGGATCGCCGTCGCGATCATCGTTGCGTCGAAGGGGAAGATCGCCCCGGAATGGTTGGCGACCAGCAGGGCGCGGCCGTGACCGGGCACGTTCGCCGCGCCCTCGACCTGTACCCGCCACCAGGTTGAATAGAGAAACTCGAAGATCGGAAACACGGCCTCGGTGAATTCCTCGTCGAAGCCCCACTCATCCTCGTGGTACTCGCCGGTCAGGCGCCGGACAATGCGGTCCGAAGTCGACTGGACGGTGGAGGCCCATTCGAGGATCGCCTCGGGTGACCGTGGGGACACTCCGCTCACCGGGGCACGCTCCTGACCGGTGAACCGGGATGCGGTGACGGGAAGAGAGCCTGTACTCCATGGGCGGTCCGGGCGAAATCGCGGGCCGTTCCTTCGGAGTCGAAAGCAAGCTCGTAGCCGATCTCCTCGCGCAGCCGACGGTTGTCACAGCCCCTGCCATAGCGGAGCAGCAGTTCTCCGTCCCGGTACAGATCGGCGCTGCCGAGGTAGTTGCTGATCCTCCGGTTGATCACCCCGACCACGATCGGCGGCACCCCGACGGCAGTCCTTCCGCAGAGCCTGAGCAGCCGGCTAAGCGAGATCGCCCCGTCCGGTGCCACGTTCACGGCACCACGCACCGGATTGAGGGTGGCTGCTGCCAAGGCGCCGGTGGCGTCGTCGACGTGAAGCAGCTGGAGCCGCGGGTCGAAGCCCATCCGGGTGGGAACCACAGGCAGGTTGAGATAACGGTTGAAAGGGGTGTCGAGCCCCGGGCCCACCTCGACCTGGAAGCGGAGCATGCAGCAGGTGATGTCGGGACGGCGGCGGGCGAAGTTATCGAAGTAGCCTTCCAGCTCCCCGATGTCTCGCTGGAACCTGGTCACCAGGGGGTAATGCCTGGCCATGTCCTCGGTGAAGAAGGCCGGGGCCCCCGGTGCCGATCCGTAGATCGCGGCCGAGCCCCGCACGACCAGTGCTTCGAGTCCCGGAGTCTTCTCGCAGGCGGCGAGGAGCTGAAGAGTGCCGATCACGTTGATGTCATGGAGAGCCCGGGAAGGACGGCCCTCCTCCGGGTACCAGACGATGCCGCAGTGGACCAGCACGTCCGGCTCCAGCGTCGGCAGGATCTTCGAGATGACCGGGTTGCGGATGTCGACTTCGATGAATTCGGTACCGCCGAGGTCGGATTCCGGCGGCGTCGAATCGATGCCGATGATCTCGCCGACGTCGGACCGGCGCTGAAGGGTCCGGGCGAGCTCCGAACCCCAGCGGGTCGAAACACCGGCGATCACGATCCGTTTGCCGCTCAAGTGATGCCCCGGATCACCCAGTGGGCTCGTTTTGCGGCCATATACGCCTAACCCTAACCCTCAGGTTGAGACTTCGACTTGCGCTCTAATTCGGCCATGCGACTGGAAATATCATCAATCCGTTCTTCGAGCCGACGGAGCTCGTCGCGACTGACCAGACGCAACCCTTCAAGGGTCCCCCGGGCGTCGGAACTCCGCTTTGTGACCTCATCGACAAGCTCCTGTGCCCGGCCGCGGGTCTTCTCGGTCAGATCCTGGGCCTGGGCCCGGGTGCGCCCGGTCGCCGCGAAGGCACCTTCGATCGCTTCCTTGAGTCCGTCGGGGACACCGCGTCCCCCTGACTTGTCTGATCCGCTCTCGGCCATGCGGCTAGTTTACTTTCAATCGACCCCGTCAGGTGAGGTAAATGCCCGTAAAGATGACGCCGATCGACAACGCTGCGAGCGATGCGATCCTGGTCGGCGACCCGCGCCGGGCCTTCGCTCTGGCGCAGGAGCTGACCGTCCAGCCGAAGATGAGCCACCTGGCCCGCGGTCTCTGGGGTTACAGCGGAGTCACCGTTGACGGCACCCCGCTGACGGTCCAGTCGACCGGATCGGGTGGGCCGAGCGCGGTCCCGGTGATCGGTGATCTGGCGGATCAGGGAACCGGCCGGATGATCCGGCTCGGAACCTGCCTGGCTATCGACAGGAGCCTCAAGGCCGGCGCCCTTCTGCTCGTCGAACGGGCCGTGGTCACCGATGGTGCCGGCAGGGCCCTGAGCGATGGCGCGGATTTCGTCCAACCCGATCAATGGGTCTTCACCGCTCTCGAAGGCCTCGGCCGGGTCGCGACGACCTCGAGTCACGATCTGGTCGAGCGCCACGAGCCGGATGGGCCCGGCCGCTCGGACCCGGGTCCGGCCATTGCCCGGGACCTCCAGACCGCGGCGACCCTCGCCATGTGCCGACGAGTGGGCATTCCTGCCGCCGCCCTTCTGATCGTCGCCGAAGACGCCGCCGGAAACCGGCTGGGCGAAGATGAACTATGGGACCTCTTCCGCTCGGCGGGGAGAGCGGTTCTAAGCCGGCTGCACCGACTGGTTCCGCCTGAACCTAACCCTCCAGCAGAGGTTTAGACTAGGTCCCTTTCGGGCCCTTAACGCTCTTCAGTTCGGATCTGAGCTCGCGAATCTGGTCGAGCGCGGCATCGAGCCGGTCTTCGGACTCCTCGAGCCGGTCGGAAAGCACCCGGACCCGTCTTTCGAGTCGCTCCGACTCATCCGAGGATGAAACTCCCATCGCACCCATGGCCGCCCGTTGAGCCTCGGCGGCCTTGTCCCTGGCGGCAACTGCCGCCGAGACTGCCTGTCCGAATGCCGGGCTTCCGATCAGTGCCTGGGCAAGGTCCGCAGCGGCCTTTTCACCCTTCGACTGGACCCGGTCCCTGA
>JAUPTY010000116.1 GCA_030917845.1 Actinomycetota bacterium | reverse complement strand
CCTGACATCCGGGCAAGCTCTGCCGCCTGACGAATTGCTTCGCGGGCCGAGTCCGAACCGTCAGTTCCGACAACTATGCGCTTGAACAAGGACATTGGTCTCCGATCGTCGTGAGCAGTCAAGGGCATCCTACCCTTGCCATCGGGGCCTATCTGGGAAACTCCTGCCTGGGCAGTCCCTCGAAACCGGCCCCGAAGATCTCTGTCGGGGTCGACAACAGCTGAATGGTGCCGATGGCTACCGAGGCGATCAGGAACACGCAGATCACAAGCATGAGGATTCTCCAATTGGCCGGCACAGGCAGCAGCGTACGAAAATGACGGGAAACATGACACCGGGAGCCGGCAAGTGAACCGAACAGGATCGATACCAAGTGGACTCGAAGAAGTGGCCGAAGGGGTCTGGCTGCTCGCCGGGGACATCAAAGGCGCGATGAACGTCTACTTCATTGAAGGGCCCGACGGCGAGATCGTCCAGTTTGACGCGGGCACCAGCGGTATGACCAAAGAGAACCGCCGGGTGATCGAGGAATTCGGCGGGATCGACCGGGTCGTCCTCGGACATGCCCATGCCGATCACCGCGGCACAGCCCCGGGCCTCGGGGTGCCGGTCTATTGCCATCCGGACGAAGTCGCAGATGCGGTCTCCGATGCCTCGATCGCTCCGTACATGAATCTGAAGGAACTCGAATTTGCTCCGGTGCGCTGGATTTATCCGTTCCTGCTTCGCCGCTGGGACGGAGGTCCGGTGGAGATCGCCGGAACGGTCGAGGAAGGTGACGATGTCGCCGGTTTCAAGGTCATCCACTTTCCCGGACACGCTCCGGGTCTGATCGGACTCTGGCGGGAATCGGACCGGGTGGCACTGGTCAGCGACACGGTCTACTTCGTCGATTCCGCGCGCATGAGGCCGCTGCCGGAGGGCGAGGCTTCGGTTCCACACCCGGCCTGGGCCTGGAATCACCAGCAGGCCAAGGAATCGGTGCGAAAGCTTGCCGCATTGAGGCCGAAGGTCGTAGCGGCCGGGCATGAACACCCGCTGCGCGGCGATGATCTGACCGACGTCTTCCTGGCCGCGGCCGACAAGTACTGACCGGAAGGAGCAGGAACACGGATGTTCTACAGCTGGATCCCCATGCTCCTGATAGTGGCGGGCTCGCTGGTGATCGGCCGCGCGATCACCCGTGCCTGCGGTCAGCAGCGCTGGTGGGGAATCGAGCCGGCGGTCGGCTTCGCCGCCCTGATGGCAGTCGAGGGAATGCTCGCCCGGATTCCGGGCACGCGTACGGCGCTGGTCGCCGGGCTGGTGCTGCTCGCCGCGGCCAGTGTCTGGATCCTCCGGCGCCCCCGCCGGGATGACCTGCCAGGGTCGCCCCTGTTCTGGGTGGCGGGCCTCGTTGCCGCCCTGGTTCTGACGATTCCGTTCGTCGTCACCGGCCACTGGGGCCTGCTGGGGATGGGTTACAACAATGACCTCGGACTTCACCTGGCCTGGGCCGAATGGCTGCGGTCCGGTTTCGGAACGGAACCGAGCGACGGCTACCCGCTCGGTCCCCATGGCCTGACCGCCGCGCTTTCCGGGATCCCCGACATGGCTCTTGGCCGGGTCTTCCTCGGCCAGGTAATGGCGATCGCCGTGCTCACGGTGATGACCGCCTGGGCCGCGGTCGAGCCGCTCGGCCGCTGGCGGCGCCTGCTCGCGGCGGTCCTGGTCGGGCTGCCGTACCTGATGGTCTCCTACTACGCGCAGGCCGCCTTCAAGGAAATCGCCGCGGCGATGTTCCTGCTCGCCTTCGTGATCGCTCTTCCCCGAGTCACGCCGCTGCCGGCAGAGCGGCGCCTCAGGACCCTGTTCCCTCTCCTCGTGCTGCTGCTGGGGATCATTTTCACCTACAGCTTTCCCGGCCTCGCCTGGCCGGCCGCCGCACTTTTCGCCTGGCTGCTGGCCGATCCGGGCTTCCGGTCACGGCTGCGGCCAGCGGCGATCTGGTCCTGGCTGCGCCGGCCGGTGGTCGCTATTTCCGCGGTGCTTGGTCTGGCAGTACTTGCCGCGCTCGCCTTCCTCGGACCCTTCGGCTTTGGTGACGCTTTCTCGGAAGTGGCTGCGAGTGATGCCTTCGGCCCGGTTTCGGTTCTGGAAGGCCTCGGCCTCTGGCTCACTTCCGACTACCGGCTGGCTGGAGATCTCGACACCCCGGTTCCCGCCCTGCTCGGAGCGATCTCCGTCCTTGCCCTCCTCGTGGCGCTCTGGTGGTGGCGGAAACAGCCCCGCTCCCCCTATCCCCTGGCCTTCCTGGCCTGCGCCTTTCTCTACCTGATCTCGCTGCCATGGGTCGGGGACTACTCGCTGGCCAAGGCCCTGGTGATCGCCGCCCCGGTGACCATGGTGGTCATCCTCACCGCCCTGCTCAGCGGGCCGGAAGGTGGCTGGAAGCCGAGCCAGGGGATGGATTTCGGTGCCTGGGTGACCCTTGCGGCGCTCTTTGTGGTCGGAGCTGCAGCGTCCAGCCTGATCGTGCTTCGTGACGCCTCGGTCTCGCCACCGGGACATGCGAAGGAACTCGGCGCCTTCAAGAAGGAAGTCGAGGGAAAGACGGTCCTCTACGCCGATCAGGACCGCTTCGCTCCGTACTACCTGAGCGGGGCCGAGGTCGGGGTGCCACTGGCCGAATTCCCCGATCCCAACATCAACGAAAACCCCAAGAAGCCGTATCAGGGGGATACCGGCCAGGGAGTCATCGACTTCGATTCCTTCGACGAGGAAACGATGCAGCATTTCGATTACGTGATCACTTCCTCCGCCGGGTTCCAGAGCGAGACCCCGCGCTTCTACGAGGAAGTGGACCGGACCAACTCGTACATCCTCTGGGAACGCATCGATGATGCCTACACCCGGCCGATCCTGTCCGAGGCGACACTGCCTGCGCGTCTGGCCGACTGCGCTTCAGGCGGGGGCCGCTACTTCTCGACCGAGGTTGAGGGCTCAGCCACGATCATGCCCAAGACAGTCCTTTCGCTCCGCGACCAGTGGACTCCCTCACCGAACCTGGAGCTGGGCGAGACAGCCAGCATGACCCTGGACCTGACTCCCGGTTTCTGGTGGATTTCGATGCAGTACTTCACTCCGCAGGGCTTCACGCTGACCACCGATGCGGGGTTCAAACGCGTCTTCAAACCGGCCATCGACGGCCAGCGGCTGGCCAACATGGAGACCGGCAGCAACGGCCAGTACTGGCCGGCCGGCATCATCGAAGTGAAGGAAGCGGGACCGGTGACCCTGACGGTCAAGACCAAGGACCCGACGACGATTCAGCGACTGACCGGCTATTCGAGAATCACCAAGCTCGGCCGGGTCGCAGCGATGAACGGTCTGGGACGACGCAAGGTCGCGATGAACCAGATCTGCGGCCAGTGGGTCGATCATTTCCGGCGGGTCCCGATCTCCACGTTCCGGGAAAACGACACGAAGCAGAAGGCCGCCGACCGTCGCCGGTCGGTCCTTGAATCGAAGGCTTTCAACCAGATCCAGGGCACCGGCGAAGTCAACGACTGAGCCGGTCCCGACTGGACCACGGTCGCATCGCGGCCCGAGAAATCACGACGAACTGTTAACAACGGACGCGTCCGGGAACTGTTTGATTCAGTCATGCCCGCACACGGACCCCAGGACGCTGCACCGACCGCTCTGACCCCGCCAGACCCGCATGTGGTGGTGCTGTTCGGTGCCTCTGGCGATCTTTCCCGCCGTAAGCTGCTGCCGGGGCTCTTCCACCTCGACCGGGCCGGGCATCTTTCCGACTGCCGCGTGGTTGGCACTTCGCTCGAGGCGATGACCGATGCCGAGTTCAGGACGATGGCCCGGGAAGCCTGCGAACAGTTCGGCAGGGGCTGGGTCAACGATGACGACTGGGATCGTTTCGCGAGCCGGCTTTCATGGGTGGACGGCACCGCCGGGGCGTTGGGCCTGGCCGACGCGGTGGCCCAGGCCGAGGCCAACATCGGCGAGGAATGCCGGTTCCTCCACTATCTGAGCGTCCCGCCCGCGGCGGCCCCTTCGGTGATCAAGACCCTGGGGGATGCGGGTCTTGTGGAACGCTCGAGGGTGATCATGGAGAAGCCCTTTGGCGTCGACCTTGCCTCCGCCCAGGAACTGAACGCGATGGTCCATGAGGTCTTCGACGAGGAGCAGGTATTCCGGATCGACCATTTCCTGGGCAAGGAAGCCGCGCTGAACATCCTCGCCCTGCGGTTCGCAAACGGATTGTTCGAGCCGATCTGGAGCCGGAACTTCATCGACCACGTTCAGATCGACGTTCCCGAGACCCTGACCGTGGAAGGTCGTGGCAGCTTCTACGACGCGACCGGAGCCTTCCGCGACATGGTCGTTACCCACCTGTTCCAGGTGCTTGCCTTCGTCGCCATGGAGCCGCCGGTCGAGCTGGCCCCGGCGGCAATCACGGTCGAGAAGAACAAGGTGTTCCGGTCGATGAAGGGGATCGGACCCGAGGATGTGGTGCGGGGCCGGTATGAGGGATACCGGGACGAAGCCGGGGTCGAGGCCGGATCGGAAACCGAGACCTTCATCGCGCTGAGGTGCCGGATCGACAACTGGCGCTGGTCCGGTGTTCCGTTCTATCTGCGGACCGGGAAAGCGATGGCCGAGGGCGCCAGGATCATCTCGATCGCATTCCGAGAGCCACCGAAGAGCATGTTCCCGGAGGGATCCGGAGTCGGCAAGAAGGGCCCGGATCACCTCACATTCGACCTCGACGAGTCGTCCCGCATTTCGCTCTCCTACTACGGCAAGCGGCCCGGACCCGGGATGTTCGTCGACAAGCTCAGCATGCAGTTCTCACTCAACGAGATCGACAACCAGGGCGACACCCTCGAAGCCTACGAACGGCTGATCCGCGACGCGATGGGCGGCGACCACACGCTTTTCACCACGGCGGAGGGCATCGAGGAACTCTGGAACACGGCTGCCCCGATGCTGGAGGACCCGCCGGATCCGCTGATCTACGAGCGTGGCTCCTGGGGACCCAAAGAGGTCCACGACCTGATCGCTCCCCGCCGCTGGAGATTGCCCTTCCAGCGGAGATGGCGGGGCTGAAAGCCACGCCACCGGAGCGGTCTTCCTTGTCATGGGCGACGCTGGCGGGGCTGAGCTCTAGCTGGGTTCTTCGGCGGGGTCGAGGACCAGGAGGGTCGAGCGGCCGTCGGGCTGGATCGGCCTTTCCTCAGTACCCAGGTGAATCTTGGCCGGCATGGTGCCGGTTCTCGGAATCACGGCGGCCAGGGGTATCGCCCCTTCCGGGACCTCCGCCGTCGGCTCCACCACGGAGACCCGGTCGCCCCTGGAGAGCCGGCGCTGGACGTCTGTTTCGTTGTCGCCGTCGCGGAAGAGCTCGAGCGCTTCCGAGTTGACGATCGGGGCCCGGTCGGAGGGTGAGCGGCGGCGATAGACCTGGTTCGCATGGTGAAGCTCGGCGAGCTGGTAGGACAGCAGCTGATTGAGGCTGTCGTCATCGCTGATCACGGCGAAGGCGGATATCTCCTCCATCACCGAATCGGCGGAGTTGTCTTCCGGGTCGAGTGGCCCGCCAAAGGAAGTGAGTCCG
>JAUPTY010000115.1 GCA_030917845.1 Actinomycetota bacterium | reverse complement strand
CCCGGCGACCAGGTCCATGTCCATCTGGCGCCACATCGCGTCTTTGCCCAGCTTCATGATCAGCGGCGACTTGGCGGCCAGCATCGCGGCCCATTCACTGACCTGGTCGTCAAACAGCTTGGCCGGCACGACCTTGTTGACGATTCCTTCCTGACGGGCCTCCTCGGCGGTCAGGCGCTCGCCCAGCAGCAGCATCTCGTTGGTCTTCTTGCGACCCACGTTGCGGTAGATCAGCGCCATGATCATGAACGGGAAGAGTCCAACCGTAATCTCGGGAGTGCCGAAGGTGGCTTCCTCGCTGGCAATGATCAGGTCACAGGCAAGGGCTAGTCCGAGCGAGCCGGCCAGCACATGTCCGCTTGCAGCAACGATCGACGGTTTGCCGAGCTGGCCCAGCAACTTGAATGCCTCGACGAAATTCTCGGCTCCCTCGAACTTCTGGACCGCGTTTGAGTCCCCGCCGAAAGCGGCCAGGTTGCCACCGGCCGAGAAGACCTTCTGGTGCGAGGAGGCGAGCACCACGACACGGACTTCTTCGTCTTCGCGGGCGATGCGAAGGGCGCTGATCAACTCGCCGAGTAGCTGGTCGGACAGGGAATTTCGGGTCTCGGGATCGTCCAGGGTGATTGTCGCGACGTAATTCGCGACCTCGTAGCGGATCTTCCCGAAGTCAGGGCTGGCTTGGCTCATGGCGGCAAAGATACCAGCTAGTTGAGAGTAGAAAGTGTTACTGTCTACTTTCCGAATTTGGCAATGTCTTCACCCGAGGAGAAAATCGTGACTGAAACCGTCATCAAGCCCGACTTCGAAGCGGCCCAGAAGCACTTCATCTTCACCCAGGAGCACGAGGATCTCCGTGAGTCGATGACCGACTGGGTCAAGAAGGAGCTTCACCCCCACCGCAACGAGTGGGAAAAGACCAAGTGGCCCGACTCGGCCATTCAGCGGGCCGGTGAGCTCGGTTACCTCGGTCTCTGCTTCCCCGAGGAGTACGGCGGACAGGGCGGCGACTACTACTACTCACTGGTCCGGGCAGAGGCACTTTCCTACGCAGGCTCTGGCGGGCTCGGCATGGGCTTCGCGGTTCAGACCGACATGGTCCTCCCCCCGATCGAGATGCTCGGCACCGAAGAGCAGAAGCAGAAGTACCTCGCCCCCGGAATCCAGGGCACGCGGATCGGCTGCCTCGGGATCACCGAGCCCGGCGCCGGCTCAGACGTTGCCGGCATCCGGACTACTGCGAAGCTTGAAGGCGACGAGTACGTGATCAACGGTTCCAAGACCTTCATCACCAACGCCGCCCGGGCCGACTTCATCGTCCTGGTAACCAAGACCGACCCCGAAGCCGGACACAACGGCATCACCCTGATGCTGATCGACATCCGGGACGAGGAAGGCAATGAACTGCCGGGCTTCTCGGTCGCCCAGAACCTGGAAAAGATGGGGATGGAGGCTTCGGACACCTGCGAGATCAGCTTCGAGGACATGCGGGTTCCGGCCGATTCAGTACTCGGCGAAGTCGGCAAGGGCTTCTACCACATCACCTGGGAGCTTCAGGGCGAGCGCCTGGTCGCCGCCGCCGGCTCGAATTCCGGGGCCGAAAGACTTCTGGAGACGACCATCCAGTACGCGCTGGAGCGTGAAGCGTTCGGTCGCCCGATCGGCAAGTTCCAGACAATCAGGCACAAGATCGCCGCGATGGCAACCAAGATCGAGGCCAGCAAGCAGTTCACCTACACGGTCGCCTGGCGCTTCGCCAACGGCGAGTACCCGGTGCGCGAAATCTCGATGGCAAAGCTGCTCTCGGCCCAGATGGCCTGTGAAGTCGCCGACGACTGCATTCAGGTCCACGGCGGCTGGGGCTACATGAAGGAGTACGAGGTGGAGCGCCATTACCGCGACATCCGCCTCAACCGGATCGGCGCCGGTACTGACGAGGTAATGCTCGAAGTGATCGGTCGCTCCTACGGCCTCTAATAGCCTCCCGCCCGTGAGCGGGGCGCCAGAAGACATCGATGTGGTCATCGTCGGTGCCGGAATCTCCGGCATCGCGATGGCCCGTCAGATCAGCGAGGACCATCCCGGTCTTAGCTACACGGTCCTCGAATCCCGCGGGCGGGTCGGTGGCACCTGGGATCTCTTCCGCTACCCCGGCATTCGCTCGGATTCGGGGATGAACACCTTCGCCTACTCGTTCCGGCCCTGGCCGGGAGCGAAACATTTCGGCAGTGGCGAAGAGATCCGCAGCTACATCGAAGGGACCGCTGCCGAGTACGGCATTGACCGGAACATCCGGTTCGGCAGCCGGGTGGCCGCCGCCGACTGGAGCAGCGAGTCCTCCCGCTGGACCGTGACTGTTGAACGCGGCACCGGTAACGGAAAGCCCGAAACATCACAGATCCAGAGCCGCTTCCTGATCGGCTGCACCGGCTACTACCGATATGACCGCGGATACGAACCGGCCTTCCCCGGGGAAGAGAATTTCGAAGGCGAGCTTTTCCATGCGCAACACTGGCCGGAAAACCCTGAGCTGAATGACCGCGACGTGGTCGTGGTCGGCAGCGGGGCCACGGCGGTCACCGTCGTACCAGCCTTGGCCGAGGCCGGTGCCCGGGTGACCATGCTCCAGCGTTCCCCCAGCTATGTGGTCACGGTGCCGAACGAGAGCCCGCTCGGTGAGTGGATCAAACACCGGTTTTCGCCACCTCGCGCAGCCTGGCTGCTGCGCTGGCTCGGGATCCTTACCGAGATCGCTCAGTTCAACCTCGCCCGCAAGTTCCCGAACTTCTTTCGTCGGCTGTTCATCAGCGGCGCCCGGAAACAGTTGCCGGAGGACTTCGGCAAGCAGCATCTGAACCCGGCCTATGATCCCTGGGTCCAGCGGGTCTGTTTTGCCCCCGACGGCGACTACTTCGAGGCGATCTCTTCCGGCAAGGCCCGGGTCGAGACCGGAAATATCGAGAAGATCGGTCCCGACCGGATTCACCTCGAGGGCGGCAAGGAGATCGAAGCCGACGTGATCGTCAAGGCGACCGGGCTCGACCTGCTGATCTTCGGTGACATCGAGGTCAGCGTCGACGGGGAGCCAATGAACCCGGCCGACCACCTGGTCTACAAGGGGGCGATGATCTCCGGCGTCCCCAACTTCGTTTTCGTGGTCGGATACACGAACGCGTCCTGGACGCTGAAGTCCGAGCTGATATCCCGCTTCGCCAGCCGCTTTATTGCCGAGGTCGATCGCAACGGCGCAAAGAGCGGAGTCCCCGTGGCACCGCCAGGCGAGATGCCGACGGTGCCACTGTTAAACCTCGATTCCGGCTACATCCACCGGGCCGAGTCCCGACTTCCCAAGGCCGGTGACGTCTCCCCCTGGGTTCTCCACATGAACTACTTCTCGGACCGCAGGGAACTGCTCCGCGCCAGCTTCGACGACGGCGCGATCCACTTCTCCTGAGCAACTCGCGTCAACGGCCGGGGTTTCATCCCTAGGATGACGCCAATGAGAACCCGCCGCCGTCGTTTCAAGTCCAGCAATCGCATCAACTGGAGTCACCCCGTCGGTCGACGGGTCCGCATGGGCCTGGCAGCCATGGCCCTGGTCGCGGTCGGTGGTGCCGGCACCGCGATCGCCATCTCGGCGACCTCCGACCCGCCTGCTCCGAAGTACAACTCTCTGGCCCGCGTGGCCGATCCGATCGGCGCCCCGGGCCGCGCACTCGGACTCTCGAGGGTCGTGATTCAGCCGGGCGCAAAGATCCCCCTTCACCTCCATCAGGGCACCCAGCTTGGCTACATCCAGAAAGGCACCCTGACCTACACCGTCGAAGCCGGCCTGGCGAAGGTGATGACCGGACCTGGCGATGACGCGAAGCTGGTGCGCCCGATCAAGGCCGGCCAGACCGCGAATGTGAAGCAGGGCCAGTGGCTGATCGAGCAGCCCTCGAACCACCACCGGGCCGCCAACAACGGCAATGTCCCGATCGTGATCCTGCTCTCGAACCTGCTGCTCAAGGACGCCAAGCCTTCAAAACTCCTCCCCTGACCCGCCGGGGCTGACGCCGCGTCCGTCGAGGCTTTTCTGGTCGTTCGAGAGCTGACTTTTCGCCGGTATACGGCCAAAAGTCAGCTTTCGATGAGTGGCCGGGGTGGGTCAGGCGGTCGGAGTTACTTCTGCGGTGCAGTGGGCGCAGCGCCTGGCTTTGACCGGGATCGCGGAGAGGCATTCGGGGCAGTCACGGTGGGTTTCTTCCTCGTCCTGCTTGATGTGGTTGATCGGAACGATCACGAAGAAATAAACCACCGCCGAAACCGAGATGAAGGCGATCAGCGCATTGATGAAATTGCCGTAGGTGAACTCGGATCCATTGATCGTGAAGCTGAGGGCGGAGAAGTCCGGCTCGCCGATGATCGCGGCGATGACCGGAGTCAGGAGATCGGCGACCATTGAATTGACCAGCCCGGTGAAGGCGGCCCCGATCACGACCGCAACCGCGAGGTCAACCACGTTGCCGCGGCTCATGAACTCCTTGTATCCGGCGAGCATCTTCACGTCGCCGAAACTACCCGGCGGCCCCGACGGAAGCGAGGCCGCCGGGAAGCGTCAGACAGGCCTGGCGGTGAAGGTCGTCGAGCCGGAGCAGATAGAGATCTTTGCTCCGGTCCAGAGATCCGGGATCAGGAACGAGAAATTGAGCTTCAGCTTCCCGGAGACCACCCGGCCACGCTGCTTCAGGGTGACCTCGTAGTTCTTGGTCGCCCTGGCGCCAACGTTCATCGCCGCGGGCTGGAGCGCCTTGCTCTTCATTGTCCTGCCGATCCGGCCGGCCGCAACGGGCTGATAGAGCTCGCCACCGGCACGGGAGCTGTAGCCGCCGGTGGTCTCAAGACAGAGGGTCGGCACGACGGTCCTGATCCCGGTCACTTTCGAACCGTTCAGGGCGAAGGTAATCGAGCTTCCGCCCTTGGTCTTCCCCTTGTAGGGCGCCGCTCCGGCGAAGTCGGCGGCGAACATGAACCAGACGAGAAACAGGCAAGTAAACAGGGCCAGGGCGACCCGGAACCCTCCATCGGCGAGCCGGGTTTCGCTCCCGGAACCCGCGGCGGGGCGGTTGATCATTTCAGGGTGGTTGAGGTTGCGGGAGTTCATTTGCTCACCTTGATCTTGTTGTTGGAATTGACTGATTTGAAGCCGGGGCCGGAAGCGATTACCCGGATTGGGTAGCTGCCTCTCGCCCGGCGAGAGGTGGCGATCGTCAGGGGTGCCCTGACGGTCTTGCCGACGGCGACGTCACGCAGGGTGCGGCAGCCGGCAGGCTTGACCTTGCCGCGAGCTTTGCCGCTGACCGTGGCGCAGACCTTGACCACGGTGGCCGTGGACCCGGCAACGGTCACTGCGGCGGTCAGGGTGGTCCGGCGTCCGGCTTTTACCGTGGCCGTGCCCGGGTTCACCTTGAGGCTGACCTTCGCGGGGACCGGGTCAGGATCGGTCGGTCCAGTGGGACCAGTAGGTCCGGTGGGTCCGGTCGGGCTCGTCGGTCCAGTCGGTCCGGTAGGACTCGTCGGACCGGTGGGTCCGGTCGGGCCGGTGCGCTGCAGGGTGGCCAGGCCGAAAGCCGGCTCCTTGCCGTCTCCGAGCTT
>JAUPTY010000114.1 GCA_030917845.1 Actinomycetota bacterium | reverse complement strand
TGGGCCTGGTCGCGCCGGGCCATCTGTGCCAGATCGGCGCGGGTAAACGGGCGCATCGGCTCCGGCCGCAGCCACCGCTCCACCTCCGGATCAGTGAAGAGCAACTCGTAGTCGTGGGCGGTGGAAGCGCCCGGACGCAGGCAGATGAGCTCCGCCGTTATCGCCTCGCCCGACGCGATCAAGCGGTGCCTCAGTCGGCGCCGGCCAGAAGCAGTGCCGACTGCTTGCGGACCTTGCCCTGAACGATCGGGCTCCAGCCGAGCAGAATCCCCGGCACGCCAAGTGCCATGCGGGTCCACTTCCAGAAATCGAAACTGTCCCGGTGGTCGATGATCAGACCATCCTCGAACCGAAAGGCGGCGTCGATCTCGTTGTGAACGATCCGGCCGGTCTGGCTGAAGGGGTAGACCGCCGACCAGTGGGCCGACCCGGTGTCACCTTCTGCCTGATGCTCGCCGAGGGTGATCTTCAGATCATCCGAGCGACTGAGCAGCATCCGCCACATCTTCATCACTTCAGGACCATCAAGATCCTGAAAGACCGGGTCGTGAAAGTGGACCCTTTCGTGGTAGCAGCCAGCCATGGTGTCAGCGTCACCGGCTGCGAAGGCTTCATAGAAACGGACGATCACTTCGTCATTCTGGCTCATGGACTGACTCTACTTCGAAGACTCGATCTGTTGTGCGGCATCCCTGACCTCCCCGATCAGTTCTTCCAGAACGTCTTCGAGGGCGACGACGCCAACGGTCTGGCCCCGACCCCTCTCGCCTCCCTCGACTACCCGGGCGAGATGGGCTCCGGAACTCTGCATCGCCTCCAGAACTTCGTGAAGCTGATCGGCAAGACGAACCGTGGGCAACGGCCGGACCCACGACTCGGCAATTGGCCGGTTGCGATGCTTGTCCTTGACCTCGAGGGCGTCTTTCAGATGCAGGTAACCGATCATCTCGCCGTCGCGGGTGACCGGAAAACGGGAGAAGCCGGTCCGCCCGGAGGCTTCCTCGACTTCGGCCGGAGTGACCGTGATTGGCAGGGTGACGATGGTCTCCATCGGCAGCAATACCGCCGACGCGTCCCGCTCCTGGAATCCAAGCGCACCGGTCAGCAACCGGCTCTCGTCGGCGTCGAGGATGCCTTCGCGTCTTGACTCCTCGACCAGGCCCGCCACCTCATCCCTGGTGAAGGCGCTGGTCACCTCGTCGGTCGGAGTGACACCGATCAGGCGGAGAACCCGGTTGGCGATGAAATTCAGGGAGGCAATCGCCGGGTAGAGGATCTTCACGACCGCCGCCATCGGGGGACCAAGGGCCAGGGCCGAGCGTTCGGGACCGGCCAGGGCGATGTTCTTCGGCACCATTTCGCCGAGCACCACATGCAGTCCACCGACGATGAGCAGCGCGATCGCCACCGCGACGGGATGGACCAGCGCCTCGGGAAGCCCGGCCGACTCAAACGGGACTTCGAGACTGTGGGCGATCGCCGGTTCAGCCAGGGCACCGAGGCCAAGCGTGCAGAGGGTGATTCCAAGCTGGGCGCCGGCCATCATCAGCGACACCCGTTCCATCGCCCGCAAAGTCACGCGGGCGGCCCATCCACCCTCGTCGGCCCGGGGCTCGATGACCGAGCGACGGGCAGAGATCAGGGCGAACTCGGCGCCGACGAAGAATGCGTTCCCGGCGAGCAGGAAAAGAGAGACCGTCAGGGCCAGCGGGGTACTCATTTCCCGTTCTCCTCTTCCGTTTCCGGCTCGGGTCTGGTCACCACAAGTCGGACCCGGTCGACCCTGAGCCCGTCCATGCGCAGTACCGTCAACTCTGCCCGCAGCGGCTCCTTCTGCTCCCCGGTCGCCTCGACCTGGACAGAATCACCCCGGCCAGGCACCCGGCCCAGTTCGAAACCGATCAGACCGGCAACCGTTTCGTAGTCCTCGTCCTCCGGCAGCCTCACGTCAATCTGGTCTTCGAGCTCATCCGGACGAAGCAGGCCCGAGACCGCCCAGATGTCTTTGGCGATGCTCCTGATCGGATCTTCCTGGCGGTCGTGCTCATCCCTGACCTCGCCGACGATCTCCTCGATCAGGTCCTCGAGGGTGACGATTCCGTCAAAGCTTCCAAATTCGTCGACGACGATCGCGATCTGAAGACCGACTTTTCGAAGTTCCGCCAGCAACGGGTCGAGCTCGATCGTCGAGGGAACCAGAACCGGAACGGCCATCACATCGCGGATCGGAACTTCGCCCCTGTCTCCATGCGGAACGGCCACGGCATGCTTCACATGAACGATGCCCTCGACGATTTCCGAGCCATCCTTGACCACGGGGAACCGGGAGTAACCACCGGACCTGGCCGCCTCGACAACTGCCATGACCGGCTCGTCCGGCGAGAGCGTCTTGACCTTGACCCGGGGAGTCATCACGTCGTCCGCCCTGAGCTCGCCGAACTCAAGGGATTTCTCGAGCAGCTCAGCGGTCGGCTCTTCGAGGGTGCCCTGCTGGGCCGAACGCCGCACCAGCGAGGTCAGCTCTTCCGGCGAACGAGCCGAGGCGAGTTCCTCCTGGGGCTCGATGCCGAGCATCCGGAGGATCCGGTTGGCGATCCCGTTGGTTGCGCGCACCAGCGGGCCGATCACGGTGGTGAAGCCCCGCTGGATCCCCTGAACGTTCTTGGCCGTGGGCAGCGGCCTGGCGATCGCAAGGTTCTTCGGGACGAGCTCGCCGAAGATCATCGTCAGACCGTTGGCGAGGATGAAAGCGATCAGCACAGCGACCCCGGATACGGCATCCGGAGAAACCCCCAGCGACTCGAGCGGCCCGTCGATCAGGCGCGAAAGTGATGGTTCCGCGAGAAAACCGATGATCAGATTGGTGACCGTGATCCCGACCTGGGCAGCCGAAAGCTGAGTCGAAAGTCCCTTCAGGGCAACCCGGACGCCCTTGGCACGCCGGTCGCCCTCTTCGGCGTCGCGATCCACGCTGGAGCGGTCGACGGTTACGAAGGCGAATTCAGCCGCGACAAAGAGGCCGCAGGCCACGATCATGGCCACGGAAACGAGTACGAGCAGCAGCTCGATCATCGGGTCAGCGCCCCCCGAAACGAATCAGGCCGGGCCTGAGACGGATCAAGGTGCGCCTGGGACTAGAACCGGGGTCGTCGTCCATCCAGGTATCCGTGAGACTTCATTCGCCAGCAAGGATAGCCGGACCGGGCAGATGACCGGGCAGACCGCTCACCGAATCGTGACCGGCCCCGGAGGGTTCTAACCTCTGGTTGTGTCCTCCTTCTTCAGACGCCTGTTTCTGGCTGCGACCGCAGCGACCCTGCTGACCGCAGCCGGCGCGTCGGCCGCTGCGCCGGAACCGGTCGTCGAGGGCAACCGGATCGTTGACTCCCTCACCTCGAAGAAGTTCGTTCCGCACGGCGTCAACTTCCCCGGTTTCGAATACGCCTGCCAGCGGGGCTTCGGGGACTACGGCGAGGACGGAACCAGGCCGGGAGAGATCGGTTCAACCGTTGCGGCGATGGCAGCCTGGAAGATCAACACCGTCCGGCTCCCGCTGAACCAGGACTGCTGGCTTGGCGAAGACGGCATGCCTGCGGGGGGCCTCACCATGAGCGGCTACCGGCAGTCGGTCGAGAGCTTCGTCGAGGCCTTGAACTCGGTCGGAATAGTGGCGATCGTCGACCTCCACTGGTCCGGACCCGACGGAGTCGTTGCGGACGGTCTTCGACCGATGCCGGATGACCGGTCCCCAACTTTCTGGAATTCGGTCGCCAACCGGTTCAAGGACAATCCTTCGATCATTTTCGATCTCTTCAATGAACCACATTCACGCTGGAACCCAGATGACAACAAGGTTTTCGGGCTGAGCTGGGAATGCTGGGCGAGTGGTGGATGCCTGGCACCATCCGAAGCCGACACTGCTCCCCAGAGCGGCCTTGCTCCCCGATACCAGGCGGCTGGCATGAAGAACCTGACCGCGGTTGTAAGGAACACCGGCGCGACCCAGCCGATCCTGCTTTCCGGCATCGACTACGCCAACGACCTGAGGGGATGGCTGGCCTACGCTCCGAATGACGATCAGCTGATTGCCGGCTTCCACAATTACCTGGTGCAGCGATGCCGCACGGTCAGGTGCTGGGACGATGAAATCGCCCCGCTGGCCCGACAGGTCCCCGTTCTGGCTGCCGAGTTCGGCCAGAACGACTGTGGCACTCCCGGGCATATGAACCGGTTCATGGACTGGGCCGACAGTCAGTCGATCGGCTATCTGGCCTGGGCCTGGTGGGATCTGGACGATCTTGGCTGCAGTAATTTCGCTCTCGTCTCGGATCTGGACGGCACGCCGTTGCCCCCGGCGGGCACCGCCCTCCAAAGTCATCTGGCCGGCCTGCCGGATGAGCTTCCCGACCCTCCGAAGCTCGTCTCGCCCGGACTGGCCATCAAGACGGCTGTCTTCAACGGAAAGAACCTGCGCCTCGAGGTCGTTGCCAGTCCAAAGGCAACCCGGGCCATCAAAGTCAGCATCCGGCTGATCCGGAACCCGCGTTCCAACCGTCCTCCCCGCACCCGGAAGCGCCTGATTCAGAGACAGCTCCGGCTGATTTCCGGCGTCGCGATGCTGAGAACGGTGATTCCGGCCGGTCTGAAGCCATCGCTGGTAACCGTCAGTTATCCGGGAGACATACTTCTGAAGCCAAAAACGGTCAATCGGAAGCCGTCGTCTGTGTCGAGGCTCACCCGGTACCGGTCACGCGGCTGAGAAGATCAAGGCATGGCCATCCGCCAGACAATCGAGATCCACGGCCAGCCGGTCACCTATCACCTGATGGGCGAGGGCCCGCCGCTCCTCCTGGTCCACGGCATTACCTCGAGCTCCAGGACCTGGAAGAAGATAACGCCACGACTTGCCGAGAAGTTCACTGTCATTGCTCCCGACCTGCTCGGTCACGGCCGCTCGGCCAAGCCCCACGGCGACTATTCGCTGGGTGCCTACGCGAGCGGGATCCGTGACCTCATGGTCGCCCTCGATGTCCCCAAGGCCACCGTGGTCGGACATTCGCTTGGCGGCGGAATCGCAATGCAGTTCGCCTACCAGTTCCCCGACCGGGTCAGCCGGCTGGTGCTGGTCGATACCGGAGGCATTGGCAAGGAAGTGAACCCGGCCCTGCGGGCGGCGGCACTCCCCGGCGCCGAGTACGTATTGCCGGTTCTGTTTTCTCCGACTCTCCACGATGCCGGACTGAAGGTGAGAAACATCCTTGCCGGGTTCGGCCTGCGGGGCAGCGCCGATGTTGAAGGAGTTGCCGAAGGCTTCGCTTCCCTGACCGAGTCTGACGCCCGGCGCGCTTTCCTTCATACGGTCCGCTCGGTGATCGACCCGACCGGACAGCGGGTCTCCGCGGCCGACCGCCTCTACCTGACTCGCGAGATCCCGTCGTTGATCGTCTGGGGCGACCGTGACCGGATCATTCCTGTCGCCCATGCCGATCTTGCCCACGAACTGATGCCAGGCAGCCAGCTCGAGATTTTCACCGGGGCGGGGCACTTCCCGTTCAACGACGATCCCGACCGCTTCATCAAGGTGCTCGAGGACTTCATCGCCGGGACCGACGAAGCGAACCTCGACCAGGACCACATCCGCAGGATGCTGGTCGAACG
>JAUPTY010000113.1 GCA_030917845.1 Actinomycetota bacterium | reverse complement strand
CTTCCACCGCCCACGACTACGAGTTGCTCTTCACTGATCCGGAGGTGGAGCGGTGGCTGCGGCCGGAGCCGATGCGCCCGTTTACCCGCGCCGATCTGGCACAGATGGCCCGGCGCGACCAGGCCCACTGGTCCCGCCACGGCTACGGTCCATGGGTGGTGCGAGAGCGGGAAGGCGGCGCTTTTGTCGGCCGGGGCGGCCTTGCCTGGGCAACGGTCGACGGCCACCGCGAAGTGGAACTTCCCTGGGCGGTGATGCCGGCACTTCAGGGCAGGGGCTACGCGACCGAGATGGCCCGGGCCGCGATCGATGCTGCCAGGGATGCCGGCCTTGAGCACGTCGTCTCGCTGACCCTTCCCGACAACTTTGCCTCACGCCGGGTTATGGAAAAAGTCGGCCTCGATTTCGTCCGCGAAGTCGAACATGTCGGTTTACCGCATGTCCTTTACGAATTGAAACTCTGAGGTGGGGTTTCCGGCGTCAGTTTCGCGGGTACATGACCCACATGCCACTAGCACTACTACTCATAGTCATAGGAATCGTTCTCGCCCTTCTGGTCCACTGGACCCTGGGCGTCATCTGTGTCGTGATCGGCCTGGTGCTCCTTATCTGGCCGGCGGTGACTGGAAAACGAGGTAGTGGCTCAAGGGTCTGAACTTTTTTCAGGCACAGCCAGCTTCATGGAAAGGGCCCCGACCGGGGCCCTTTCTCGTTCTAGCGGGCGCCGAAGATCGCGCTGCCGACTCGCACGATCGTCGAGCCTTCCTCGATCGCGACTTCGAGGTCTCCGGTCATTCCCATCGAGAGTTCCCGCATCTCGACTCGGTCCAGGTTCAGTTCGCGGATGCGGTCCGCGATCTGGCGAAGGCCGGCGAGCGACGGCCGGGCAATCTCGGGTTCGGCATTGAGGCCGATCGTCATCAGGCCCCGTATCTCCAGGCGATCGAGGCTGGCGATTGTACGAATGAACGGTTCGACGTCCTCCGGGTCGAGGCCGAATTTGGATTCCTCGCCGGAGGTGTTGACCTGGATCAGCACTTCCCGGGTCTCGCCTTCGCGCTCAAGCCTCGTCTGGAGCTTGCGGGCAAGCGACATCCGGTCCAGCGTCTGAAGGCAGCTGACGTAGGGGACAAGGGCGTTGATCTTGTTCGACTGGAGGTGACCGATGAAGTGGCGCTCGTAGTTCAGGTCCTCCAGGGCCTCGAACTTCGGTTTGACTTCCTGGACCCGGTTCTCGGCAACCAGGGTTTCACCCGCTTCGATCGCCACTCTGATCCGTTCCGGTTCGACCGTCTTGGTTGCCAGGAGCAGCCGCACCGAGTCAACCTCCCGGCCGGATCTTTCGCAGGCTTTTGCCATTCGCGCCCGGACCGCCGAGATGTTCTCCCGGATCCGGTCGGCGTCGCTCACTGGTCTTCCCGCATCTCCGAGAGAACCGATGAGGCAGTGCTGGTCTCGCCTTCGCTGCGACGCTCATCGGTGATCACATGCGAGACCGCGTTGATCAGGGCAAGGTGAGTGAACGCCTGGGGGAAGTTCCCGAGGTGCCGGTTGCTTGATGCCTCGAGTTCCTCGGCGAACAGGTCGAGCTCCCCGGAGGCACCCAGCAGCCTTTCGCAAAGCCTTCTTGCCGCAGCTTTTTCGCCGATCTCGGAAAGCGCCGCGACCATCCAGAATGAGCAGATCAGGAAAGTTCCTTCCTCTCCGTGCAGGCCGTCATCGGTCTCGTCGGTGATGTACCGCAGGATCAGGCCCCGGTCGTCGAGACCGTCACGAATCGCCAGCACGGTGCCGCGGATCCGCTGGTCGTCGGGCGGCAGGAAACGGACCAGAGGCATCAGCAGGACAGAAGCGTCGAGGGCATCGGTGTCGTAGTGCTGACGGAAGACTCCATCGCGCAGACCCTTATCGATTATCTCTGCCTTGATCTCCTCGGCCTTGACGGTCAGTGCGTCGGCGAACTCCTTCTTTCCGAACTCGGCCGCGAGCCGGGCGCCCCGGTCGACAGCCACCCAGATCATCAATTTCGAGGAGACGTAGTGCTGCGGTTCACCGCGGGCCTCCCAGATTCCCTGATCGGGTTTTGGCCAGGCTTCCAGGGCATGCTCGACCATCCGTTTGACCAGTTCCCTGGTCTCGTCGTTGATCGCTTCCGTCCCGAGCGCCATTCGATGCACGTAGACCGAGTCGAGCAGCGCCCCCCAGACATCATTCTGGCGCTGGTCATAGGCGCCATTGCCAATGCGAACCGGCTTCGCGCCGCCGTACCCGGAAAGGTGATCGAGAGTGTGCTCGGTCAGGTCATGCTCACCGCCGATCCCGTACATGATCTGGAGATCACCCCCGGACTCCATGGCCCGGTCGCGAACGAACCGCATGAAGTCGCGGGCCTCCTGATCGAAACCCAGCGAATGGAGTGACCAGAGGGCGAAAGTAGAGTCGCGGATCCAGGAGAAGCGGTAGTCCCAGTTTCGTTCTCCTCCCGGGGTTTCGGGCAGGGAGGTAGTCGCCGCGGCGAGGACGGCTCCGGTGGGGGTGTAGGTCAGGCCCTTGAGAACTAGGGCGGAACGCTGCAGGTGGTTGCGCCAGGGATGGTCGGGAAAGCTCCCCTGGGCCAGCCAGTCGCGCCAGAGGTCGCGGGACGACTCGATCCTTTCCTTGGCTTCCGGGTAGCTCCGGGGGTGGGGGCCAATGCCGTCACCCCAACTGAGGCAGACAAAGGCGCTGTCGCCTGCCTGCATCTTCAGGTTGCCGACGGCCCGTCCCTGTTCCAGGGTTAGGTTCAGGTCGGTCGCCAGAGAGATCTTTTCGCCAGCTCCTTCGGCAATCGCCTCGCCGAACTCCATTTCGGTCCAGACCCCGGACTCTGATCCGTAGGCGAACCGGGGCTCGCAGATCATCTCCATGTCCACTTCTCCATCGATGCACTTGACCACGCGGACAAGGCAGCGATCGGTTTCGTGGCCGGTCATCAGCTCACGCGGCCCGCCCTGCTCGGCCCAGGACGAGATCGAGAGTGCATCGCGGACCACGACCCAGCCGGTTTCGGTCGACCAGGTGGTTTCGAGGACCAGGGTTCCCGGCTCGTAGCGGCGGCTGAGCGGGGCGGTCTCGTCATCCGGGCCGAAGCGGAAGTGACCGGCCGTGCGGTCGAGGATCTTCCCGAAGACGCTGGGTGAGTCGAACCTCGGAGCGCAGAGCCATTCGACCGAGCCGTCGGGGGCAATTAGGGCCGAGGTGTGGCAGTCCGACAGGAAGCCGTAGCTGCCGATCGCGGGAAAGTGATTCGGGCCGGCTCCTTGATTCATCGCGGCCAACCTAAACCATGGAGCCCGCTTACCCGATAGCGGGGATACGCGAGATAGTTCCCTCGGTACGCTGGATGGCCGTGAATCTGCTTCCGACAGTCCCGCTCGCCGAGCTCAGCCCGGCTCTGGTGGCGATGCTGGAGCTGATTCCCCTGACCGTCGCCGTGATCTTCTACGGGCATCGGGCAATGACTCTCTCCTGGGCCGGCCGGCCGGTGCCGCTCTGGCGGCAGATCTGCTTCGGAGCGGGCCTCTTCATGGCTTCATTTGTGCTCTTCAGTCCCTGGGGGTACCTGGCCGAGGAGCTGGTGATCGCCCACATGATCGAACACCTGATCATCGGTGACATCGCCAGCCTCCTGATCGTTCTCGGACTGACCCGTTCGATCCTGCAGCCGATTCTCGCGATCAAGATCTTCGACAAGCTCCAGGTGCTGGCCAATCCCTTCGTGGCAATGCCTCTCTGGGCGATTAACCTCTTCTTCTGGCACATTCCGGCGATGTACGACGCGGCCTACGGAGGGGCCCTTCTTCACGGCCTCGAGCACGGCATGTTCCTCTTCTTCGGCTGCCTGATGTGGATGCCGGTATTCGGCCCGCTGCCGACACCCACCTGGTTCGGGCCGGGCTGGAAGATCGTTTACGTCGTGGTCGTGCGGTTCGCGGCGGCGATCCTCGGCAACATCCTGATGTGGACCCAGTTCACGCTCTACGAGAACTACAACGAAGGCCACATCAAGTGGGGCATCTCGGCGATCCAGGACCAGAGCACGGCGGGCGTGATCATGATGGTCGAAGGGACCTTTCTGATTCTCGGCGTTCTCGCCTGGACCTTCTTCGAGGCGGCAAAGCAGTCGATGCAGAAGCAGGAACTGATGGACCTCGCCTACGACAAGGGGATGGACATCGACGAAGCCCGGATCGAGCGGGCAGTCAAGGCCGGCCACGGGGACTTGCTGGAGAAGCGGATCCTGGCCGGGAAGCGCGGTGCCGATGCCTCCGGTAAGTAGCCGCTATCTCGGCCTGCTGGTCTTCAGCACCGGCACCTGCACCATGGGCGCCGAAATCGCCGGGGCCCGGCTGCTCGCGCCCTACTTCGGTGATTCGACGATCGTCTGGGCGAACACGATCGCGATCGTCCTGGTCGCCCTCTCGATCGGTTACTGGCTGGGTGGCAAGATCGCCGACCGCCATCCGGATTTGAAGAAGCTCTGCTGGACGGTGCTCGCCGGTTCAGTCCTGGTGGCCCTGATTCCGTTCTTCGCGCGGCCCTTTCTCGGGGCTTCCGTCGACGCCTTCGATGAGCTCTCGGTCGGGGTTTTCGCCGGATCACTGGTCGGGGTGCTGGTGCTGATGGCGGTGCCGGTAATGATCTTCGGCGCGGTCTCGCCGTGGGCCTTGAGGATCGCCATGGACAACTCGGATGTCGAACATGCCGGTCAGCTCGCCGGCCGGCTCTACGCACTTTCCACTGCCGGTTCGCTTTTCGGCACCCTGCTTTCGGCGATGGTGACGATCCCGCTGATCGGCACCCAGCGGACCTTCATCCTCTTCGCCCTCGTGGTCGCGATCGTGGCCTCGATCGGGGTGCGAAAGTTCTGGCCGGTCCTGATCCCGGGAGTGGTTGCCTGTGCCGCCCTGATCCCGGTCGGCACGATCAAGGGCGCCAGCGATGGTGAGGTGATCTTCGAGACCGAGACTCCACATCAGTACGTCAGAGTGGTCGAAGTGTCTAACGGGGAACGCTGGCTTGAACTGAACGAGGGCCAGGCCGTTCACTCGGTCTACCGGCCCGGCAGCTTTCTGGTTGGCAGCTATTGGGACGAGCACCTAGTGCTCCCCTTCACCGCAGCGCCGGAGTTCACCGGAGCCAACGGTCGAGACCGGGGGCCGGGCTGGCCGGAACAGATCGCGATCCTCGGCAACGCGGCTGGAACTGTCGCCCGGGCATACGGGCACTATTTTCCCGATACAAAGGTGGACGCGGTCGAGATCGACGGCCAGCTCACCGATATAGGCAGGGAATATTTCGACCTCGAAAACCCGAATATGGAGGTCTTCAACGAGGACGCCCGGCCATGGCTCAGGGCCGCGGACCCGGTCTATGACGTGATCATGGTCGACGCCTACCACCAGCCATACATTCCCTTCTACATGGCGACCGAAGAATTCTTCGAGCTGGTCCGCGACCGGCTGCGGCCGGGCGGGGTGCTACTGATCAACGTCGGTCATCCCGAGAACAACGAAGACCTCGAGAAGAGCATCACCGCCACCCTCGAGAAGGCCCTGCCCTACGTGCTCCGCGACCCGGTGACCGTCAACAACACGATGCTCGTCGGGTCGGCCGAGCCGATCTCGGCAGGCAACATCCTGGTGGCGACCAAAGGTGCCCGGTCACCGATACCGGAAGAACTGGATGATCTGGCCATGTACACCGCGCTCCGCATCCGGTCGGCACTGACCGGAGGCGACATCTGGACCGATGACCACGCCCCCGT
>JAUPTY010000112.1 GCA_030917845.1 Actinomycetota bacterium | reverse complement strand
ACCCGCTGATGATGGCCGCATGGAAGCTCGGGCCCGCTCTCGCCACCGGCAACACGCTGGTCCTGAAGCCGGCTGAGTCAACCCCGGTCAGCACGCTCGCGACGCTGGCCCGGCTCTGCGCCGAGATCTTCCCGCCCGGGGTGACCAACTTCATCGGTGGTCACGGTGACCCGGCCGGTTCGACCCTGGTCCGCCACCCGGACATCAAGATGGTTTCTCTGACCGGCTCGATCGGTACCGGCAAGTGGATCGCCCGCGAAGCCGCCGACAGCCTGAAGCGCGTTCACCTCGAGCTCGGGGGCAAGGCCCCGGTGGTGATCTTCGACGACGCCGACCTCGACGTCGTCTACGAGACGATCGCCGGCACCGCCCTCTTCAACGCCGGCCAGGACTGCACCGCCGCGACCCGGATCCTCGCCGGACCGAAGGTCTACGACGACGTAGTCAACGGCCTCGCCAACGAAGCGAAGGGTTACGTGATGGGTGATCTCGATTCGGCCGACACGACCCTCGGACCGGTCAGCTCGGCAAAGCAGCTGGACCACGTCACCGGCTTCTTCGACCGGGCCCCTTCGTATGCCTCGGTGGTCACCGGCGGCAAGCAGGCGGACCTGCCCGGATTCTTCGTCGAGCCGACCGTGGTCGCCGACCTGAAACAGGACGACGAGATGGTCCAGAACGAGATCTTCGGCCCGGCCATGACCGTCCAGCGCTTCACCGACGAGGAAGAAGCGATCAAGTGGGCCAACGGCACCAAGTACGGGCTCGCTTCATCGGTCTGGACCCGTGACATCGGGCGGGCCCTGAGGGTCACCAATGCCCTCCGTTTCGGAGCGGTCTGGGTCAACGACCACATCATCATGGCTCCGGAAATGCCCCACGGCGGATACAACGAATCCGGCTACGGCAAGGACATGAGCATGTACTCCCTCGAGGACTACACCCAGATCAAGCACGTAATGATCAACCTCGACTGACGCCCCACTTCGCTGGGAACTCCACCCATGAAGCGGAAGGAATCCAACCTGGCCGGGATCTTGGTGGTTATTTCACCATTATCCCGGCCAAGTTCTCAGTGGCTCCGCTGCCAAGAGCTTTGAGGATCGTGGCCTTCACGTAATCGGGCCGGTACCTAAGCATCCTGTAGGTGAATCGAAGGACCGTCCAGCCCGCGGCCCGTAGGTCATTGTCTCTTTCTGCGTCCCGTTCGAAGGACCCGTGGCCGCGATGAAATTCGTAGCCGTCGACTTCAACCGCCAGCCGTCGGTCGGACCAGCGAAAGTCGACGAGGTGACCTTGCTCGTTTCGGTTGACCTCTGGTGGCGGGAGGTGTTCCCGGCGACACAGGTCCATTAGGAGAACCTCCAGGAGAGAAAGGGCATCCTGGATATGTGGCAGGCGACAGTCGACCGACTCACGAAAGTCCGCGCCACCTTTCAGCCCGCGGCTCAGTTCAACGCAGCGTTCGAGGCGCCGGTCATTGAGCCCCTTCTTCCGGTCTGCCTCCCAGAAGGCGTATTGAAAGCTCTCTCCAGACATCTGGCCGGCAAGTTGAAGCAAGAGCGGCTCAAGCTGAAGAATCGGAATCCCCTGGAACCGGGTGATGTGCTCATCCTCAAGCCAGCGGCAACGACTGGTTGCGAGCCGTGCGCGCGAGTTGTGCCCGTGTGCCTTCAGCCGAGCCCACTCCTTCCGACCTTCGCTTCCCGGACGAACCACGCACACGGGAGATTGAGGTCTGTTCTGGAATCCCCAGACGATCGCTGCGGTCCGCCCGGCGAGGGCGGCACCTCGTCCGGATGCCAGCACGCAGGCCATCCAGAGACCGTGTTCGGAGATCCCGGGTCGACCGACGCTGTAGACACCGGTGAAAACGCGGAAGAGAAAGTTCGACCGTAGGCCGTAGGTGATCGTCTCAGCCGGCACCCCCAGTTCGGCCAACTGGTATCTGGCGACAACACCGTGCTGCCTACGGGCCAGGTCCAGACATTGGCTGCGGAAATGAACGGTCTGCTTTGTCATCCCGCGATCTTGGCCGGATCAAGCTCACACGTGGTTCTACAGGTGCAACAGATGTGAGCAAATGAGCCCGGACGATGCAAATGGCAACAAAGATGGCCGGGATTCTGGTGGTTATTTCACCAAGATCCCGGCCAGGACCAAATTGCGACTAGCTGCCGTCCTTGAGGGAGACGATTCCTCCCACTACTCCGAGGTAGGCGGTTCCGTCGGGGCCGAGGCCCAGGCCGGCGTAGTTGTTGTTGAAGAAGAAGCCGGATCCGGCGTACTTGTTCCAGACGGTTTTGCCGGTCCGGAAGTCCATCGCGGTCCAGTAATAGCCCTGGGATCCGCTCGGGTCCGGAGGCCGGGTGTAGGCGTAGATCAACCCGGTCTTCGATGACATCTTCGGAACCACCGAGGGTGCGCGGACCGTCTTGTTGGTCCAGATCTTCCGGCAGCCCTTGCCGTCCTTGCGGATATCGACCCGGGCGAAGCCGGCTTTGGTGACAACACTGCCAGCATCGGGAGCGAAAATATCTGTGTACCCGTAGTTGTTCTCGACGATGATCGAGCGGCCGGTGGTGATCAGCGAGTTCTCGGTGGCGCTGGCACCCTTGTTGAAGACCGGAACCTCGCAGACCTTGCGCTTCTTGCCGCGCAGCTTTTTCGCGGTCCGGTACACGACGATGTTCTCGGGGTCTGCGTTGTCGACGATCGCCACATAGCCGCCGGTCATAACGTCAGGTGTTGTCCCGGTGCCTGCATCAACCTTGGACGGCTTCTGTTTGCCGTTGTTGCGGTACTTGGCACTCCAGTCGATCTTTGGCTTGCCGTTCTTCGTCTTGCCGAGACGGTACAGGCGTTTGCTGGTGGCAACGTAGACGGCGCCACGATCGACGGTGAACGAATTCTGGATCTCGCCAGGCAGATCGAGCACGCCGATCTCCTCGGTCCGCGAATCCATGATTCCTACCTCGGCCGTCTGTTTGACCACGAACCAGATGTCCCCCTGGAAATCAGGGAGAGCCGAATTCATCCTTTCGGTTGCCGGGTCGACCACGGAGGTCACGTCGAGATTGTCGATCAGCTGAAATTGGGAGCCGTCGGGCGTCTGGCCCAGGATGATGATGCGATTTTCCCTGGTGGGGATTACGAGTCGACCCTGATTGTCAAGGTAGAAATAGCCACCGGCCGAAAAGTTCTGGTAGTTCGGCGTGTCATCGACCTTGGGCGCATCGGGCAGATCGAAGGTGTCCAGGACTTCGAGTGTGTCCGGATCGATGATCCGGGCCTGGGGAGGAGCGATCGTGGAAACGCAGACGGTGACGATCCGGCCTCGCTTGTCGAAAGCAATGGTCGAGCAGATTCCATTGTTGGCGCTTCCTGAATCGCTGACCAGATTCCTGCCGAGCGGACCGGGCCAGTTGTAGGTACCTGTCATCCAGGTGTCGTTGTGGATGTTGCTCTTAGGGTCCTTCGCCATGAAGGGGTTCTGCGGTGCCTTCGTCGCGCCCTTGATCGGGGTCGCCTTGAAAGCCTTACCGGTGAAGTCAGGCAGGGACGGGAGGGGCGCGGCCGAGAGGATCGGGGCCGCCGTCGCCGACGGCACGATCCAGGCGGCGGCCAGGGCGGCTGCCGCGAAGGCGATCGTCAGCGTGCGCAGAACAAGATTGTTGTTTCCCGATTTCAAGACCAGACCTTCTTTGCTTTGTTACGGCTCACCGTGAGCCGTTGATTTGCACTCCTCAGGCGTCGCTTGGCCGCCGTGATGCGGCTGCGATTCCCCGTCCTCTTCGCGCTCCTCAGGGCGCGACTCCTCGACCTTACCCGATCTGCGGCACCATTTTGCGCTTTCAAGGTTTGTCCTCACGTGAGGTACAACCCGATCAGAGGCCAAATGTCTTGCCGATGATGTCTTTCATGATCTCATCGGTGCCGCCGCCGATCGGCCCGAGCCGGGCATCACGCAGCGCCCTTTCGATCCCGTACTCCTTCATGTAGCCGTAGCCACCGTGGATCTGGAGGGCTTCGTCGGCGACCTCGACCAGGGCCCGCTGGGTCATCAGCTTGGCCATCGAGACCTCACGGATCACCTGTTCACCTTCGTTGAAGCGACGCAGGGTGTCGTATGTGAGGGTCTTTGCTGCGGCCGCAGTGGTCGCCATTTCAGCGACTTTGTGCCGGATTGCCTGGAAGGAACCGATTGACCGTCCGAAGGCCTGTCGCTCGTTTACATAGGCGATGGAGGTCTCGATCAGCCCGTCCATGGCGCCAACCGCACCGATCGCCATCAACAGCCGCTCCCAGGCGAAGTTGGCCATGATCAGCCGGAAGCCTTCATTCTCCTCGCCAAGCAGATGTTCCTCGGGAACCTCGAGATCGGTGAAGGCGATCTCCCCTGTGTCCGAGGAATGCCAGCCCAGCTTCTCCAGTTTCGAGGTGACCTCGTATCCGGGCGAGTCCGTGTCAATGACCAGGAAAGAGATCCCGTTGTGCCCGCCTTCCTCGGTTGTCTTGACCGCACAGACGAGGAAGTCGGCCCGGACCCCGTTGGTGATGAAGGTTTTTGAGCCGTTGACGAGGTAGCCGCCGTCTATGCGCTTGGCCGTGGTCCGCAGGGCGGCGACATCGGAGCCGGCTCCCGGCTCGGTGATGCCGAGCGCGCCGATCTTCTCGCCCCTGATTCCGGGAGTGAGCCAGCGCTCTTTCTGCCATTCATCGCCGAACTTGAAGATCGGGGGCATCGCGATCGAGGAGTGGGCGTTCAATCCGGCCGCGACGCCGCCGGAAGCGCCGCGCCGGGAAAGCTCCTCCACCCAAATTGCGTCATGCAGGTAAGTGCCGCCCTGGCCGCCGTACTGCTCGGGAAACTTCAGTCCGAGAAAGCCGAGTTCGCCGCAGCGATCGAACAGTTCGCGCGGAAAGAGCCGGGCTTCCTCCCATTCATCGATGTGGGGAGCGATCTCGTTCTGGACGAAACGGCCGACGGTTTCCCGAAGCTCGGCGTGCTCCTGGCCGAAGGGAGGGGGAAGCTGTGTCTCAGGCATCGAGGCTCTCCATGAGGGTCGCGGCATACCGGTCGCCTTCGGGTCGTGGCAGCGCGTTCAGCTCCGCCAGGTCGGCCTCGCCGAGACTTATGTCGGCCGCGGCCGCGTTCTCCTCCAGACGCGAGACCTTCTTTGTCCCCGGGATCGGTGCGATGTCTTCCCCCTGCGCTAGAACCCAGGCGATTGCCATCTGGGCCGGCGTGGCTTCGTACTTTCCGGCCAGAGATTCGATTGCCTCGACGATCGCCAGGTTCCTGCTGAAGTTCTCGCGACTCATGCGTGGATCTGCCGCGCGGAAGTCATCGGAGTCGAAGTCGCTTTCGGAACGGAAGCGACCGGTCAGGAAGCCACGTCCGAGCGGTGAGTAGGGAACCAGTCCGATCCCGAGTTCGCGCAGAACCGGCAGGATCGAATCCGCGAGGCCCCGCTCGAAGAGCGAGAACTCCGATTGCAGGACGGAAATCGGGTGGACAGCATGGGCTCTCCGGATCGTTTCCGCGGAAGCCTCCGAGAGCCCGAGGAACCTGACCTTGCCAGCCTCGACAAGTTCGGACATCGCTCCGACCGTCTCCTCGATCGGCACCGTCTTGTCAACCCGGTGCTGGTAGTAGAGATCGACGTGGTCAATCCTGAGGCGCCTCAGCGAGCCGTCAATCGCTTCCCTCACATACTCGGGCCGGCCGCTGATCGAGCGGTCGGTAGGGGTCTCACCGCGAACGATTCCGAACTTGGTCGCCACGACCGCCTGGTCGCGACGGTCCGAGATTGCCCAGCCGATCAGTTCCTCGTTGGTGCCGCGGCCAT
>JAUPTY010000111.1 GCA_030917845.1 Actinomycetota bacterium | reverse complement strand
CTGGCGAGGGTCATTCTTCAGCCGTTTTTCCTCATTTACTTCCGGCTTTCGCGCCAGGGGCGGCAGAATTCACACATCAAGGGCGCGACGATCGTCGCTGCCAACCACCGCAGCTTCCTCGACCCGTTCGTGATCGGTGCCTGCCTGCCTTGGGGCAAGCCGATGAATTATGTGGCGAAGGTGGAACTCTTCGAGAAGCGCTGGCAGGGATTCCTGCTCTGTCGGGTCGGCGCCTTCCCGATCCGTCGCGGCGAAGCTGACGAACTGGCTATCGAGACGGCCGAGAAGGTCCTCGAGAGGGGCGGCTCGATCTGCATTTTCCCCGAAGGTACGAGGATCCGCAGAGGATCGCTGGGCAAGCCGAAGCGCGGAGTCGGCCGCCTGGCCCTGCGCAGCGGTGCACCGGTTCTGCCGGTCGCGGTATCCGGATCCGAGCATGTTCGCCGGGGCCTGCGGATCCGCCCGCGCAAGGTGGACATCAGGGTCGGCCGGCCAATGTCTTTCCCGCAGGCCGAGAACCCATCGCCGGCCCTCGCGGCTTCAGTGACCGACAGGATCTGGCCCAATGTGGAACTTCAGTGGGAAGACATCGGTGGACTGCCTCCGATGCGCCGGGCCGCCGTCATCGGGGCCGGGAGCTGGGGCACCGCGGTCGCCGTTCTGCTGGCTCGTGGTGGCCTCGACGTCCAGCTCGGGACCCGCACCTTGGCTCAGGCTGAAGAGATGGCGCTTGCCCGCGAAAACTCGACTTATCTTCCCGGGGTCCGGCTGCCCGAGGGGATCGAGGTCCGGGCCTCGAGCCAGATTGAACTCGGCGGCGTGGACCTGCTCTGCATTGCCGTACCTTCTGCTGCCTATCCGCAGGCGGTAGGTGCAGTAGCCGACCGGGTGGGACACCGGGCGGGGGTGCTTCTGCTGGCCAAGGGCCTGATTGCCCCGAAGGGTCAGCTTCCATCCGTGTATGTGAGCGAGCGGATCCGTTCGCGCGGAGTCTCCTGCCTCGGCGGTCCTGCCCACGCGCGTGAAGCAGTTTCCGGATCAGCGGCCCTGGTGCTTGGCACCGGCGACAGCGACCTGCGGGCCCAGCTTGGTGACGTATTCGACCGGGCCGGTCTGGTCTGTGAACGCTCCCGTGACGTTGTCGGGGTGGAAATGGCCGGGGCTGCCAAGAACGCCGCCGTGCTGGCCGCCGCCGCGGCCGAACCCCACGGCCTCAATGCAGCCGGGATTGCCGCCGCCGCAGTCTGGGACGAATGTGTCGGCTACGCGGTCACCAAGGGCGCCGACCTTGAAACCTTCAACGGGCTGGCCGGAGTTGGCGACCTGCTCGCCACGGTGATGGCTTCCGGCAGTCGAAACCGGCGGGCCGGAGAGCTGCTCGGCAAGGGCAGCGCCCCGGAACAGATCCGCGAGACGATTGGTCAGGCTTCCGAAGCGCTCGACTCGGTGCCGCAGATCGCAGCCACGGTCGCCGCCGCTGGCTGCCCAGCCACCGCGCTTACCGGTCTCGCCGATCTCGCCACCGGGAGGATCAGCTCGGATGAGTGGGTCGCCGCGCTTCGCCGTTCCGGTCATTCTCGAAGGGCGGCCTGATCATGGCCGGGTCGGAAACAACCGGTTTCGGGATAAGGTGCGGGCGTGTCCGGTCCCGGCGATTCCAAAACCCCCCCGGAGTCGAAGGCCGAGACCGATCGGGCTTTCGAACAGCTCTATCGCGACCATCTGAAAGACGTCTACTCATATGCCGTCTACCGGATCGGCAATCATCACGACGCCGAGGATCTGACCGAGCAGACCTTTCTCCAGGCGTACCGCCACTTTCCCAAGGCGAGGCGGGAATCCGACGGTCGGCCTTTGCGACCCTGGCTGATCAGGATCGCCCACAACCTGGCGGCGAACTATCACCGCGACCGTTCCCGGAAGCCACAGACGCCGCTCGACAGCATCGAACCGCCGGCCGCCAGGCATTCGACCGAGGATCTGGTCGAGGGCAGAGCCGAGCTGCGGGCGGTAATCGAGAATCTCCAGGAGCTTCCCGACGATCGTCGCGAAGCGCTGGTGATGCGTTTTGCCCTGGGCATGGACAACCGGGAGATCGCCCGGGCCATGGGCAAGTCCGATGGAGCGACCAAAGTGCTGATCCATCGCGCGATCAAGCAGCTTCAGGAACTTCTCGAAGCGGAGGGGGCCCCAATTGAGCATGGATGAGATCTGGCTCGAAAGCCTGTTGGCGGATGCGCTCCGGCCGGTCGACCCGCCACAGCGGATGTCCGACCGGCTGCACGACACCTTTTCGGCGATTACCGACGCCGCCGCATCTGATTTGAGCGACTGGGCCGATGAGTTGACCGAGAGCGAACTCGAGTCCCTGCGTGATCCCCGCAACTGGATCCGCCCCGTGTCTGCCCTTGCCGCTGGCGGAGTTGCGACCGGTGCCCTGATTCTGGTCGGCATCCGCCGACGCAGCCGCTTCCGCTGAGCGAGCCATCTGAGTGTTGATTAGCCCCGTATATCGGGGTTAATCGGCACTCAGTTGTCTCCCGCGGCCTTGCGTTTGCGGATTTTGCGGCGACGCCGCTTCTGGCGGCGGAATTCGGCTCGTGCTTCCAGCCTGCCCCCGAGACCGCCAGACCAGGCGACGATCCGGTCCCAACGGCTTGCGGCATAGGCGACGATGCCGGAGATCCCGACCAGAAGATTGATCAGGTTGACCCAGCGGGTCGCCGGCAGTTCACCCAGAAGCCAGGTGCCGTTCGTGGCGACGATTCCCCACACGCCGAGGCCGGTGAAGACCAGGCCGGCGAGCATGGCGTAAAGGCGGGGGAGGGGCCGCGCGAGGAGCAGGCCGAGCAGCCCGGCGGCGATGTGGAAAAGGTTCGCCCAGCCGTTGATCGTGTAGAAGCCGAACAGCTCGCTGGTCAGTTCGCGGGCGTCGAACTCGGTGTTCTGCAGCAATCCGGCGAAACCGAGCAGAACGAGCGCGGCACCGACAACCGTCGCGTACAACCGGGCGTATGCGGTCCTCTCCATTGGCGCCCATTCTCACAGGAACGCCGGAGGTGGGCGCCTCAGTAGGATTCTCAATCTTGGCTACTTGCTACCGCCATCCCAATGAGGAGACCGGAGTCTCCTGTTCAAGCTGTGGTCGGCCGATCTGCCCCGACTGCATGACGCCGACCCCGGTCGGTATGCGCTGCCCTGAGTGCGCGAGCGAGAAAACGAGGGTTCGGACCGGACCGGCGGCGGTATCCCAGGTCGGAGGCTACCCGGCCACGATCACCTTGATCGCGATCAACGTGGTCGTATTCCTGGCTGAGATGGCGACCGGATCGGGTGGTTTCAGCTCGACCAGTTCCAGTCTGATCAATGACTACGGACTGATCGGGGCAGCGGTCGGAAACGGCGAGACCTACCGGCTGCTCACCGCGGGCTTCCTGCATGCCGGCTTCATGCACATCGCTTTCAACATGATCGCCCTCTACTTCCTGGGCCGGATCCTGGAACCGTCGGTCGGCACGGTCCGGTTCCTGATGATCTATTTCGCCTCGCTTCTGGCCGGCTCGCTTGGCGCGATCCTCCTCAGCTCCAACATCGCGATCACCGTCGGTGCCTCGGGCGCAGTGTTCGGCCTCTTCGCGGCTACTTTCATAATCGCCTACGGCCGTGGCCTCGGGAATGTGGCCAGAGAACTCGGCCTGATCATCGGCATCAACCTGTTGCTGACCTTCACGATCAGCGGCATCAGCATCGGCGGTCACCTCGGCGGTCTGATCGGCGGCGGTATTTGCGGACTTCTGGTGATCGCCGGCGAGCGCGGCCACCTCGGTTCGAACGCAAAGATCATCGAGTACGGAGGCATGATCGCCATCGCCGTGATCTCCGTGTTCGCAGCCATCTCGGCCTCCGAAGCCGTCCCCGGCCTCCGCTTCGCCCTGATTAGTCTCCCGTTCTAAGGGTACGCTCGGGGCATGACCCTTCTAGATGACCAGAGCATCCAGGACTGTCTCGCCGAACTCGAAGGCTGGTCGCTTGAGGGCCGGATCATCACGCGGGAATTCGAGTTCGAAGACTTCGTCGGGTCGATCAGGTTTGTTGATTCGCTGGTCGAACCCGCAGAAGCGATGAATCATCATCCCGATCTCGGAATCTCCTGGAACGTGGTGACGGTAGCCATCACCAACCACGCCGAAGGCGGCTTGACAGACAAAGACTTCGAACTGGCCGCGAAGATCAGCCGGAACTACGAATAATCGTAGAAGCCTCGACCGGACTTACGGCCGAGGTGGCCGGTTGAGACCAGTTCCTGGACTGTGACCGGGGCGAGGTGATCCGGGTTTCCTGATTCGGCGTTCAGGGCCTCGCCGATCGCGACCGATACGTCCAGGCCGACCAGGTCGAGCAGGGCCAGCGGACCCATCGGATGCGCCACGCCCAGAGTCATGCATTGGTCAACCGCGGCTGCTTCGATTCCGGTTCTCTCCTGGTACCGGACCGCGTCGAACAGGTACGGGAAAAGCAGCCGGTTGACCGCGAAACCGGCGGTGTCCGGCACCTCGACTGCCGTCTTCTCGAGGATGTGGCACCAGTCGCGGGCCCGCTCCGCTACGTCATCCCCCAGCGAGTCGGGAAAGATCAGCTCGACCAGCTTCATCGCCGGAACGGGGTTGAAGACATGCAGACCGTAGACCCGTTCCGGACGGCCGGAACCGCGACCAAGATCGGTGATCGAAAGGGAGGAAGTGGTGGTCGCAAGGTCAGCGCCCGGGGCGGTCTCGGCCACCCGGCGCAGCAGGTCGGCCTTGACCATCGCATCTTCGACGACAGCCTCCACCAGGAGGTCGGCTTCGGCAAGGTCTTCGAGGTCCATGGTGGCGGTCACTCTCGAGAGGTCCGCGCCAGGAATTCTCCGGCTGGCCTTTTCGACCGCCGCAAGGGCCCGCTTTGCTGAATCCTCTGATCTGACCAGCATCACCACCCGGGGACTAGAGGTCGAAGCGAGGGCCGCGAGACCGGTTGCGATCGTGCCGCTACCGGCAATCGCGACAAATGGGTATGGCGTTCCGCTCATCGGTTCAAACCCTAGAGAGATCGTGAGGCAGCCGAGATTGACTGACGAGTCAATCAGCTACGATTGTCACAAGCTTTTTTACTTCGAGTGGAAACCGAGAAAGGCAGCAAATGAGCAAGTTCGGCGGTCGTGAAGTCGTAATCGTGGAGGCGGTCCGTACCCCGGTCGGCCGAGGTCACAAGGAAAAGGGCTACTACAAGGATGTCCATCCCTCAAACCTCCTCGCTCACGCCTACAAGAACCTGATCGAACGGGCCGGAATCGACCCCGCCGAAGTTGAAGATGTGGTCGCAGGCTGCGTCCAGCAGTTCGGAGAGCAGAGCCTCAACATCGGTCGCAACGCCTGGCTCGAAGCCGGGTTCCCGATCGAGACCCCGGCCACGACGATCGACCGCCAGTGCGGTTCCGCCCAGCAGGCGATCAATTACGCTGCGGCAATGATCGCTTCCGGCGTCCATGACGTGATGATCGGCGGCGGCGTCGAGCACATGGGCCACATCTCCTTCGGCGATGCCGCCAAGGTGATGGGTGAATATGGCTTCGGCTACTCGCCGGAACTGATGGAGAAGTACGACCTCGTCAATCAGGGCATCTCGGCAGAAATGATCGCCGACCAGTGGAACATCCCGAAGGAGAAGCTCGACGAGCTGGCGGTTCGCTCGCATGCCCTTGCGCAGCAGGCGACCGAAGAAGGACGATTCGAACGTGAGATCGCTCCCTTCCAGGTCAACGGCGACACCTACACGACCGATCAGGGCATCCGCCCCGGCACGAACATGGAGGG